>NZ_JABMCQ010000126.1:0-2763 GCF_013179575.1 Sphingobacterium shayense | reverse complement strand
TTCTAGTTCATGTTAGGGGTTTTTGGAAAATTGGCAACGTGAGCATATTTTGGACCTAAACTTATTATCGCTTGTTTCCAAAGGTCTTCACCATCTTCAAGGAGTAATAATTCGGTTGGAAATTTATTGTGTACGACCCAGCTATTTTGCTCGATTTCATCTTCTAATTGATTGATGTTCCAACCGGCATACCCTAGAAAGAATTTTATGTCACTTGATGTTATCAATTTGTTGTTAATCAAAGATATAACTTGGTCAAAATTTCCCCCGAAGTAAAATCTGTCGACTAATTGGACACCTCCTTCAATTTGATCGGGAACCTTATGAATAAAAAACATTGCCTCCGTGTTGACCGGACCACCGATATATAAATTAAAGTCATCGGATTCAATTTCGTTAATAACATCAGACAGTAATAAACTTGAACGATGGTTGAGGATCAGACCCATGGTACCTTCTTCAATGTCATGCTCACATAGTAAAATGACGGATCTGTCAAAGTTATAGTCTAACATAAATGGTTCTGCAAGTAGAATGCTACCTTTCTCGGGACTGGACGTATTGAACATAATTGTTGGACTAACGTTAAAAAATCGAATCGTTTTATTTATGGATTAATATAAGATATTTTATAGACAATCACAATTTTTTGCGATTACTGCTCTACGAATGCCATACGTTTTGATTAAGTTTGCTATCTGTAACAACTGACTTGGATCATGTCAATTATTCACAAAGATATTGCCTCCATCCGTGAGGATTATAGTAAGTTTAGCCTTGACGAAAAGGAAGTAGCGGAAAACCCCGTAGATCAATTTCAGCGATGGTTTAATGAAGCTGTAAATTCTAAGGTCATTGAACCGAACGCTATGGTTTTATCTACCGTTAGCGAGGAGGGATTTCCGTCCTCTAGAGTCGTTTTGTTAAAAGATATTAAGCCAAACGGCTTTAGTTTTTTTACAAATTACTATAGTAGAAAGGCAGTTTCTATTGAAAATAACGATAAGGTAAGCCTATTGTTTTTTTGGCCGGAGTTGCAGCGCCAAGTACGTGTTGAAGGCGTCGTTGAAAAATTACCCGCAGAAGAGTCGGATGAATATTTTTCTTCGCGTCCTAAATTAAGTCGACTAAGTGCGTTAGCATCACCACAAAGTGAGATTATTGATAACAGATCTTTTTTACAGTCTCGCGTTGAAACCCTCAGAAAGCAGTATGAAAAATCTGATTATATTCCTCGTCCAAAACATTGGGGAGGCTATCTAGTAAAGCCACTTCGTATGGAGTTTTGGCAGGGACGAAGTAACCGTTTACATGATCGTGTCGAGTATATTAAACGCGGCCACGATTGGAAAATTCACCGTTTGGCACCTTAAAATAATGATTGAAGAAATACAACAGCAACTGATAACTACATTTGGAACGGAGGCCGTGGTACGTGTTGAAGAGTCAAATTTGCAGCCCATTCTGGTTGTGAATGTTGAATATATTGTGCCGATATGTATGTACCTAAGAGATACTCAAGGACATTATTATGACTTTTTATCCAATATTTCCGCGGTAGACTATTTTCCAGAAAATAGATTTACAGTAGTGTATCACTTAGCTTCTCTACCTTATCAAACTCAATTGGTATTGAAAGTAGAAATACCCAATGAAAGATCCCAAGACAATTTGCCGGAAGTTCCATCGGTGAGTTCGGTATGGAAAACTGCAGATTGGCACGAGCGGGAAGCATATGATTTGATGGGGATATTTTTTATAGGTCACCCCGATTTGAGACGTATTTTATTACCCGATGATTGGCAAGGGCACCCTTTACGCAAGGACTATCAGGATCCAGAAAGTTATCACGGTATAACAATTAAGTAATTTTTAATGAGCAAATATACAGAAGCGGTTGAACGGTATAAAAATAAAATTTCTGGAATTAGTTCTCAGGAAATGGTTATAAATGTCGGTCCCCAGCATCCCTCGACGCATGGGGTTCTTCGACTAGAACTCATTACAGATGGAGAACTTGTTAAAGATATTATACCACACATGGGATATCTTCATCGCTGTTTTGATAAGCACGCAGAGTCAATGAATTATGGCAAAGCCATTCCATTTACAGACAGGCTTGATTATTTATCTTCAATGAACAATAGTCACGCCTTTGTTATGGGAGTTGAGCGGATGTTAGGTATTGATAATGATCTTCCGAAGCGAATCGAATACATAAGAGTGTTGGTATGTGAACTTAACCGTATTGCTTCGCATTTGATTGCGATAGGAACCTATGGGATAGATATCGGCGCCTTTACACCCTTCATGTGGTGTTTTCGAGACAGAGAACACATAATGAATATGTTGGAATGGGCTTCGGGATCGAGAATGTTGTATAATTACATCTGGGTAGGTGGTCTTTTTTACGATCTCCCTGTTGGATTTGAAGAGCGGTGTAATGATTTTATAAAATATTTTAAACCAAAGTTGATCGAACTCGATGAACTACTCTCCAACAACCAAATATTTATCTCACGCACAGCAAACATTGGAGCTCTTCCTGCTGATGTGGCGATAAATTATGGCTGTAGCGGCCCGATGCTACGAGCGTCGGGTATTAAATGGGATCTCCGGCGTGTCGATGGGTATTCTGTATATCCAGAATTGGAATTTGAAGTTCCGGTTGGAAAAGGCGAGATGGGCACTCTTGGCGATTGTTGGGATCGTTATAAGGTACGTGTAGACGAAGTTAAAGAATCTGTAAAAATCATAGAACAA
>NZ_JABMCQ010000125.1 GCF_013179575.1 Sphingobacterium shayense | reverse complement strand
TCCATTCATCAGTTTTCGTTAGACGCTTTAACGCTTCAAATAGAATATCGAAACACACACGATGTGTTCCATGTGGATCTGCAAAATCACCCGCAGCAAAGACTTGGTGAGGTTGCACTTCGCGAAGTAGATCCATCGTTATTTGAATATCGTCCTCATACGAAATATCTTTAGAAAATTTACCTCTGTCGTAAAACGGCAAGTCTTGGAAGTGTATATTTTCATCAGGTAAACCGACATAACGCGCTCCTGCGATCGCTTCTCCTTTACGGATAAGCGCCTTAACTGAACGAATAATCTCTGGATCGACCTGGTTAGGTTGCTTACTTGCAAAAAAAGTACGCGCTTCTTCGTAGATACCCTTTGTAACTCCTTTATCATCGTCAATAGCTACCGCAAAATCTTGAACAAACTCCAAATAACGTAGCACATCTTCATCCCAAACCGCAGTATTCCCGGAAGTTTGGTAAGCAACATGTACATTATGCCCCTGATCCGCTAAACGAATAAACGTTCCTCCCATTGAGATTACATCATCGTCTGGGTGTGGTGAAAAAAGAATAACGTTTTTCTTCGCTGGTTCGGCACGCTCCGGTCGGCTCGAATCATCCACACCAGGCTTACCACCAGGCCAACCTGTAATCGTCCGTTGTAATTCGTTAAAGATCCTTATATTAATGCTGTACGCCGTCCCTTTCTCTGCTACAAGTTGCGCCATACCGTTGTTATTATAATCATCATCAGTTAGCTTCAATATCGCTTTGTTTAGCTTAAGAGATAACCATACCACGGCCTTCTTGATTAAAGCATCTGTCCATACAACTTCATGTGCTAACCACGGAAGATAGAAACGCGTCAACTGCGAAGCAGCATCCTTGTCTAATATAAACTCAACAGAATCCGACAGTTGCAAATAAGTTGCAGGAATATCGGGCGACAACTCTCCTTCAACGGCCTTTTTAACAATTTCTGCTTTCTTCTCGTTCCACGCCATCAAAATTATTTCTTTGGCCTTGAAGATCGTTCCAACACCCATCGTAATCGCTTTGGTCGGCACATTTTCTTTACCACCGAAATCGCGAGAAGCATCACGACGAGTCAGATCATCTAAAATAACCATCCGTGTACCAGAATTTGGTGCTGATCCCGGCTCGTTGAAACCAATATGTCCTGTACGCCCTATACCTAGGATCTGTACATCCAACCCGCCGTAATTAGAAATTTTTTGTTCGTACCCCTCACAAAATGTTTGAATCTGATCTTCCGCAAGCGTTCCATCAGGGATATTGATATTCTCTTTTGGGATATCAATAAAATCAAACAAATTTTTGTTCATAAATGACACATAACTTTGATCTGCGTCAGGCCTCATCGGGTAATACTCATCCAAATTAAAAGTAACCACGTTTTTAAAGCTGAGTCCTTCTTGCTGATGAAGACGAACTAATTCTTTATAAACCTTCACGGGAGTGGCGCCAGTAGCCAAACCTAAGACTGCTGTCTCTCCGCTAGCTTGCTTCTCACGGATAATTGTAGCAATACGCTTCGCTACATCTAAAGAAGCTTCATTTTGAGTGGGGTACACCTTAACCGGTACGCGCTCAAAACGTGTTTCCTCTAATAAATTTAATCTTGCCATTAATAAGGAATATTATAAGTGTTAACAACCTGAGTAACAAATTTAAAAATAAAACCATACTAAAAGGCAAAAATCAGGCAAAATCAGGCAAAAAGATGCAAAAACAGCATTGCAATCGGTTGACCTTACACCTTTTTAAGGAGGTCAATCGCAGCAGTCAACGTTGGTTGATCTTTAGCAAAACACAGTCTCAACAATTTTTGCTCTAGCTGGTTACTGTAGAACGCGGAAACAGGAATACTTGCAAGTCCATGCTCAACAGTTAACTGGCGAGAAAAGTCTAGTTCAGATAAGCTACTCACCTGACTATAATCTATCAACAAAAAATAGGTCCCTTCACTGGGAAGCACTTTAAAACGCGAATGCTCTAACCCCGCTGTCAAAAAATCTCGCTTTTTTTGAAAAAAGGCCGGTAGCTGGAGATAATGTTCTCTTTTTAAATAGTCCGCAATTGCCAACTGCATTGGCGTGTTAGCGCTAAAAACATTAAATTGATGTACCTTACGAAATTCTTTGCTCAGGACAGCCGGCGCGACAACATAGCCCAGTTTCCAACCTGTGGTATGTAACAACTTCCCAAAAGATGCCACCACAAAACTACGTTCTCGCAGACCCGGAAACATAAGCACGGAGTGATGCTTTTTCTCGTCAAAAATTAAATGCTCATATACTTCATCGCTTAGGATCATAATCGCGCTTTCATGAACAAGGTTCTCAAGTTCCTCTAAATCCTGACGCTCAAGAATTTTCGTAGAAGGATTGTTCGGATTGTTGAGTATAATCAACCGAGTACGACTGGAAAGTTTAGAACGGAGCTCTTCCCAATCAATCTTAAAATCAGGCGCCTCGAGTCGAACGGGAATGACTTTCCCTCCAAAAAGCTCGACTGTAGGGCTGTAACAATCATAGGCCGGTTCAAAAATAATCACCTCATCCTGTGGACGAATCGTTGCCGCAATTGTCGTAAATATCGCTTGCGTCCCTCCAGAAGTTATCGTAATTTCATTCTCAGCATCCACACCAACGCCATATAGATGTTCCATTTTTCGCGCTAGACCATGCAATAATGGTGCTACGCCAGCCATTGGAGCATACTGATTTGCGCCAGCGCGCATATAATATGACACGAGATCAATAAGCTCCGGATCCGTTGGGTAATTGGGAAATCCCTGTGAAAGATTGATGGCATTGTGCTGCTGTGCTAGAGCCGACATTTGCGAAAAAATACTCAGTTCTGTGTTCGGCAGCTTAGAATCGATAAAATTTGATTGCATGCTAATTGTCATTTTAAAAAATGAATTCTCGACTAATTTAATAGAATTTTTATCTTTGGTACCAACAATAATTAAAAAATAATGAAACGACTTATTTTCACATTCCTGATAGCGATTCCTACTTTCATTTTTGCACAAACAAAACAAGAACTTATCGCACAAGTAGAGAAAAATCCGAGCAGTATCGAAACATTGAAAACAATTCAACGAGTGGGTGGGTATGAACCCGATTACAAGGAATTACGTTCGCTATTTAAAGGGTTAGACCGTAGTGTACGGAAATCTAAAGAAGGGAAAGCTTTCAATTACTACCTCAAACGGCTTGAAAGTACCTCGGTTGGAAAAAAGGCGCCTGGAATTACACAATTAACACCTGAAGGAGAACCTTTTTCACTCTCTGATTTACGTGGCAAATACGTCCTGATAGATTTTTGGGCTGCGTGGTGTCCTGACTGCCGTCGAGAAAACCCTTCGCTTGTAAAAACATACGCTGAATTTAGCGGCGAAAATTTTGAAATCTTAGGCGTATCATTCGACAGAAAGCATGAAGATTGGGTCAAGGCAATAAAAACCGATAAACTTACATGGAAACATGTTTCTGACTTACAAAATTGGCAGAACGCTGCGGGAACTTTATACGGAGTCCGTTCAATTCCACAAAATGTTCTCGTGGATCCTGAAGGCATTATCGTTGCTCGCAATATTCACGGGGAAGAATTAGATAATAAACTGCGCGAACTTCTAAAGTAAACAACAGTCGCACAAATGACTTCATGAGCCTAATCTAAAGCGATTAGGATTATACGGCATATTAGCAAACAGCACCGAAAAAGCGAACGTTTGCTAATATGCTAAGAATCTTGTACTAGAAACTACCCAAATAATACGCGGAATAGATCTTCAAGTGTCGCCATCGGGCGAACAGCAATATCAAATTTTTTGGCATCTAGCCCCTTGGTGTTATACTTGGATATAAAAATTCCTTCAAACCCTAATTTCTCCGCCTCAGCAATGCGTTGTTCAATACGGTTGACCGCTCGAATTTCACCTGAGAGACCAACTTCGCCTGCGAACGCAATTTGCGACGACAACGGAATATCCTGTTGAGAGGATATCAGAGCCGCTATAACCGCTAAATCGATAGCTGGATCTTCCACACGAAGTCCCCCGGCGATATTAAGAAAGACGTCCTGCGCACTTAAGCGAAACCCAAACCTTTTCTCAAGAACCGCAAGTAACATACTTAATCGCTTCGTATCAAAACCCGTCGAAGTACGCTGTGGTGTCCCAAATGCAGAATTGCTTACTAACGCCTGCACTTCAATCATCATTGGACGCACTCCTTCAAGCATCGCCGCAATAGCCACCCCACTAACAGGCTCCTCACGTTGAGACAGCATAATTTCGGAAGGGTTTGATACTTCCCTCAAACCCGATCCTTGCATTTCATAAATCCCCAATTCTGCGGACGACCCAAACCTATTCTTAACAGCCCGTAAAATACGATACACATGATGCCTATCCCCCTCAAACTGCAAAACCGTATCGACCATATGCTCAAGAACCTTGGGGCCAGCAATTGAGCCATCTTTAGTTATATGCCCCACGATAAACACAGGCGTGCTTGTCTCTTTTGCAAAACGCAATAATTCAGCGGTACACTCTCGAACCTGAGAAACGGATCCCGGAGCAGATTCAATCTGTGAGGAATGTAAGGTTTGAATAGAGTCGATTACGATAATATCGGGTTGTACGGTTTCAATCTGTTTAAAAATATTCTGTGTGGAGGTTTCTGTCAGAATATAACAATTAGCTTTCGAATTTTGGACTAAACGTTCCGCGCGCATTTTAATCTGCTGCTCGCTCTCTTCGCCCGAGATATACAGAGTTTTTACATTCGGTATCCCCAACGCGACTTGCAACATCAATGTGGACTTACCAATACCCGGTTCGCCGCCAATAAGCACCAAAGATCCAGGAACAATTCCTCCGCCAAGTACACGATTAAACTCTTTGTCAGGAGTGGCTAACCGCTGCTCGTCTTGATAGACGATTTCATTGATTACCGCCGCCTTATTTGTCCGCCGAGAGGAAGGTATTGTATTGGTACTACGCCACTCCGGCACTTTAGAGCTACTCTTTTCTACAACCTCTTCTACGAAGACATTCCATTGCTTACAGGATGGACATTGCCCCAACCATTTTGGAGACTCATACCCACAATTTTGACAAAAATATGCTGATTTCGATTTAGCCATTGTACGAAAATAGAAAAAAATAACGGCCCAAGCACGCGATCATATCAAATACCCATTACCGGTGCCGGTATGCTACTGCTCTTCATTCTCCGCCAGAATACGCAAAAAATTCTGCCCCATAATCTTAGTGACATCTCCTTTTGTATAGCCTCGTTCTAAAAGAGCCGCAGTCAAAACCGGAAATTTCGACACATCTTCTAAACCCTGTGGTGATGACTCTATCCCATCAAAATCTGACCCTACAGCAACATGATCAATACCCACTTTTCCCACCAAATAATCGATATGATCAAGTAATATAGATAAAGGCGCATCGACTTGCCGCTTCATTTTCACAGGAAGCTTATCATATTGAGAAGACGATGACAATTCATAATTTCCTTTATCACCAAAGTGATTCCGATATGTTTTCCGCACACGCTCGACAAATCCCGGGTCCAGAAAGCCGGAATAGAAATTTACTCCAACAACGCCTCCATTTTCCTTCAACGCCTCTAGCTGTTCATCTTTTAGATTTCTGTAATGTGGCATCAAACGATAAGAATTGCTATGCGAAACTAAAACTGGCTTTTTACTGATAGCTAGGACATCATAAAATGTTTTCTCTCCGCTATGCGAAAGGTCAATCATCATTCCTAGTTCATTCATTTTGCGAATAATTTCCTTTCCTTTTTCTGATAATCCTTTCCCTTTATCACCTTTGGTTTTCACCTCTATCGCAGCAGCGGTAGCCCAAGGAAGGTTATAATTCCACGTCAAAGTCAAATAACGAACGCCACGATCGTACAACTTCTGTAAATTTTCGATCGACCCCTCAATCATGTTACCCCCCTCAACCCCAATGATTGCTGCAATCTTTCCTTGCTCAACAATCGCACTTATCGATGCACTATTTTTTGCAATGGCTAACTGGTCGGGATAGCGTGCCACTGTTTCTTCTAGCAAATCAATTTGATGATTTGCATGCTTAAAAGCTTTACCTTTCCCATATCTCTTATCGTCCGACCAAACAGCGAATACCTGTACATCCACACCACCTTTACGCAGGCGAGGTATATCTGTATGCCCCACTGGAAGTTCCTTACCAATATCACGTCCTTTTAACAAAGACTCATAAATAACATCGTTATGCCCGTCCACCACAATCATTTGATTGTGAAATGCCTCTACCGGTTGCGCTAAACAGCTTCCCATTCCGACTATCCCTAAAACTACGCTACACAGAAACGTCAACTGATTAATTCTACTTCTTAAATGCTTCATAAATAGCGTCTTGTATACGACTTCTAATATTCATATCATAAATATTCGTTGTCACTTGAGGATGAACACGATTCGACAAAAATATATATGTCAACTGGTTCTGGGGATCGATCCAGAGACACGTACCGGTGTATCCAGTATGACCGTACACAGATTCGCTTGCCAGTAAAGAAGGGTATTCTTTTTTGGGATCAGGATCTTTTCGATCAAAACCTAGTCCTCGGCGACTAGTAGCGGATTGTTTAGAGGTAAACAGATCAACCGTCTCGGGATTGAAATATCTTACTCCTCCGTACTCACCACGGTTTAAGAGTAACTGCGCGTAAATAGCTAGATCATTTGCCGTCGCGAAGAGCCCGGCGTGTCCGGCTACACCTCCTGCCATTGCTGCTCCCTGGTCATGCACAAACCCCTGCAAAAGAACTTTTCGAAATGACGTATCGTTTTCTGTCGGAATTATACGCCCCTTCTCAAAGCGTTGTCTCGGATTATAACCTGCCGTTTTCATTCCGATCGGTTGATATAAAAACTTCTGTACATATTCCTGCATTGGCTCTGCAGTCACGTGTTCCGCGACCTCCTTCATTACGTACATGCTGATATCACTATATACATAGTTTCCGGTTGGCTTCACTGAAGAGTTAAGCATCACCGGCCACATCACATCACGGTAATAATTGTTACGTAAGTAGACTCCATCAGCAACCTGAACTTGATGGGCACTATCGGGCTGGAATACCACATCGCCCGGATTAAGGTTTTTATAGAATGGAATATATGGTGTAAAACCTGCCTCGTGAAGCAACACACTCCGGAGAGGAATATCCTTCTTGTTCGTTTCTTTCGCCTTCCAAAGATAATACCCCATGGTACTATCTAGCTCAACAGCGTGGGTTTCTTGCAAATGCATAATCACCGGGGTGGTTCCGACAATTTTACTAATCGAGGCCAGGTCAAATATATCGGAAATCTTTGTTGGTACGACGCCGTCGTAAGTATGTGATCCGTAACCTTTTTCAAAAATCACCTGCCCGTTTTTTACAATCATTACAACCATGCCTGGAGCCCCCCGCCCCGCAATTCCCTCTGCGGCGATAGCGTCAATTTTTTTCTTCATTCCGGCCAAATCAATGCCGGCATCCTCACCCAAGGAATATTGTATGCGAGTTTGCTCCGTTTTGTTGGGTCCTTGAGTGACTGCAAGTCCTCCAAAGATCGACATAGCGGCATTTCGCTGAGCCAGCACATTAAATTCCGGATATACAATCTCTGTAACCTTCTGTGAAAATTTTCCCGAAGGCCAAACACTATAAATTGAGTTATCGTCGAACCGAACAACGATCAATTGTTTTCCATTAATGACGGATTGATTCACTTTGAGCATAAAATCAGCCCGTAGATCAGCCGCCGTACCCACCACAATAACTGTATTGAAAAACTTTGTCTCCTCATCATAATTGGAAAAATCGGCGCTGTGTACATCCGTATAACGATTTAACATATCGATAAATTCTCCATATTTTTGTTTCGATGGGGAGATTACCACAATCTCTTTTTCATCGAGCCGAGTAAACGGAATAACTGCTCCGTTTTGTTTTAAGATCGTCGTCTTGTTTTGCATCGTTTGCTTATACTGTCCGTAACTACTTGCTGTTCCCAAGAAGCAGACTAAAGATAAAACAAGTATAAAAACGCGGGAATTTATTATCATGGTGAATAAAATGAGAAGATTTCAATTTTGATTAAGCATTTCAATCTTAAAATTAACAAAAAGCGCAACAAAACGCAATTGTTTCTTCATATTTAAAATAGACAGCTTCGAACTAGCCCACTTACTCTAGTCCAAATACAGATCGCCCGGAACAGTACGACACATCCACACAATATCGTGGAAATATCGTAAATTTGATTTATGCCCGAAATCACGGAAAATAAAACTATTTTCTCTCTTTTAGAAGTCTCACGAAGCGTCCAAAAAACAATCGCTGATCGCTACAAAAGTTTGTATTGGATTAAGGCCGAAATGAACAAGCTCAATGTTTACAATCATTCGGGGCATTGCTATCCCGAACTTGTCGAGAAAAAAGAAGGAAAGATTGTTGCCGAGATGCGTTCGGTGTTATGGAAAACGGACTATCAGCGCATCAACCAGCAATTTAAAAAGATATTAAATGAACCGCTACGCGACGGTATAACGATCCTATTTCAAGCAGCTATAACGTATGACCCTCTTTTTGGATTCAGCCTTAAGATTGTAGATATTGATCCAACCTTCGTCTTGGGAGAACTAGAAAAAGAAAAACGGGAGAGCATAGCAAAACTACTAGCAGAGGGCGTCTATGACGCGAACAAAAATCTCCCGTTCCCGCTAGTACCCAAACGCTTGGCATTAATATCTGTTGAAACCAGTAAAGGATTTTCTGATTTCTTCCAAATAATCAAAAACAATCCGTGGGGTTATAAATTTCAGAGCACATTATACCCTGCTCTATTACAAGGAGATAAATCAATACCGTCTATAATAAAGCAGCTTACCGTTATTGCGGAAAATATCGAGGATTATGATGTTGTAGCTATTATTCGTGGAGGCGGTGGCGAGGTGGGACTATCATCCTACAACAATTTTCTTCTTGCTAAAGCTATTGCGACGTTCCCTATTCCTGTCCTCACAGGGATAGGGCATTCCACAAATCTGACTGTAAGTGAAATGGTTGCATTTAAAAGTGCCATCACCCCGAGTGAACTCGCTGATTTTCTTATTCAAAGATTTCACCAGTTTGCATTACCAATTGAAGAATCACAGCGCCGGATTCGACTGGCAACATTATCACTATTCGCAAGAGAAAAACAACAGCTCTCTCACCTATCGCGATCTATTTCTTGGAGCGGTAAGACATCTTTAACACATGCTGAAAACAAGCTAAACATTCTAAAAAGTAATTTAAACTTGTTTAGTCGTCAAACAATAAAAAACACAAAAATAGATCTTAAAAACATTGAACGTCTACTACAGATCGCAGATCCGCAGCAGCTACTCCAACGGGGATTTAGCATCACCCGAATAAATGGAAAAGCTATTACAAGCTTTAACGAGGTTGCCGACGGAGATGAAATTGAGACGCTTCTTTTTCAAGGCACATTGCACAGTCGGGTGTCCAAAAAATAATATATTATGAAGATGAATTACACTTATAATCAAGCATTAGAGGAATTACAAACAATCGTAGATGAAATCGAATCAGGGAAAACAGACATTGATGAATTGACCACCAAAATTCGACGGGCAACCTCCCTAATAAATGCTTGTAAAGCTAAACTCACCGCCTCTGAAGAGGAAGTTGAAAAACTATTAGCCGAGCTTGAAGAAGACGAACCAGGGCTAAATGAAGATTAAGCTCATCCTACAGGCCTAAAAAGCAAGGCTAGATTTCAATCCCTTTGTTTCGGTATCTGAAGGAGATCTCCATATTTTGAACACTTTTACAACCTCGTCTGGTTGGTAAGTAGAGATTTCTTAACTGTGTTCTGGTCCACGACAACAACCTTATGTCGTTAATTTTGGACTTCCGCTAAACTATTAAGCTTTTTATAGGCTAAGAAGCCCTTAATGTCTTCAAAATGCTCTCGAACACGTTTATTTCCAAATTCAAATACTTTACTCGCCAAACCATCGAGAAAATCACGATCGTGAGAAACCAATATTAGCGTTCCATCGAAATCCTGCAGGGCCTTCTTAATAATATCCTTGGTCTTCATATCAAGATGATTCGTGGGTTCATCCAATATCAGAAGGTTGACAGGTTCCAATAGCAATTTAATCATAGCGAGTCGAGTCTTTTCTCCTCCCGATAGCACTTTTACTTTCTTCGTTGTATCATCACCGCTAAACATGAATGCACCTAATAAGTCCTTAAGCTTCACTCGTACGTCACCCATTGCGATTTGATCTATTGTATCAAATACGGTTAGCTCCCCGTCGAGCAATGCAGCCTGATTCTGTGCAAAATACCCGATTTTGATGTTGTGACCAATTTGCAGTTTCCCTTCTACATCGACTTCCCCCATAATGGCCTTAATCATCGTAGACTTACCTTCTCCATTTTTTCCGACAAACGCAACTTTCTCACCCTGCTTGATAAGCATATTTGCGTCGCGAAAAACAACATGATCGCCGTAGCTTTTAGATAAATCTTCAACCGTGACGGGAAAGCTGCCTGACCGAGGTGAGGGAGGAAACCTTAGTCTAAGGGCGGAGTTGTCCACCTCATCAATAGTAATTATTTCTAACTTTTCAAGCATCTTCACACGAGACTGTACCTGTAAAGTCTTCGAATAAGTCCCGCGGAAACGGTCTATAAATTCTTGATTATCGGCAATAAACCTTTGTTGTTCTTCGTAGGCCTTCAATTGATGTGCACGCCGTTCTTTACGTAATTCCAGATAATGGGTGTATTTCGCCTTATAGTCATAAATCTTGCCCATCGTCACCTCGATCGTACGATTAGTAATATTATCAACAAATGCTCTATCATGCGAAATAACAATTACCGCTTTTGCAGAACTTATTAAAAATTCTTCGAGCCATTGAATACTCTCAATATCCATGTGATTTGTTGGTTCATCGAGGAGAATTAGGTCTGGCTTTTTCAACAATATTTTTGCTAACTCAATTCGCATACGCCAACCACCAGAAAATTCCGCTGTTAATCGCCCGAAATCTGTTCGCTCAAATCCTAATCCTTTCAAAACCTTCTCAACCTCTGCATCATAATTGATCTCCTCAATGGAATAATATTTCTCACTAAGTTCCGATACTCTTTCGATGAGTTTAAGATAGTCATCGGTCTCATAATCAGTGCGCACGGTAAGTAGTTCATTAAGCTCTTCGAGCTCATTTTTCATTTCGTAGACTTCCTCAAACGCGAGTAAAGCTTCCTCAAACACAGTTCGGTCATCCTTTGTTAACAAATGTTGTGGTAGATACGCGATGACCGCATCTTTAGGTCCGGAGACATTCCCCTGTGTGGGTTTATCTACGCCAGCAATAATCTTTAACAACGTCGACTTACCGGCTCCGTTTTTCCCCATTAGGGCAATCTTATCATTCTCATTGATGGAAAAATTCACATCATTAAAAAGGGTTGTACCGCCAAAGGATACGCCAACATTATTTACATTAATCACAGAAGTCCACTTTAAAATAAAATGCAAAGATAAGGGAATTTGTTCATCCACCTTAAGAAAAATTAGGGGAATAATTATCAACTAACGCATACTCACAACTACTTTTCTTTTTGCCTCATATCGCGATCAGAGACCCACAAACCGATTAAAATTCAACAACATCACCCGTTTGTGTCACAATCAACACTCCCGTAGTTTAACTAAATTCCGTACCTTTGTTAGTCATGTCAAAAAAATCTGAACAAAACGCTAAATCATACATCCAAATTAAAGGCGCTCGAGTCAATAACTTGAAGAATATTGATGTCGATATCCCTAAAAACAAGCTTGTGGTTATCACAGGAATGTCTGGGTCTGGAAAGTCATCTCTTGCCTTCGACACCTTATATGCTGAGGGCCAACGTCGATATGTTGAAAGCCTTTCTTCATATGCCCGTCAATTTATGGGCCGTATGAACAAACCAGAAGTCGACTACATAAAAGGTATTGCTCCTGCAATTGCAATAGAACAGAAAGTAATTACCTCGAACCCACGTTCTACTGTAGGGACCTCGACGGAGATTTACGATTATTTAAAATTACTCTATGCTCGGATTGGCAGAACAATATCTCCGATTTCTGGAAAACAGGTAACTAAAGACACCGTTTCATCAATCACGGATGAGATTATCGCTCATCCGGAAGGAGCTACAGTAACTATCTTTTCAGATCTATTGCCGACAAACAACAGAAAACTCAAAGAAGAATTGTCGATCTTGTTGCAAAAAGGGTTCCTTAGAATACTTTATAATAATAAAATTCATAAAATTGAATCTATCATTGATGATAGTAGTATTAAGAACAGTGATTTTAAAACTGGAGCCGTACAAATTGTTGTCGATCGGATCGTTTTAGACCAACAAGACGATACTACCAGTCGGATAGCAGATTCCCTGCAGACGGCGTTTTTTGAAGGAAAAGGCAACTGTCACGTTGATGTCGATGGCCAAATCAAGCATTATTCAGACAAATTTGAGCTCGACGGTATTACCTTTGAAGAGCCTACGCCAAATTTCTTCAGTTTTAACAATCCTTACGGCGCCTGTAAAAAATGCGAGGGCTACGGTAAAGTTATTGGCATAGATCCAGACCTTGTGGTCCCTGATAAAAGCAAATCCGTATATGACGGAGCGATTGCTCCTTGGAGAGGAGAAAAAATGGGCGAATGGCTAAACAAACTTGTTAAAAATGCATTGAAATTTGACTTCCCCATTCATCGGA
>NZ_JABMCQ010000124.1 GCF_013179575.1 Sphingobacterium shayense | reverse complement strand
TCGCGCGGAGAGGCCAGAGGTTAGGAGCATATAATCAGAACGAATGTTTAGCGAGGGGTATAGGTGCAGCGCTTCATTTGCCAGTCAATTCGTCAGATTTTATTTGCTCTGAAATTGTCAAAAGCTCTAGCCGCCATAAGGTATTTCATTGTATTTCCTCATCGAGTTTTGTAGGCAAGCATATTTTACTTGTCGATGATTTGCTCGACAGTGGCGATGTTCTAGGAGCCGCAATCAATAGGTTGATTGATGATACTGGATGCAAAGTCTCTGTGGCAATTTTAGCTATTGCTTAATGACATGACAAAAATGCCCTAATCACAGCGAAATACGTTGCTAATTAAGCAGACTCCGTTATTCGTAACCTAACCTTTTCTGATGCAACAAGATGTAGCTAAAAAGCGCCATGCATATACCTACATAATCTGCGAATATGTCCCACCAATCAGCGGCTCTCCCTGTGGAGAAATATAACTGCAATCCTTCTGTGCCAAAAGCCAGAAGACTTGCAACAACTAAGGTGATAACGAAAGTCTTAAGTTTCGAAGCTCTCCCTTTAGAATGGACAATAAACCCCATGAGCATAAGCACAGTGAAGACGAAGAAAAAGCCGCAATGGGCGAGTTTATCGAAACCTTCGAAATATTTTGTGCTGGGCAAGTCGTTGGCCGGCAAACCCATTAGGATAAGCATTAGTATTGCCCATAATATTGCCCAGGCGTAGTTGAATAAATATTTTATCATTTTTATAAAAGTCGCATTTATTATGGAGGTTTCAAAAGAAAGAGGAGAATATTTATTCTAATGGAGGTGGTATTGATAGGGATGACTCGCGGATATTTTGATGATAATTAGTCTGAAATTCAGGTCATTATATTTCTTTTTGACTTAAAGAAGCTGTTACATAGGTTGTTGTGTTTTTAAGTAAAATTTTCTAGCTGATAATCAGGTTGTTAACTGTGGTTTTTGAAAAAATATAGTACTATGTATTGCATAGTACAGTCTAAAGCATATATCTTTGTAATATGATAGCAGAGAATACGCAAACCCAGATGAGGAAAGGGATACTTGAATATTGTATCCTTTCTATAATTTCCCGAGGGGAGATATATGCTTCAGATATAATTAATGAATTAAAAAAGGCGGAGCTTCTGGTTGTAGAGGGGACCTTATATCCTTTACTGACACGTCTGAAGAATAACGGGCTATTAAGTTATAACTGGAAAGAGTCAACCTCAGGCCCTCCTCGAAAATATTATCAAATCACACCGTTGGGACGCGACGTGCTGACGAAGCTTGATGTAACATGGAAAGAACTGCTATTTGCTGTGCAGACATCGTTACAAGGACGAAATTAATTATACGAATCAATCAAATCAAACTGGATCATGAATAAGACAATAATTATAAATATTAACAGCATCGTTTTTCACATCGAAGAAGATGCATATGAGACCCTCAGGTCGTACATGATTGATATTAAAAAGCACTTTGGCAACACGGCGGAAAGCAAGGAGATATTAGAGGACATTGAGAATCGTATTGCTGAAATGTTTAGTGAGCATATTCAGACAGGAAGAAAGGAAGTGCTCAATATTGAGGATGTGCAGGACGTAATTAAACGCATGGGACGCGTAAGCGATTTTCAAGAAAGCGAAACTCTAGGTGAAGGATTTGAAGAATCTGCCTATGCTGACGAACCTCGAGTGTCGCACGTCGGTCGCAAGCTGATGCGAGATCCAGATGATAAAATCCTTGGCGGTGTGTGTAGTGGACTGGCACATTATTTCGCAATGGAACCTCGTTGGATACGTGTGCTTTTAGTATTATTCGTTTTAATTGGCGGTTCTGGTTTTCTAGTATATCTGATCCTTTGGATTGTGATGCCTGAAGCGGAGACAAGAGCCGATAAGATGGTGATGCGAGGAGAGGTGCCAAATTTGGAAAATTTTAAAAAATCCTTTGATGAGGAGGTAAAAAGCTTTTCGGATAATTTCGCAGGAGCAGGCGAACACATTACTCGCGGAGCACGGACAGCCGGGACTGCGCTAGGGGGATGTATGGGGTTAATTGGAAAATTTATAGCATGGGTTATGCTTTTCGTTACGGGGACGAATATCATAGGACTTTTTGTGTTCTATGTATTCAATTTAATGAACTTGTTTGGGATGGAGAATCCCATGATGTTCCCGCCATTGCAGGTGCTATCGGGAGATGAGGCTATTGTTGCCCTAACATTTGGATTTTTAGCCGTAACGATACCATTTCTCGCGTTGTTCTTATGGTTGATCCGTGTATTGTTTAAAACAGAAAAGATTAATAACTATTTATCTCTGACAATATTTGCAGTATGGATCGTATCCATCGTCGCAGTAATATATTTCTGTGTGTACGCTGCCCAAGATTTCCGCGAAAAGAGTACGATCAACGTGGAACGAAAAATTCAAGTGCAAAAAATATATAGTTTTTCACAGAAAGACGTGCGTGTGCTCGATGAAAATGAAAAAGACTCCTTGAAATCAAAATTTAATATGCAGATGGACGGGGTAAATCTGCATAAGCGCTTGCATGAGGATATTGGTATTCACTTTGAAAGTATAGATTCGCTGAGCCAACCTTTTATTCAGTATCAGTATTCCGCAAAGGGGAAATCTTATCAATTGGCGGCCCAACGTGCTGGAGAAATTGCTTATCAAGCCATTCAGGAAGAAGAGATAATTGTTTTTCCAAGTCATTTTCTGCTAAAAAACCGAGCTCTTGATCGGGATCAAAATGTTAAGGTTATTATTTATCTTCCACGTGGCGCGAAAGTTTTATTAGACCAGACGATCGACAATAAAGTACGAGATATAAATATTTGGGAATGTAGAAATAACTACATAGATGCGGACCGACAGAAAGTGACAGAATGGACAATGAGTGAGCGTGGGCTTGTGTGTGTGCAACCTGAGCCTGAACCTGAGCCCGAAAACAAGGAAGATAATCAAGGAAACCTGAAGAATAACAATATCCAGGACAACGTTGTTACTCACGAACGAAAGGATTCAGTAATTAGTATCGACGGGTCGAATGTTACAATTGAAGTAAATGACAACCGCCTAAGAATAAACACTACCGCTAAGGAAAACAAACAGGCAATCTAGGAAGAACAAACCATATGGCCTCTCAGTTTAAATTAATTAAAGGGAATATCCTTTAAAAGGGGCTTCTTATACACTAACTATGAAAACAATTTATACATATTTAATATTATTTTTTGCGCTAACAGGGTTGAGCTCAGGTAAGTTGCAAGCAAAACAGCCGGCGGTCCGCGGCAAGGTCACCGATGAGCAGCTGGTGGGCTTGGAAAAAGTAACGGTTTACTTAATGAGCAGCAAAGTCGATGCAATTATAAAGACCGCTGTGACGGATGCACAAGGAAAATTTTCAATCGCTAGTGTGCCGTCGGGAACTTACTTCGTTCAAGCATCATCTGTTGGATTTGCTACCTATAAATCTGAAATACTGACGGTAAATACGGCCGATGTTATAATTGAAAATATTATTTTATTGCGGGAAACAAATGCTATTGGCGAGGTGACGGTTCAAGGACGTTTACCCCTTGTACAACAGCGCGATGGCAAGCTGATTTTGAACGTAGAGAACTCGACTCTTGCCGCAGGTAATAATGCCCTTGATATTGTTCAACGTGCACCCGGGGTGAGCGTTGATAAAGATGATAACTTACAACTTATGGGACAGCAAGGTGTAAATGTTACAATTGATGGACGACAGACATATATGAGTGGGGAGCAGCTAACATCGCTGCTTAAAACTATGAACGGGGATCAAATTAAAAGTGTTGAAGTAAGTACGGTTCGAAGCGCAAAGGATGATGCTGAAGGCTCCGTTGGTACGATCAATATTGTTTTAAAGAAGAATAATATGGAGGGATTTAACGGTTCGTTTGTCGTCAGTGGTGCAAAAGGTATTCATGGGAGAGGTAATAGTTCGTTGAATCTAAATTATAAAAAGAACAATACGAACGTATTTGGTTCCTACGGATATACTCATGATAAACGGCGTTTCGATATTGCTCTTGCACGAAATATCATTTCTGAAACGGATCCTCGTTTGTTTAGACAGTCAGGTGCAATGGGACAGCTTCGAAAGAATCATGATTATCGATTTGGCGTTGAACATAAGACATCTTCGAAGAATACCGTTGTTTTACAATTTACCGGTAATAATGAATTTCGTGATGAAGAAAACAACAGTTTGACGAATATTGGTCCAAATAGCAGTGTCATTGATTCGATACTTCAAACAACCTCCATCGTAGATAATTCGTTTAATCGCTATTCATTAAATTTTAATAATGAATATTTGTTAGATACCTTGGGCGGGAAATTGACTTTTGATGGTGATTGGAGTCGTTTCCGCAATAATTCAATTAACGACTATGGCTACTTGACAACCGATCCAATCGGGACCCCTTTATATCCACAGGAAATAGAGCAAAGTAGAGCCCCCGTTGACATTGATATTTTGGTGGGAAAAATTGATTACGTGAAAAATGTTGGAAAAGGCAAAATCGAGGCGGGTCTAAAATATAGCAATGTCAAATCGGATAACGATTTACAGTTTGAGCGGTATGTTGATGGGCAATGGGAAGAATATATCGGTCGGCCGAATCATTTTGTATATACCGAACAAATTGCTGCAGCATATGCGGATTATAGTCAAGCATTCGGAAAGTTTAACATGAAATTGGGGCTTCGCGGTGAGTATACTTTTTCCGATGGAAATTCCATAACGCTCAACAAAAGGGTGAAAAGGGATTATATCGATCTTTTTCCTTCGGCAAGCTTAGGGTATAATTTAAATGAAAACCATGTGCTTTCTTTGAGTTACGCCCGTAAAGTACAGCGTCCGAATTACCGATCGTTAAATCCATTCACCTACTATATTGATAAATTCACCTATAGCTTAGGCAATCCTTATTTAAATCCGCAATATACCGACGGCTTCACGCTGAACTATACTTTATTTAAGCGGTTTAACTTAACTTTAGGTACTGATATCACACACGACGCGATTGTAGAAAGTTTAGGTCAGAATGACGAAACAGGGGAATCTTGGGTAACCAGTGATAATTTGGCGGAGAACATTACCTCTTATCTAAATGTGAATGCACCGATTCAAATTGGAAACTTCTGGACAATGAATAATAATGTTGCTGGTATATATATGCATTTCAAAGGACCAATATCGGGAGAGTACGCGAACCTTGGTTCGTTCTTTCTGCAAGGAAGAAGTACGAA
This sequence comes from Sphingobacterium shayense, assembly GCF_013179575.1. Classification (GTDB taxonomy): domain Bacteria; phylum Bacteroidota; class Bacteroidia; order Sphingobacteriales; family Sphingobacteriaceae; genus Sphingobacterium; species Sphingobacterium shayense. The sequence goes on along the minus strand of NZ_JABMCQ010000124.1, from coordinate 7,595 downwards.
TAATTTCAAAGTGTACAAAGGTTGGTCTGCTGAATTATCAGCGAATTATACCAGTGAATTTGTGTACAGTGTTTATAGAATTCATCCTCGATGGGGCGTTGATGTTGGTACAAGTTATAATTTCGATGATAAGCGTAGCTCGCTGAAACTTGCTGTGACGGATATATTTCGTACGCAAAAAAATCACGTATCCTCGGATTTCGGTAATTTTGATCTAAACGTCAACCAATATAACGATAGTCGAACAGTTCGGTTGACATTTACTTATAAATTTGGGAATTTGAAACAGCAAAACAAACGTGTGGACACCGTTTCAGAAGAAAAAAGTCGCGCGCAGTAGGCGCCGATTTTCTAGTTGATTTGAATTGAACACAGGCATGAATTTGCCTGTGTTTTTTTTGAAAAAATAATTGCAAATGGGGATATGCGTAAAACAAAAATTAGTTGCGATAGTTTATTTTAGTAAAAAGTGGACGGAGGAGGTTATTTTATACGTATCGAAATAATCTCCGCTTGTGATTTGAGATTTAGAATTGCGGTTTAATAATTATATGTTTGTAGGCTGGTTAGCTAATCTTTTTTATGAAGAGTATTGTAGTTTTTTGTGCTTCGAGTTTTGGTTACGATTCTGCGTTTGAAGATCAGGCGACATTGGTTGGAAAGATATTCGCACGTAAAAAGATCCGATTAATATATGGAGGGGGACGTGTTGGGCTAATGGGAGCTGTTGCTAATGCTGCCCTGTCTGCCGGTGGAGAAGTTATAGGTGTTATTCCAGAATTTCTAAACACGAAGGAGCGGGAACATACCGGCGTAACAAAATTGATTACGGTAGACACAATGCATGATCGTAAAAGGATTATGAATGAATATGCTGACGGGATCATTGCTTTGCCGGGAGGGTTTGGAACGCTGGAGGAATTATTTGAAATGATTACGTGGGCACAACTTGGATTACACAAAAAGCCTGTCGGCATACTTAATACAGCAGGTTATTATTCACATTTGATCCTGTTTATTGATCATATGGTGGAACAGGGTTTATTACGACCGGAGAATAGGGATATACTTTTGGTCGGCGACACAATTGAGGAGCTGCTCGAGAAGATGGAGAACTATCAAGCGCCGGACGTTACCAAGTGGATACATAAAAATGAACTTTGAGAATATCCAACGAAGTTTGATGAATCTATATGATCAATGACTTTTATTGTATCGCTGATATGAATTCTCTAGGTGTTAAATAGTATTTTAGTATCTTCCCATTTATAATATTTTAAACTGAAACTTTATGAAACGATTAGTATTTCTCGCTTGTGCAGTATTTCTGACCTTGAGTGTTTCTGCACAAAAAAAACTTGTTGAGCTTTGGGAAACTAAAGGTCTTCCCACACCAGAGTCTGTCTTACATGTGCCAGATAAAAACTTATTATATGTCTCTTTGATAGATGGAGAGGCCATGACTAAAGATGGGAAAGGGGGGGTAGCTATATTAAATACGGACGGGTCGATTAAAGACGCCGATTGGTTTACTGGGATGGATGCACCAAAAGGATTAGCGATACATGGTGACCTATTATATGTTGCCGATGTGACCTCAGTTTGGGTGATTGATATTATCTCGGGTAACTTAATACATCAAATCGAATTCCCTGGGGCAGTGATGTTGAACGATGTGACAATTGATAATAATGGCATTGTCTATGTTTCAGATACACGTACAGGAAAGATTTACAAAATGCAAAATTATAAACCAGAAATATTTTTGGAAAATACGCCAGCAGTCAACGGTTTGAAGATTATTGATAATCATCTGTATGCGCTGGTAGGCCCAGAATTATGGAAAATAGATGATAATAAGAAGACTTCCGTAATTGCCAAAGGATTTGAACTCGGTGGTGATGGTCTCGAGCCGGTTGGAAACGGAGATTTTTTGGTGACTTGCTGGGGCGGGATAGTTTATTACGTGAAGGCGGACGGAAGTTTTGAGAAAATACTTGATGTACAAGGAAAGATGAATACCGCTGACTTGGGCTTTCATGCACCTACTAACACGGTGTACATGCCAACCTTTGGTAATAATAGCGTAAAAGCATATTCGCTTAAATAGTTCGATTTAGTGAAGAAAATAAAAAGGAAGATGTGGGAAAGCCGCATCTTTTTTTGACCTTTGTTGAAAATTTAAAAGATGACGATTGACGCGCTATATCACCTGTATAAATCGGCTCCAGTGGTGCAAACAGACACACGCCAAATCACTGAAGGCTGTATTTTTTTTGCATTAAAAGGGGAAAAGTTCGATGCAAATCAATTTGCAAAAGACGCCTTACTAGCGGGAGCAAAATATGCCGTTGTAGATAACCCATATTATGCACTCGATGATCGTTATATTTTGGTCGATAATGTTCTAGATACGTTGCAGCAGCTTGCAAGGTTCCATCGTCGTCAGCTGAAAATTCCAATTATTGGTGTTACAGGCACAAATGGAAAGACGACGACGAAAGAGCTTCTATTGGCCGTGTTGACGGAGGGCTTTAAAGCATATGCTACCAAAGGGAATTTAAATAATCATATCGGTGTACCATTAACATTATTGGCAATTGATGAGACGATTGAGATTGCAATTATTGAAATGGGAGCAAACCATCTCATGGAGATTGATTTTCTTTGTCAGATCGCGCAACCAACACATGGGTTGATTACTAACGTCGGGAAGGCTCATTTGGAAGGTTTTGGTTCGTTTGAGGGGGTAAAGAAAACGAAGGGCGAACTTTATGATTTCCTAAAGAAAAATGACGGCGTACTTTTTCTACAAAGTGATAATGAATATCTGGCCGAGATGGCATCATCGCGTAAATTATCGCAGATCATACGATACGGTTTCTCTCCCCAGAATGATATAGTTGGTAAGCTGATTGTAGCTGATCCATTGATCACAGTTGCATGGAAAGAAAAAGGTCAAGACAATTTTTACGAAGTTTCAACACAATTGACTGGATCATATAATACTGAGAATATTTTAGCTGCTATCGCCGTTGGAATGTTTTTTGGTCTGACGCCACAAATAATAAATAAAGGAATCACAGGATATAGACCAACAAATAATCGCTCTCAGATAACAAAAACTTCGAAAAACACCGTCATCGCGGATTATTACAATGCGAATGCGAGCAGTATGGCGGCTGCTTTGGATAATATTGAAGTTATTACTGCAGAAAAAAAGGTTATAATCTTGGGAGACATGTTTGAAATGGGAGAAGAGAGTTTTGCCGAACATCAAAAAGTGATGAGGCGTGCACTTGCAATTACGGCTTTTCGGACTGTATTTGTCGGCAAAGCTTTTTTTCGGCATGCTGTCAACGGAGCTGAATTTTATGAAACAACTGAACAGGCAGAAGCCATGCTCAAAACCTCGTTAATAGAAGGCAGCACAGTCTTGCTTAAAGCTTCTCGCGGAATGGAATTTGAGAGGTTAATGAAATTTTTATAACTAGATAATAATAAAGTCCGCGAATTCGCGGACTTTATTATTATCTAGTCAACTTCGATATTGAGCTTAGACTCTTTACTTATCAATTGGGCTATGCTTGTGTCGTTAAGTATCTGTAACATGGCGTTACGAACTTCCACAAAGGTGTCTCGTATTCCACAGGCGTGTTCTTCAACGCATTCTTCGCACGATCGGTAAAAGTTTAGACTTACGCAGGGAAGCAAAGCTATCGGGCCATCAATAAGCCGCATAACTTGAGAGAGATAAATATCCTCAGGAGCCTTGTTTAGGCTATAGCCACCTCCAGCCCCTTTTTTAGAGTACAGGATTCCGGCATTACGCATCTCAAGAAGGATCTGCTCTAGGAATTTTTTTGGAATGCGTTCCTCTTCTGCAATCTTAATGATCTGCATGGGTTCTTTTCCATAGTTACGCCCTAGAACCATCAGGGCCTTAATGGCGTATTTAGTTTTCTTAGAAAGCATACAAGTTCCTTTTTCGAATAGTCGTTTTGTTACAAAGATACTAAATTTTTCCCACTAGAGCTATTCTCCTAACACCTCAATTATTGGCTTACCAATATTTCCATTTGGCTCCATGATATGAAGTAAAGAAGCTATTGTAGGAGCAATATCTATGATTTGAACTTCTTTATTAGTTTTTCCGTGTTCAATACCCCAACCCATAAAAACTAACGGAATGTGTGAGTCGTACGCCGACCAAACGCCATGCGTGGTGCCGGGCGACCTCGGAGTTCCTGCGTACCACTGAGGTTCGGCAATGATCTGAATTGCACCGCTATTTTTGCGATTGTATCCATTGATGATTTTTTCTCGTAATGGAGCTGGTATGAACATGTTCTGGTTTCCTTCCATATCTACCACGTATGCAATTCCCGGTTCTTTGTATAGCTGATCGATAATCGTACTTTTTACTGCTTCCTTATCCAACTTTAACGAGTCAATAAGCGTATAATTTAAATGAACTTGGTAGTTTGTAAGACTACGGACCAACTTATCACTTCCAAATTTCTGACTAAGAACTTCTTTAAGATTGTTTTGTATTTGTCTGGAAAAAAGATACCCTCCGTTACCTTTCTGATCGGTGTAATACATAGGATTGTAAGATGCTGCATGATCAGCGGTGAGAAAAATCGTGTAGTTACCCTCTCCAACCTGTTCGTCTAATGACTTTAGAAACGCTGCGATTTCCTGATCAAGACGAAGGTAGGTGTCTTCGATCTCCACGGCTGATAACGAATAACGATGACCGACGTAATCAGTAGCAGATAGACTGACGCAAAGGAAATCCGTGCTACCCGTAGCATTTTTGCCCATTTGCTCTTTCTGAAGTATTTCTTTCGCAAAATCCAACGTGAATTTATTACCTGCGGGAGTCGTTTTTATGAGCTCATACCCCGCATCTTTCATGAGTATGGACGTCTTTCGAGGGAATGTTGGCGATTCCTCACCAGGCCACTTTCCTTCATAATTATTGTCATCTGCGATACTATTGGTATACGTTTCAATTGGATATAGCGTGTTCCAATCTTCTTTTAAATATTTATCAGCAAGTTTCTTTTTATTAAATGCATCGACCCAATTAGGTAATTTCTCCATATAAAAAGAACTTGATATCCAATTTCCTGAACTGGATTCGAACCAGTATGCAGCGTCTGCGAAATGACCCGCGGGAAGAATACCGCCTCGATCTTTAATCGAAATTCCAATTACTTTTGATTGAAAATTCGTCGCTAGTTTTAACTGGTCGGTGACAGTCGATGCCAGTAAATTACGTGGTGACTGCTGCCCTTCACGAGAAGTCGTTCCTACGCCTACTACGTTATCGTCCTGCGTACAATACATAGGCTCGCCGGTTGCTTGGACAATCCAGTCATTTCCAGCGATACCGTGAATGGAAGGTACACTTCCCGTGTAAACCGTGCTGTGACCTATAGCTGTATAGGTTGGAATATAATTGATAATGGTGTTTTCGCAAGTGAAACCATCGTTTAACAAGCGATTGAAGCCCTCTTCGCCATAACGATCAGCGAAGCGGTATAGGTAATCCCAACGCATTTGATCTACCATTAAGCCGACAACAAGTTTCGGTCGGGCCGGCTTATTTTGAGCAAGGCTTTGAAATACACAGGATATTCCGAGAAATACAATTATGATGAGTGATCTCATAGTTAGTTGTGTTTTGATTTAGGGTCTAAAAGTAAGTGATTTTTTAGGAATGTCCCTGTATAAGATTCGTTACAGTTTACTAAATTTTCAGGAGTACCTTCAAACACAAGTTTTCCCCCCTTATTTCCTCCTTCAGGGCCGATGTCTATAACCCAATCGGCCGTTTTTATCATTTCCATGTTGTGCTCGATTACCAGAATACTGTTTCCTAATGCAATTAGTGCATCAAAAGCTTTGAGCAATTTGTGGATGTCGTGGAAATGGAGTCCCGTTGTGGGTTCATCGAAAATGAAAAGCGTCTTTTTGCTATTGTTCCCTTTTATCAGAAACGAAGCAAGTTTAATACGCTGTGCTTCGCCTCCCGAAAGTGTGCTAGAGGGTTGTCCTAACTTTACATATCCAAGTCCTACATCTTGTAGAGGTTGAAGTTTTGATAATATTTTGGGCTGATCATTGAAGAAAGCTATCGCCTCGTCAACGCTGAGGTCAAGAACCTCGGATACCGATTTCTCTTTATAGGACACCTCAAGTACGTGTTGTTTAAATCTTTTTCCTTCACAGGCTTCGCAAGGTAAGACAATGTCGGCCATAAACTGCATCTCTATTTTTACCTCCCCATCCCCCTGACATACATCGCACCGACCACCTTCTACATTAAAAGAAAATGCGGCTGGTTTTAAACCGGCTGCCTTTGCCGCAGGCAATCCAGCATATAGAGCACGGACTTCATCCCAGCCCTTCACATAGGTAACTGGGTTCGATCGGGATGATCGGCCGATTGGGTTTTGATCGATCATTTCGATTTGTTCGATAGTTCCGGTATCTCCTGTTAGCTCATCGAAGATACCAGTTTGCTCTCCTGAATAATTTCCTGTTGCTTTTTGGAGGGCGGGGTAGAGAATTCGTTTTACGAGCGACGTTTTGCCCGAGCCGGACACGCCTGTAACAACGGTGAACGTATGCAGCGGGAAGGTAATATCGATTCCCTGGAGATTATTTTCCCGTGCACCTTTAATAGTGATGGAATCCGACCATTTTCGTCGTGTAGCGGGAACCGGTATATTTAAAGAGCCGTTTAGGTATTTACCCGTAAGACTTTTTGAATCTTTGATAATTTCATCGTAACTGCCGGCGAAGACAAGTTCTCCCCCGTTAATTCCTGCCTCCGGACCGATATCAATTAAATAATCGGCAGCTTCCATCATCTCTTGTTCATGCTCAACTACGATAACGGTATTACCGATTTGACGAAGCGATTTTAATACTCCGATTAAGCGCTGAGTATCTCTAGGGTGCAGGCCGATGCTCGGTTCATCTAGTACATAGATGGACCCGACGAGTGAACTACCTAGCGAGGTCGCTAGATTGATACGTTGCGATTCTCCACCAGAGAGAGAATTACTCAGTCTATTAAGCGTGAGGTAGCTCAGACCGACTTCACATAAAAAATCAATGCGACTGGTAATTTCCGCGAGTAGGCGTTTGGCTATTATCGTTTCGTGAGAATCTAGCTTTAACGTTTTAAAAAATGCTAATGCTTCATCCAGCGGGAGGAGTACAATTTCTAATATTGAGCGGCCTCCAATTTTAACATAGGAAGCATCTGAACGTAGACGAGAGCCTTTGCACTCCGGACAATCTGTTTTCCCACGATAACGAGAGAGCATTACTCGATATTGAATTTTATAAGTTTGTTGTTCAAGATCCTCGAAGAATGCGTTCAGCCCTGTGAAATATTTATTACCGGTCCATAACAGTTCTTGCTGCTTTGGTGTGAGTTCGCTATATGTCCGATGAATGGGGAAGTCAAATTTCAATGCATTTTTAACAAGTTTGTTTAGCCATTCGCCCATTTTTTCTCCTCTCCAAGGAGCAATCGCTCCGTCATATACGGATTTGCTTTTATCAGGGACCAC
>NZ_JABMCQ010000123.1 GCF_013179575.1 Sphingobacterium shayense | reverse complement strand
TCTCTTTCGCCTTTCAAAACCGTTCCTCCCTTGCGGAGTGGTGCAAAGGTAGCAAAACTAAAACCCTAATTCCAAATCATTCTCAAAACTATTTCTACCATAACCCCCAAAAGACTGAATATCTGAACGATATTTTTTGCCCGTTCCTACCGACTATGCTTTATATTCGGCAAAAAACCTGTAACGACTCCAATCAAAGGAAGAAATGCACAAACATGAAAAACATATTCTATACTTGTTTGATCGGCTAACCAACCCAAAACCGCGGAACCAATTCCACCCATACCGAACGCGAAGCCAAAAAACAAACCAGCAATCGTACCCACACGACCAGGTACCAAATCCGTTGCATATACCAATATCGCCGAAAATGCAGAGGATATTATCAGACCAATAATTACAGCCAGCACAACGGTTGCTGTTAAACCAACATGAGGAAGCATCAACGTAAACGGCGCAGCTCCCAAAATTGAAACCCAAATAATCAATTTACGTCCATAACGATCACCCAAAGGCCCACCGAGAATCGTGCCGGCGGCAACTGCTGCAAGAAAAGCAAATAAATAATACTGAGACTGCTGTACATCGACTCCAAATTTTTCAATCATATAAAAAGTAAAATAACTTGTCATAGACGCCATGTAAAAATATTTTGAAAAGATAAGTACCAAAAGGATAACTATTGAAATAGTCACCTTTGATTTACTCAGTACCGCTCCGCTACTAACTACCTGCCGTTTCGGCTTTCTTAAATGAACGTTCCGACCATACCACCTACCCACAAGCGATAGAAGAGCGATCCCTAAAACGGCAAATAAACAAAACCAACGAATATAACTTTGCCCGAATGGAATAATAATCAACGCGGCGAGAAGAGGGCCTATCGCACTGCCCGCATTTCCTCCTACTTGGAATATAGATTGCGCCAACCCCTTTTGACCCCCCGAAGCCATCTGCGCTACACGTGAGGCTTCTGGGTGAAAAACGGAAGACCCTACCCCCACTAACGCGACAGCCAATAAAATCATCAAAAAACTCGGGGCTAATGACAAACAAAACAATCCCAATAAGGTAAAGGTCATCCCTAGTGCAAGTGACATCGGGCTAGCTTTCTTATCAGTATAATGCCCAACAAATGGCTGTAAAATCGAGGCGGAAAGTTGAAAAACCAACGTAATAATTCCCACCTGCGTAAAACTTAAATTAAAACTATCCTTCAACATTGGGTAAATTGACGGAATTACAGCTTGCATTAGATCGTTCAGCATATGACCGAAACTTATCGCAAACAAAATGCTATAGACTGTATTTTTAACAACCGGGTTTTCGGCCGTTGATATAGATGCTTTCATATCTTAATAAAAAAGAGAAACCTTATGAGTTAAACGTGTTCAATAATCTTATTTAATGTGGCTCTGGCCCGATCAACATCCTTCTCTCTAATCGAAAGGTAAAGATCCTCGTGTGACTCATGCGTTTGAACAAACACTGAAGTATCAACGTATATTTGAGAAAAAGCGGCCTGCATATGTTTACATGATTCGCTATAAAGTTCTGCTAAAATACTATTACCGCACGCGTTTGCGATTTGTTGATGGAAATCGATGTCGGCAGCGATACATAAGGAAAGCTCGCCAGCATCTGCTTTTGCCTTTCTATCTACCAAACAAGCAGCAATATTTTCTAGGTCAATAGTCGTACGATTTAGGGCAGCTTTCTCAACAATCCTACCTTCTAATAAATAACGTACTTCAAGCAGTTCCTCAAGGGCTGCGCTACGGAATGCACGATTTAGCCCCTCGTTTCCTTCGACGTTCATTACAAAAGTACCCTTACCTTGGAGCACTTTAAGGTAACCACTATTTGCTAAAATACGAATTGCTTCACGCACGCTGGAACGACCAACACCAAAAATACGCATGAGTTCTGGCTCTGTTGGAAGTCTTGCATCTAAAGGATAAACGCCATCTCTAATTTTTTGCCGAATCTGGACGGCTATATCTTCGGCGAGAGTTGTTTTTTTTATCATAAAAATTCGTCTGATGATATGATGAATTGCAAATATAAAACAATACTCTAGAAGCAGGTAATTTTTAGTAAAAAATTAAATGAATTGATGCGATTCTTTTATTGTGTTCATTACGAAAATACTTTTCGTCTGCCCAATCCCTCCGATCTCGGATAATCGGTTTACGAAAAAATCATGGAAATCGTCCATACTCGAAGACACGATCTTTAAGACGAAATCAAAATCACCACTAATATTATGAAACTCAATTACCTCTGGCAGCGCTTCAACCCTTTGAATAAACTGTGTTGCCATCTTCTTATTATGAGCACTTAATGCAACCATAACCAGCACCATCAATCCTTTATTAACTAACCTGCGATCTACCACCGCTACGTATTCTTTAATTACGCCATGCGCTTCCATTCGTTTGATGCGCTCATGGGTGGGCGTAGAACTCAGATTAATCCGCGTTGCAATTTCCCGTACACTCAATTTAGCATCCTGTTGGACGAGACGTAGAATCTGACGGTCTTTCTCATCAAGGGCATAGTTTAAGGTTTCGACTTGTTCTTTAATACTCATATTATTCAATCTTACAATAGGACAAATATTCAAAAATAAATCAAAATTAGAACATTTGTCCTAAAAACAAATATTATTACAACACATATGATTATAAAAACTATTTTTGCCGGAAAATTTGGAAATGACTACATCACAAAACAGGATTTTAATTTTAGCGTCGGTGGGAACGTTTGTTGAGGCTTTAGATATCGCAATTATTAACCTTACGATCCCATCCATCCAAGAGCAATTTGGCGTCGACAATGATACGGTACAATGGTTACAGACATTATATGTGCTATTCTTTGGGGGCTTTTTGATCATTGGAGGTAAACTAACGGATCGAATCGGTCGTCGCAAAATGTTTCTTTGGGGATCGTTATTATTTTTATTCGCCTCCCTAGGAGCGGGATTAGCGAGTGAGTTCATAGTCTTAGCCGTGTTTAGAGCATTACAGGGGTTTGGTGCTGCGTTATTGATGCCAGCTTCACTCGCACTAGTGACACATACATTTCAAGAACCTAAAGCGCGTAGCCGCGCAATAGGTATTTTCAGCTCCTTCGCTGCAATTGGTTCCGGAGCGGGGCTTTCAGTTGGCGGACTAATCAGCACTTATTGGAGTTGGCATTGGGTATTCCTAATTAATGTACCAATATTAGGACTCACCTTATTAGCGGCATTAAAATACCTCCCAAAAGATATCCGACTCACGTCCAGAAACTCAAGCGATATCCTTTCAGGGGTTGTACTTGTATTAGCACTTCTAATGCTGACTTTCGGCTTACATGATTTAATTCATTTTGAAGAACGTCCCTACTTAATAATCGGATGTTTCATCGTATCTCTACTATTGATAACTATTTTTATTCGAAGACTACATACACATGCAGAGCCGCTAATCCGACCGCAGCTTTTTAATAATCTTTCGCTGATCATTTCCAACATAGCCTTTTTTATACTAGGTTCGCTGTTTATCGGTTTCCTCTTTTTAGTTTCGTTATTACTCCAAAAAGACTTAGGATACAGCGCTGCTTCCTCTGGGCTCATGCTTGTACCATTTAGTATCCTCTCAGCATTAATCGCCAAATTTGCTATTCCTTTTGTTACTGATCGACTTACCTCACCACAAGTAGGAATTCTTGGAATGAGCTTTATGTTTACCGGCGCTACAGCATTGCTCACCTCCATCTATATGACTCCAGCTCTGCCATTCGTTTTGCTTGGAGCAGGGTGTATATCCGGAATTGGAATGACTTTGTGTTTCACTAGTCTGTCTGTGTTAGGCGTTAAAGATGTCCCGAAAGAAAACTATGGAATTGCCTCCAGCCTTACTAGCACAACTTATTTTTTGGGAGCAGGTATCGGGTTGTCTATCATGACACTAGTCGACAAACTAATACCCTCGGATTTAGCCGCAAGTCCAATTAGCCTAATTGTCCTGTGTAGCTACGCGTTAATTGGAATCGGACTTTTAGTGTATTTACATCTCAGCGATAAAAAGAAGGAGAAAAGCGCATCCGTTATACTTCACGCTTAAAAATGTTCCTATTGATCTCAATATTTGTAACTACAATAGAATAAGGATTTTCGTTATAACATCACCCGTAAACTATTTATTTTCAAATTCTCACGTACAAATAAATAATTAATTTTAGATATTTTCTTGCCATTTACTGGTGGTAGATCTCCGATTGCTGGCACAAACATGCCCAACCTTTCCTAAATGACGGTTCTTAATTTCAACCCAGCGAGCGGTTATCTAACCTCGAAGAAATTTAGAAATTAAAAATGTGGCAATTAGCTCTCTTACGACTACACTTATTCAAGAACATGTAAACTATCGTACACACTTTGTCTATTATTATAGACATCTCCAGTATCCTTCGAGAACCTGACCAGGGAAACTGTTTAGAAAAATTTAACAATACAACGCCAGCCAAGAAAACTCTACCTATTGAGATCGCTTACACAAATTAGATAAAAAATGTGGGAATCACTCGTTTGCAATAATTTGCATTAATAAATTCATAAAACGCACTTAGACGCATATGTGTTCTTTTGACACAATAAAGCGTTCAAAATGATATTGTGAACGGTTATTTCCTTCCAGCTTTTGACGGAAAAGGTACATTTCGACCACCGCCGGACTGATAAAAAAAGAAGCCCCAAGTCGGGCGACTTGGGGGCTTCAAAACCAATTATTAACCTAAATTATGAGTTAAGTAGTAACCAAACACTGTGCCAAACACCGTTACTATAAAATAATTTTTATTTTTTTTATTTATTAAAGAAAACTCTTTTTAATTGTACAACAGCTTGTAAACACACGACTAGGCTTCTTTATAGGAATATACATTGTAAGGGCATAGTATTTTGGAACATAAAAATGCAATCAACGATCCGACAGCCAGCGGAAAAATCAATGTATATCCGTTAGGTGCAACGTTACATATTAAAAAGATAGCTGTACACGGTCCGTGTATTGCTCCTGAAAGCGTTGCTGCCGCTCCAATCAACGCAAAATTTATAACAAGAAATTCCGTCCCAAAATAGGTATTACATAAGTAAGCGAACAAAATGCCTAAAAACGCACCAGCGACAATACTCGGCGCAAACACGCCTCCATCGCCGCCCGCACCTAAAGTCAAAGAGGCTGCTAACGGCTTTAAAAATATTAAAAGAGCTAGCGTGACTGGTACAGCGGGCACGATCCCTGAGGCCGTATAGGAACTCAACATGTTTGCAAGACCGTGATAACTATCTCCATATAAACTCGGAAAAAACAAAATAAGTACGCCTACCGATATTGCTCCAAGGTTAACCCTAATAAAATTACTTTCGATATGAGAAAACCACGACTTACAGTGTATGACAATTTGCGTAAAATAGGTCGCGAGCAGCCCCCCAAGCACACCGAGAATTAGCATATAGGGAACGGCGCCCCAACGCCACTTTTGAGCGGGCATACTGATCAGAAACGAGTGATCAAAATAATGTACAAAAACAAGTGACAGAAGTGCAGCAACCGTGCAACTAAAAAGTACAGTCTTTTGCATCCGTTTGGCAATAACTTCCATAGCAAATAGCCAACCACCGATCGCACTTCCAAATAGAACGGTTACACCTGCAACCACACCTGCACAAATTAGCTCCTTTTTAAATGCAAGCGGTGATATTCCGCGTTTGTAGGCCTGATTTCCGACAGTAGCAGTCGCAACAACAGTCGACACCTCGATACCAGTTGAACCTCCAAAAATTACAGTTAAAAATCCATTGATATAATGTGAAGGTATTTTAAAAAACGGCAAATGATCCTTTCGTGTCTCAAGCGTCGTATAGATCTCTTTAATACCTTTATTCTTACGATTATGAAACGCATATTTTCGTAAAAAATAAATCGCTGTAATACCAACGGATGGGAATATAACAAAGAACAGTGTACTCCTATTATTTACTTCGTTAAATAAAAAGTGTTGTGCATACTCGGTGATATGTTTAAGAGAGAAAGCTAGTAAGCAGCATAGGGTTGCTACTAGTAAAGAAGCTACCGCGAGTTTTAGGTAGCTATAAAAAAGAACTTTTCGACGCATGATTAATTCAGTTTGCACCGCAAAGGTAAAACAAATGACATCATAAGTGGAATGTTTGAATATAAATATCTGAAGACGACGTGAAAAGCAGATATTTCCCCCGAGACCCCAGTTGGGCAACTCACTTGGACAGTATGTCTCGCACTAGCGATTGTAAGTTGGGAACCACCTCCTGTACAAACCAAGGATTCTTAGCTTTCCATATAAAATTTCGTGGAGACGGGTGCGGTAATGGAAAATATTTAGGCAAAAACTTTTCGTAACTACGTACAGTTTCGGTAAGATTTTTCCCGTGTGCTGACTTTAAATAATAAGCTTGCGCATATTTGCCAATAAATAAAGTAAGCTCAATTTGAGATAAAAATGAAAGAACTTCGGTATGCCACTGTGGGGCACACTCTGGTCGTGGGGGAAGATCCCCTTTGCTTGCTTTACCTGGATAACAAAATCCCATCGGTAAGATCCCAAAATTATCAGTATCGTAAAATTCTTCTTCCGAAACACCAAGCCATCTTCGTAGTTCCTTCCCACTTTGGTCATGCCAAGGAACTCCAGATTTATGCACCCGTAATCCTGGAGCTTGCCCGATTATTAATATTTTCGATTTTTCGCTAACCGAAAATACTGGGTTGACAGCGTACGGCAACTTAGACTCACAAATTCTACAGTTCCGAATTTGGTTAATAAGATTATCTAATTTCTGCTTCATCTAATCAGCTTTCCTTCTAAAAGAATAACAAAGTTAATCAATTCGATAGCGATCTAAAAACCTACACCTTTTAAACCTTTTCAACCGCTTTTTAACACGGAAAAACTATAAATTTATACCCAGATAAGATAAGTATATCTTACAACGGAAAATTAGGCCCTACGATTAAAGAGAAACAGGTCAAAAAAAGAGGTTTTTTAGACGGCTCAGCTCGTCTAAAAAACCTCCTTCAAGTTGATAAACTTAGTTGACCTTTACGTCGTACAATTTTTGGTGAATATTTTTCAACGTGGCCTCAGGAATCTTGATAACCTTCCGATCGTATGTCATCAACCCGTTAGTCTCTACTTCGACGTCCGTCGTTTGGGTATATACACCGGCCGAAAGACCACGAGATATCAGCGCAGTTAAATTTGAAATGACTTCCTCGTATCGTTTTTGCAATTCCTCAGCATTTTTAAAAGACTGGTATCCCCAATTATCTTTCTGTTGCCATGTATGTCCATCTACAGGAAGCCCTAACCCACCGAACTCTCCCAATGCTAACACATATTTATCTCCAAATAATCTGGCATCAGGCATCGCTGCATCCGGATAGTTATGAATATCTAGAATATCTCCGACAAAAGCAAAGTTACCACCACTCGCGCTATTTACCAGACGCGAAGGATCATATTTCATCGTCCACTCAGTGATTTCCTTTGTTTTGAATTGTCCCCACGCTTCGTTAAAAGGAACCCAAACAACAATACTAGGAAAATTATGTAATGCATCCATTATCGCTTTCCATTCTTTACGATAATAGGCTTCAGATTCTGCAGAACGTTCTTTATCATGTATTCCATTTGAAACCTTACCTGGTTGCATGTCCCAATTATTACCGCCGAGGTCTCCAGAAGGCATATCGGCCCAAACTAAAATACCTAAACTATCGCAGTGCCTATACCACGTCGCTGGCTCAACTTTAATATGTTTACGAATCATATTAAAACCCATCTCTTTAGTTTTAATTAGATCAAACTTTAAAGCTTCGTCTGAAGGTGCGGTGTGTAACCCGTCCGGCCACCACCCTTGATCAAGAGGGCCGTATTGAAACAAAAACTCATCGTTCAGAGCCATTCTCATTATCCCTTTACTATCGGCTTTGCGCTCAATTTTTCGCATCGCGAAATAACTATCAATCTTATCAACAACCTTTCCTTTGCGTAGCACTTTAACCGCTAAATCATAAAGCTTCGGATTTGAAGGACTCCACAACTCCGCATTAGGCACTGTAAGTTTTGCCGACTGCGATGCATCAACGGTAGTCTCCGAAATTTTCTTCCCTTGGTCGTAGGCTTCGATAACTAGCTGATCACCTGATTGTGTAGATTCCACAATCGCTGAAACTTCAAGTACTCCTGCATCGACATTTGGTGTCTGCTTTGTAGATACAATATAGGTCTGCGGCACATTTTCCAACCACACCGTCTGCCAAATACCACTCACAGGAGTATACCAAATGCCGTGGGGATCATTTATTTGTTTACCGCGAGGTTGAGGACCATCGCTTGTTGGATCCCACACACGAATAGCTACGTCCTGCTTTTTTCCTTTTTTTAGTGCGTCTGTAATTTCGAACGAAAATGGATCAAACCCTCCCTCGTGCCGTCCTATATGTTTACCGTTTACATATACATCACACTGCCAGTCGACCGCACCGAAATGTAATAAGACGTGATCTCCCTTTTTCTGTTTTTTGGTTAAGGTTACTTCGCTGTTATACCATAATGCCTGATCTTTATTCAAACGTTTCCCCACTCCTGAAAGAGCCGACTCGACAGCGAACGGAACTAGTATATCGCCATCCCAAGTAGTTGGCGCTTGATTCTGGCTTTTATCGGTAATTTTATACTTCCACAAACCATTAAGGTTCTGCCAGTTATCTTGTCTCTTTAATTGGGGGCGGGGATATTCCTGGTGAACGTTGTTCGGATCTAATTGCTCTCCCCAACTTGTCAAAATTTTATCACCCGCGGGCTTCCACTGCTGCGCGAAGGTGACCGAGACAGAAGCGGCAATTAAACACGCCGCTGCCATTGTTTTCATCATCATACTCTACTTATTTTATATTTATTTAATTTTGTGTTTGCTTACTGCTCTAAATTCTTTGGGTTGAGCCTCCTTATCGAGCAACCTTTTTAATTTTAAAAAGGCGGGATGTCGTGGTGTCCAAATATTTTCTATTTCCACAAGCCCGCTTTTATAGTCAAAAAGCTCATATTCAGGCGGCTCCGACTGATCAATTTTCTGCCAAGAGACGAGTCTATACTGGTGCGTACGGATTGCCCTTCCAAGCCGCCCTGCTCGCGGGAAACAATGATAAACGTAACTTCGCGGTTCTGACGCCTCTCCTTTGAGAAAAGAAGCGTAACTTATTCCGTCGATAGGCTGACTCACAGACAACTTTGGTAATCCGCAAAGCTCCATTAACGTCGGATAGATATCCACAGTCTCAATTAACGCGTTCGTTTTCTTTCCCGTCAGCCCTGGTATCCGTACCATGAGGGGAATTCTGTTGGCCAACTCATGATTCACATGTTTTGTCCACATCCCCATTTCCCCTAAAAGGTAACCATGATCTCCCCAAATTACAACAATTGTCTGGTTATCCAACCCGGTTTCTTTAAGTTGATTCAGCAACTTCGCAATCTGCGCATCGACATAACTTACGCCAGCATAATACCCATGAATTAATTTCCTGGTCAACGAATCCGGAAAAGGATCCGCATCGATAGACGTTGGTATTGGCGAATATTGAGCAATTTCGCCATCTCTCTTTAGTGCAAAAGGGACGGAACCGATCGGATTAGACTGTTGATCAGGCATCGGAATCGAATCGACATCATAAAGGTCCCAATATTTCTTGGGTACGGTAAACGGTAAATGTGGCCGAGCGAAGCCTACAGCAAGAAAAAAAGGTTCGCCGGTATCCGAAAGCTCTGCGAGGCGAGTCACGGCTTCGTTCGCGACCCTCCCGTCAGCATACGCTTCATCAGCGACATCCAGACATTCCCACGCAGGCCCCTTCGGCAGCGCAGACGCTTCCTCCCAGCTTTTATTAGCAAATAAGGCCTCCTCTCGGGTTAGCTGCCTGTTATTTGGATCTGCATATTCCACAACATGATCATAAAAGTGGGGAACAGACCAGGATGGCCCGTCGTTATACGTTCCGTGACCTACATGAAATATTTTACCTATCGCCGCTGAATAATATCCGTGATTTTTAAAATTCTCAGGCATAGTAACCGCATCTGGGTAGTAGTCACGAAAAGCACGTCCGAAATCATAAAGTCCTGTGGAGGTCGAACGAGCACCGAGAAGTAGGTTGTATCGTGAAGCGATACACACTGCTTGATTGGTATATGCATGGGTGAAAACCTGAGATTCCTTTGCTAAACGATCCAATGTAGGTGTTTCCGCGAAATCATCGTCATAGGCACCTATGGTAGGCCGCAAGTCATCCACAGCGATAAAAAGAACATTATATTTCTGTTGACCCACGGCATGACAAATTATCAAAAAGAAAGAAATCAAACTAATTATTCTTTTAATCATAAATCGGGTAAATAAAATTCAAAGGGTTCGTTACGTACCGCTTTGAGTGTATCTCCTACTATTTTCAATGCAGCGACCTGAATACTTGAACGTCTCAGCGCATACGGAATAACCCCATTTTTATCTTCGGGGGCCTTACTATGCGTGTCACGTCCAGGATGGGTGAAATAAAAAACAAAAGCTTGATCTTCCAAAACTATTACATCTCCATGCGCACCTTGAGGACTATCGTCTTCCCGGGTACCCACTTCCGCTAGTATTTTTCCTTGTTTGGTCCATACTTCTAAATCTTTCGACCTATAAACTCGCATGCCAGACCATTCATCCGTGAGCATCCAATAGTAGTCCCCAAAAGTAAAAACTTTCGGTCCCTCTTGGCCTTGACCCTTAATTACTGCTCCTTTTGTCTGACTCCAAGTTTTCAAATCACGACTCTGAGCCAGGCTAATATTTCCGTCTGTGTTTTGACTGTCCTTATACCACATGTACCACGTATCTTTATTAAAAAAAACGGTGGGATCTATCACTTGTTTTGATCCCAGATCAAGCGGCCCGTGGAATACCCAATCCCAAAGGTTATCGCTGGTATAGTGCATTAATACCGGCTGCCCACCCCAGTCACTTCGCACCCCGCGGGTATAAGACACGTACATATGGAATGTCCCTTGTGCATAAAATACTTCTGGTGCCCAGAAAGTATTCATGCCATTCTCAAAATCGAGATCAAGCACCCCTCGATACACCCATGTTTTGCCGTGATCATCACTACTAGCAAGTCCTATTGAATTACCGTAACAATAAGACACGCCGGGTGTCTCAGAATTCGCACGCCGTTGCGTATAGAACATCCACCACGCTTTTTCATGTTTATTGTAGATTACGACTGGATCTGCCGCCCCGTCAGTGACTGGGTCGCGGAACAACGGTGCTGGTGCGGTTTGCGCCAACCCCGCCCCCGTATGGAGGCAGGAGGCTGCAATCACTAACACTATATATTTACAAACAAAATTCAAGTTATTTAATCTTTTCAGTTTTTATGTCGTATACGGCTTCCGTTATTCCACTTGCCTTTACTGCGACCCGTGCGAATAGCGCTTTAGAAGATGTCAATTGATCGGCTATATCTAAAGAAATAGTCACAGTACCTGCGCTTTCATCTGTGCTACTATGTTTTGCCGTAAAGTTTCCCAAGTCGACAAATTGAGTATCATTGACTAGAAGGCTTATTTCTTCTGGAGTACGATTTTGATCATGTTGAACAAGTTCAAAAGTCGCTGTCAAAATATTTCCCTGAACATTATATTGAATGTCGGAGATTGTAAAATAGGGTTCCACAGGAAACTCGACATTAGTATCACCGTTGACTTGAATTTCCAAGGTATCGGTCGCATGTTTCCAGGGGCCATTTCCAGGTACGGTAATTAACTTATAGGTACCATCAAAAAGAGCCGCTGTAAAGGAGCCGTCCTGCGTAACGTACACATCAATTGGCGTTCGTAAAGCATATCCGTCCTGCCAAAGTTGTAATCGTACGGAATTATTTGTGCCACGAACACCAACGGGGTTGTCAGCATAGGTAACCTTACCGATAAGCGTAGAAGAAGGTGAATCATAGTTATCTTTTCCACAGGCTACCAATAGTATGCTGCATATAATTACTAAAAATGAATTTAAAATCGATTTTTTCATAGCTCTATTGATAAGGGTTTCTAACCAATTTCGGATTATTGTTTATCCATTCTTGCTTAATAAAATTATAGTAATTCTGGAAACGGAAATAGCGGGGATACATTGTGTGACTGGCTTTCCGTTTTTCAAACACCCATTTGTTGTGATTTGCAGATCCTGGCGCATATACACGGTATGGAAAGAGCGCATAATGAGTTGATGTAGGCGTGTCTTGACCAGTCCATATTTGATGAGCTACACGCCAGCGTTTAAGATCCCAGTACCGATGATCCTCAAAAGCGAATTCCACCCGACGTTCCTGCATGATATCTTCTAGCGTCACGCTGGTCAAGGGTTGAATACCCGCACGTTCACGAATTTGATTGATGTAACCGGCAACTTCTGTTTGGGATTTTCCTAGTTCCAACCCAGCCTCAGCCGCAATCATTAAAAATTCAGCGAAACGGAAACGTACGAACCACATGTCGCTCCCGCGCCCACGAGTCGATGCATCACGGTTTTCTTCGACAAACTTCCGTACATTAAAACCGGTTTTGTTTATATATTGGTCATTGGAAGTCGTCGGTCCATCTTCGCTCGTTATAAGCCCCATCTGTGGATCTTCTTCACCAGGAGTGCCTGTTTTTACACGCCATTGTCCTCCCTGTTGATAACGAACACCCGCCTGATACGTAATCGTCGTACCGAGAAAATCCGCACCCGAATATATAACAGTCCCGTATAGTCGTGGATCCTTGTTT
>NZ_JABMCQ010000122.1 GCF_013179575.1 Sphingobacterium shayense | reverse complement strand
AAGAACTGCCTATATAACTGACTTTGCTTTTAGCATATACGCCTTGTACCAAACTATTATCAAAAATAACTTCTGGATACGTATCGGCAATTGCGGTGCTAGTCACACCAAAAGCCAGCCATGTGCATATAATATATTGGTAAATTAATTTCATATTAAAATCTTGATTCACGGCAAATCTAAGCAATTATTGAACCATTAGAGCGATGAGCGCTAAATTCGACAGTTCGTAAAAAAAATATTACGCAGATTTTTAGAATGTTATATATAGACCCATCAAAAAATTAAGAAATTATTTTAAGAATAGGATTTTCTCTCTATATTTGCATCACGTCAAGCGAAAGTAGCTCAGTTGGTAGAGCACAACCTTGCCAAGGTTGGGGTCGCGAGTTCGAATCTCGTCTTTCGCTCAGTTGCCTAGGTGGTGGAACTGGTAGACACGCAGGACTTAAAATCCTGTTCCCGTTAAGGGAGTGCGGGTTCGATTCCCGCCCTAGGTACGAAACCCTTGATAACAGATTGTTATTCAAGGGTTTTCTTTTTTATAAGGTAAAAGAATAAGAGAAATCTAAGTACACACTTTACGGATCATACCGAAAAGTTGGGGGGGCTAGATTTTTAAGCATATAATTTCATCACCCGATATAGGAAGAAAGTAGTGTCTCTAACACCTCGGAACACACTTCTAAAGGCTTTCAGTTTTGCATTGAAGGATTCGGCTGAAGCATTCGTACTACGATTATCGAAATAATGTAGGTTTTCCGGATGGTGTGCTGCAATGGATCTTGCCACACTTTCAAAAATTAGCACTGACGGGATGGTTATCCAAATATGCCCTTTAAAAAAATCCCGAATTCCGTAGTCATTCGAGCACCTTGGCGAACAAGATTCCAATCTCTGGTAATGATCTTTCCTGTATCTATTACCGTCCATCGCCTACGCCTGACATGAAGTGTAACTTTCTGACCACGAATAGGAAAATCACTAATCTCGGCTGAAGGCATAAAGCCTTTAGATTCTAATTTAATGTTTTCATATCCGGAGGGAACTATGTTTTTTTCATCAAGATGAATATGGAGTTGTTTATCTCTTTGAATAACTTCTATGATATCGAAATATTCTAACAGCCCTTCGGGCATCAATAGGGATAGTAATTTACGTTCAGCGTCTTGCAAGAGACATCTGTATTAAAGATGCTAAACTAAGAATTATTTAATATTCCCCCCAACTTTTCGGTATGATCCTTTACTTCTTCGTACTTTTCGAAGGTTTCAAAGAAGGTGTATTTCCTGGCGTGTTTTTATTATCACGCTGACGTTGATCCGGCTTACCTGTTGAAACCGCTGTACGCTTTGGTCCTGTTTTTAATCCCATAATAATTCAATTTAAAATATTAGTTCAATAATGCTTTTCTACGCTCCAGCTCAGCCTGAAGACGCTGGAATCATTCTTGATATACACGAGGTTCGTAGATCATTTGCTCTTTATTTTGTTTATTCACCCCTCCCCAATAACCAGTCGAGCTGGTCTCTGCTCCTTCATAGAGCGTGATTTTCACTTCGCAAACCTCGTTGTTAATTGCTTCGACAAACATCACTTTTGAAGTATTCGCATCTTTAGATGTACCGACTAGAAAACGTTGCATAGTGGCATTCTTGTTTTCAATACGCTTTGATCCATTGATTAATCCCGTTTCCTTATCTGCCCGATCAACGATATAACTCTCCGATTGCAGTAAACTGATAACTGATTTAAAAACTAAACCATTGTCGGACTCAAACTGCTTATTTAGTGCAAAAAGATAGTAAAAACATTGAATTTCAGGCAAATCTACCTTAATATGTAGCCAATAGAAAACATAACGCTTCTTGGATTGCCGACAAATCCTCTTGTATAGTCAAACCCTCCCAAGTAATAATAGGAATCAAATATATTATTCGCATTTACCGATAACCTAACCTTTTTTATATGGTAATAAACGGCCGCATTGATTACGGTATACGCAGGCCAACGATCCCATTCTTGGTTCCCTTTCGCATCTTCTCGGACGAAATTTTCCATCCTTCGCTCGGAAACATGGCTTAATCCTAAACCAAAGCCCAGACCTTTCAATGCGTAGTTAGGAATGACATATTTCCCCCAAAGGCCAGCAACATGCTTGGGCGCATTGGGAAGCATTTGTCCAGACTCCGCTTGCATTGACGAAGATTTAACTTTTGTATGGTTAAAGCTATAATTACCCGTTAGCTGCAACTCTCTGGTAATCTGCCCTCTAAAATCAAGCTCCATACCTTGCGAGAACACCTCGCCAGATTGTCTATAGATGGGAAAACCTGTCTCAGACATCGCGCCCGTACTCATTAACATATCTCGCCTGTTAATATGGAAAAACGAGAGCTCGGTTTGCAGCTGATTGCTAAAGAAACCCATTTTTAATCCCGACTCTATTTGATAGCTATTTTCGGCCTTAAAAGGCACCTCCGAACCATAGTTCCCGTGATTGTGTAAAAAATCCGCACCAACAGGGATGTAGCCCTGCGAGTAGCTAGCAAAATAATTCATCTGCTTATTGAGCTTATAAGTAATCCCTACTCTAGGCAACCAGCTGCTCTGTGAAGTACTATACGTATTTTTAAGATCTGCGCTACTTGAATTATAGCGTTCGTGCCGTAAACCGACGATAAGATGCCACTTTTCTCCAATAGTGATTTGATCTTGAAAATAAATTCCCAGAGATTTGTATGGATTCAAAAAAGGAAAACTTACCTGAGCAAGCCAAACATACGACGATGGATTTATTAGCTCGCTTGTTGGATTATCTAAGTCGACCGTTAATCGAACAGTATCTCCATTCAATATTCGGGTTCTAGCTTCCTTTTGAAGGTTGCCGCTATCTGGTCGGTATGTCGCATAATCCATCCCTAAAATCATGCGGTGATGCATACTACCCCCTTTTTGAGAATAAGACAAATAGGAAACTAGATTATCCGTATAATCTGTCATTTTCTTCTCAATAAATCGCATATTCATAATGGAGTTTACCGGAGGGTCAGTAAATGTATTTAATGTTCTAAACTCATTCAAATCTTCTCTGTAAACCGCCTTCATATAACTCGCATGAAAACTTAAGTTATCCGTTATTTTTTGAGATAACCGCGCTGAAAGTGTCATGAATTTAGACTTGAAAAAATCGCTCGATTGATTGACATTAAAACTTCTGGGTAGCCCGTAAAAATCATTTTGCCTAATACCAATTCCCCGGTCCAAAAAGCCATCAAAATTATCATAAACAAAATCAAGATCCAACTGTGTTCCCTGGAAGGGTTTGAACGTGAATGAAGGGGCTATTAAAATAGTTCTTCGATGGTTATTATCACGAAAGGTTTTCGCGTTCTCATAACCCGCATTGAACCTATACAATATTCTTTTGGCTGAATCTACCGGGCCGCCAAGATCAACCGTCGAGCGAAATGTTTGAAAACTACCAAATGAAAAATTAGCCGCCAATTGATGTGTTTCCAGAGGTTTCTTTGTTACCATATTTATAGTCCCCCCCGGCACAATATCACCAAACAAGGAAGCACCGGGACCTTTTAAGACCTCAATGGTTTCTAAATTCACCGTTAAGGGCGATCTAAAATAGCTCGTGCCGTAACCATAGGCAGAGCGCATGCCATTCACTAAACGCAAGCCTGAGTTGTACCCGCTCCTAAAACCTCTGATCGTAAAATCATCATAACTGGATGCTAAATTTACGCCCGCTAGATCTTGGGCCATATCGGTTATCAGAAAGGCCTGTTTATCTTCCATAAATTCTTTACTGACTAAAGAAACGGACTGCGGAAGATCCTTTAAGGTTCCTGTGAATTTTCCGCCCATTTCAACGCTATTGGTCAAATACGAATTATTCCGTCGTCCGGTAACTGTAATCTCACCAAGTTCATGCAAATTAGATTGCATAATAATACGCAGACCAGAATCTGAACTACGATCAGCGGTATCCAGCAGAATTTCTTTCGTTTTTAGACCTATCGCAGATAAGGTAAGCATGCTCGACCGTGATAAGTTTTCCGAAAATTCAAAAGCACCATTTCTGTCCGTTTTAACAGCAACTTTATGGAGATGGTTGTACACCGTCACGCCTTCAAGGTTTTTTCCAAAAGAGTTCAGGACATGCCCCCGTAGAAGTGCTTGCCCCAGTACATTAACACTTAAACAGAGATAGAGAAAACATACAAGGGAGACCTTTGCCCGCCCGCCGGTTCTAGTCAAGCCACGTATTAACCGTGCTTTAATCTGCATCGTTACTAAGATTCAGGCTCATATGTAGCGTAACGAAAGTGGATTCGATACACTTTCGATCTAATAAGTAGCCTTGTTTCAACCAGAATTCATATGCTCCTTTTAAAAATGGGTGGGTATGCAGATACATAACTTCAATTCCTTTTCTCAGGGCTATTTTCTTTAGCTCGTTAACCATTTTTGAACCCAATGCTATCCTTCTGTAGTCTGGCTCAATATAAAGTCTCGCTACCTCAACGATCTTCTCTTGTGGATAATTTAAATACCCAAACCTGTGGTTATATTCCATCATCCCTATGACGCCTACAATTTGACCACTTGCGTTCCTTGCCTGTAAAAATCCACCAAGCGGATTGCTCTTATAAGTTTCCATAAAATTCAGAATGTCCCTCGGAACGATCGTCTGATCAAGCATTGGAAATAGAATCTTTCTTACCCTTAAAACAAAATCTTTAATTTCTTCTACCTGGTCAGCTTGCACTTGGCTGATGAATATCTTATTGTCTTGCATTTGCTGCTATTTTGGGAATTATTAGATGGCCGGCACGGTGAGGTATAGCTTCTAAATCAACCTCGTAGGTATCCTCCAAAGCTTTAACCCGTTGTTCATTCGTGTTTCCTGTTAATTCGTCTAAGCCCGCCTCTTTCATCAGAAAAAATCTATCTCCATATAGTAAGGCTAGATTAGGGTCGTGCATAATACAGATGACCGTTGTCCCTTGTTTTACAAGACGCTTAATATGGTTCAATACGGCAACCTGATAATGCAGGTCAAGGTGGTTCGTCGGTTCATCAAGCAGTAGGACATCAGGTTCCTGCAATAACACCCTACATAATAAGATCAATTGCCGTTCTCCGCCAGACAGTGAGGTGTATGGTTTATGCTTTAAATGCTGTAAACTAAAGGCGGTTAATGTTTGTTCAGCCATCTTCCGATCGTGAGATGTGGGTGCAAACTTCGAAAAAGCCGCTCTGCCCGTTAATAAAACGTCCAAAACATCGAAAGGAAAAGTACTATGATGAAACTGAGACATAAACCCTATCCGCACCTTGGCATCTTTATGTGGTTTAATATCACTTCTTTCAACCCCATGGAAAAATACTTCTCCTTGATACTTTCGCTCAAGTCCGGAAAGGATATTGAATAGTGAAGATTTCCCAGAGCCATTCCTGCCTAGGATGATACTTAATTCCCCAGAACTAAATTTGACATTAACGTCCTTTAAAACCGACTGTCCAGGGAAGGAAAAGAAGAGCTTTTTTATTTCAACGAAATTATCCATTAGTTCCAATTTACAGCATTCTTGCGCATGAGATAAATAAATAATGGTGCACCCAGCAACATCGTGAATACCCCTACAGGGATTTCAAATGGCATTAATGTCCTCGATAAATCATCAATTAGCAACAAAAATGTTCCACCTATGCTCACGTTTGCAAAAACACCTATTTGATTGTTCGGCCCAAAAATGATACGTGTCACATGTGGAACAATAAGCCCGAAAAGACTGATCATGCCAACCGCAGCGACCGAAGCTGCCGTTATCATCGTTGCTAAACCGACCATCAGCAATTTCATACCTTTAGGATTCACTCCTACAGCCATCGATTCTTCGTCTCCAAGTGCCAAGAGGTTTAATCTCCATCGGTAAATGATAATTATCAAAATTCCTCCAACAATAGGCAGGGCCGAGGTGTTAACCTTTTCCCAGGAGGCCGTATGAAGATTACCCATCGTCCATTGAACAATCGCCTGCAATTTATAGGGATCGCTCAGATATTGAAGAACGGTTAAAAAAGCAGTAAACACACCCGAAATAATCATTCCAGAAAGCACCATCGTAATTAAAGTGGCTCGAGCCTTCGAATAACTAACCAAATAGGTGATCCCAACAGCAAGCACACCAAAAAGAAATGCAGATAATGTAATGGAAAAAAAGGATACAAGCATAGAAAGTGCAGCTCCAAAAGCAGCTCCCGAGGATATACCCAAAGAAAAGGGATCGACAATAGGGTTTCTAAAAATCGCCTGTAGCACCGCCCCGGAAACAGCCAATGCAGACCCAACCATAAATGTCAACAGTATTCTGGGTAACCGCACGTGCCACAAGATTGTAGCCATGTTCTCCTCTAAATCCACGTCCCTTCCCATAATCTCTTTTTGAAATAGCGCTGTAAAGTGTCCAAAAAGTTTCGATATACTTAACATACCTGTACTTCCCCAGGCAAGAGATAGCACAATAACAAACAAGGGAATAATAAAAAGCAGGACAACTTTAATTCGTTCTTTCATCGCTCCTATTGTTTTATTTGTTTTCCATAAAGCACGGCAAGAGAGTTTTGTACCTCCGCATTTGGATCATTTCCTTGCTCGGGATATGCCCAATAATGCAGTTGCTTGGCAAAAAGTAAAAACTTGAGCGTGTGGGGGTCAAAATTAAAGGTCGGTGTTAATTCGAATACCTGCTTATTCCTAACAGCAGGCAAAGCCGCTAGTTCCTTTAATTTATAAACATCATTAGGATCAGAGTTCCATAAAACAATCAAATCGGGATCCCACTGGTAGATCAATTCTGCCCCAATATTAGGTGCTTCCAACTCCAAAGGACATGCATTCTCTGCTCCGGAAGATTTAATAGCAAGGTCCATCAAACTTCCCTGTCCGGAAGTTGAAAAAATTCTGCCATTTGACCAACCATAATATACTTTCTTCTTTATTGCAGTAGGTTTTAGTTGCATCTTTAGCAGCTCTTCTTGAACATAATCAATTAATATTTCCGCCCTCTCTTCTTTTCCAAAAAGCCTGGAAACTTCTTTCAACTCATTGAAAATGCTTTCTTCGCCTTTACTTGAAACAGTGAATACCGGGACACCCAATTCCTCCAGCTGAGCAATAGTTTCTATATCAACTTCGTAGACAATTGCTAAATCGGGTTTTAATCCTACCACTGACTCCAAATTTGCTGACCTACCGCCAAATGTCGGTGTAGCAAGTGCTTTCTTTGCGATCCTTTCGTCTAATTGAGACAGCGCCGAATAGGTTGAAGAGTTCAGATATAGTTGTTCTGGAATCCCGACGATTTGTTTTCCCGCTTGGAGCATATAGAGTTGATCAACCATCGGGACAAATAAAACAACGGCCCGCTGAGCGACCTGGTTCAATGCTATAGTTTTTCCCCTGCTATCCTTGGCGACAATATTTCCACTTTTGCTTTCCTTAGATTCCGGATTACAGCTAGCGAAAAAAGCCAGCATAGCTATCATTATTGCTAATATCTTTAAAATTTTCATTCTCCCATTACATAAAATTGCCGAACGCCTTTAAAGCCATCTCAGGCAATAATTCCACCTCTTCTAACCGAACTTCATCTTTATATTTTCCCTGTAATGCCTGATATAACCGTGCATCATAAGATACTGCAATTTGATTTTCAGTTAGTTGGAAAATCGGCAGATGACGATTTCCCACGTCAAAACAAAATTTGCCAACTGTTCTTATATTTTCTGATTTAAGGACAATGCTCAAACATGGTTTTATAAGCACACGAACAGTTCGGTTATCATCTTGATAGATAATCTGCCCCTGATAATAAGTTACTTTTTCCGCTAGCTGGATATGGATGCTCTCGCCTAACTTTGAATATCTTTTGATCAATGTTTTATTTACTTCATACCACTCTAACTCCAAGAAATCTTGCAGATTATCTCTAGATGCTACTGAACGGTGTATCTCTTCAATTAAGATCATTATCCTACTTGAGCGATAGCTTTTTTCTCAACAACTTTTTCCTTCAACCACGCACACCAGAGATCCATACCCTCCCCGTTCAAACTACTAACTGACATCACATCTAAATTGGGGTTCACCTCCCATGCGTCCTTTGCCGCTGCATCGACCGAAAATGGCACATAGGGTAACAGGTCTGCTTTGGAAACTATCATCAGTTCGCTGGTTAAAAACATGCGTGGATATTTCTTTGGTTTATCATCACCCTCAGTTGCCGCCAAAACAGTAACTCTAAAGTCTTCACCAAGATCAAATGCGGCCGGGCAGACCAAATTACCGACATTCTCAATAAATAGTAAATCAACCCCTTCAAGGTCAATATGATCCAACGCTTGAAGGATCATCTGCGCTTCAATATGGCACATCCCTCCCGTCACAATCTGTAAGGCATTGATCCCTACCTCTCTCATCCGTAGTGCATCACGCTCTGTTTCAGGATCCCCTACAAGTACAGCAATGTTTAGATCCTTACCCAAACGTTTACCCGTTTCTTGCATCAAAGTTGTCTTTCCACTACCAGGCGAGGAACAGATATTTATCACACAGATATTAGGAATACGGTCACGAATAGCTTTGGCTACAAAGTCATTCGCCTTCAAAAGGTTCAACGAGGTGTTCTCACATTGCACGGAGCCAACTGGCATTTGATTACTTTTTGGTGTATGATTATTCATGATCTTTCTTATTAAATGTTACTTTACTAATTTTTAATTCTTCGCCCTGTATTATGTTATCAGAGGAGACACCGCATTCACAAACGAAACGATGGTATTTTACTTCAAAAGTATTATTACAGACAGCACAGTGCGCAATAATTGGAAGTATTGTGACTTCCAATTCAAGTTTTTTATATTCTTGAAATTCCTCAATGTAAGCTTCAAAAGCATTCTGAATGAGAACGGGTTGAATGTTACTCAATAGTCCTGCTTGAATCTCAATCTTGATTATATCTTTATATGTTTCAGGATAAGCCTGTTCCAAGGTTTGAAAAATATCCTTGACAATCGAAAGTTCGTGCATTATTCAACAATTTTTTCTTTCTTTTTAACGTGTTTGACGGATCTCACCTTACTGCTCGCGGAATTATGCTGGCGAGATTTTCCATCTTTTAACACAGCCTTCTCTTCTTGTTCAGTTGTCTGTATCTGTCTGCTTTCTGTAATCTTATGTCGAGAATATTCCCAACATAATTGACCAAGCATAAGCAAGAGATCGTATAGCAGCTCCCCCCTATTCCCCAAGGCTCGAAAGATTACCACATCATCAGCAGCTTGGGTAAAACCATAGGTTATGTCTATATAATCTTGCGTCATTATTTCATCCAGCTCAAGTTTTAACTCCTTTGCAAAAGAGCTGGAGAATAACAAAGTTGCCTGGTGCGTATATCCCTCGAAAAACAACATCTTTTGAATAGGTTGCTTTGCGGGACTCAAAAATTGATTGTCAATAAAAATCAACTTCCCCTCTCGAAAAATCCGCGTGACAGAATGTAACTGCGTGAAAACAAAAGATTCTTTCATATGCACCCTGCCCGAGCAAATGATATCGCCCCAGATCAAAACACCCTCTTTATCCAAGTGGATCTCATTCTTGGCTAAGAATATGGATTCCTTAAACGGCGTAATGGGATGAGGGATATATTGAAACAGTGCCTCTTTATCTACATGAACGACGGTTAACTGCTCTGCACCAGTTTTCATAGGGTGAACCTTATTAAAAGATTGCGTAAACAGCTTTAATTCCGCACCCGGTTTTGCATGGACATCAATCGTTAAGATATCGCCTTCCATGACTCCCGGCGATGCGCTCATAATGATCATCTCCAAATGCTCATGGAAGGTTGGCGATCCGTAATAAGTTAACTTATACGGCGCGCTATGGTAACTCTCCTTGAGGACGGTTTTATGCCCTTCGCGCTCCGCATTTAGTTTTATAGCACTATCCATAATTCCAATTATTAATTCTCTAAAAGAGCATATCTCCTAATCCAATTCTTTACATCTTCCAGCCCATCTAAGGTCATCATGTTGGTAAAAATAAAGGGCCGATCCCCGCGCATTTTTAACGTGTCCTTGCGCATCACCTCCAGGTCTGCATTAACGTAGGGCGCCAAATCGATTTTATTAATCAACAGCAAATCGGACCTGGTGATTCCTGGACCTCCTTTTCTTGGCATTTTTTCTCCTTCAGCAACATCAAGCACAAAGATCGTTACGTCCGCAAGATCGGGACTGAAGGTAGCTGTCAGATTATCGCCTCCACTTTCAACGAAAATGATTTCCGCATCAGGGAAGCGTTCTGCTAAATCCTCAACGGCTTCAATATTCATAGACGCATCCTCGCGGATGGCTGTATGGGGGCACCCACCAGTTTCTACACCCATTATGCGTTCTGCAGGTAGTGTAGAATTCTGTTGAAGATACATCGCATCTTCTTTAGTATATATATCATTGGTAACGACACAAATACTATATTCGCCAGACATTGATCTGGTTAACCGTTCGATTAATGCAGTTTTACCGGAACCAACAGGCCCTGCAACTCCAATTTTTACATAATTTCTTGTTGACATATTAACATATTTAAGAAATGTAGATTCTAGTATATAGTTTCTCGTGTTGCATACAGCGGATATCCTGAGCGACGCAACAATTCCCAATAAGATCTTCCTCTAGAGATGGCTGGCGCTCCACGAGTACATTAATCAAAGGCTGCAGCTTAAATAAGATCTGCTGGGCATCCATTTGACTAATGGGCACCAATTTGGCGCAATTGGTGACAATTCCATTTAAAGAATTATAATAGAACGCACTTAAGGCATCGTTATATTCAATTTTCTGCGCATGGGCATACATAGCAAAGGCCACAGCATAATGACCGTGCATCTCGCTGGACTGAATACTTTTCAAGTACGTCGTACATCTGGCAACGGGCTGTAATTTTTCAGTAAGCTTCAGAAATCTAATTCCCAGCTTCTTACTAGCATCTCTGATTTCATAAGGAGCCTTGTAAGCGGTGATTAGTGAATCAAGCTCCTGGACTTTCTTTTTTGTAGCCTTGGAATCACAGATTTCCCAAGTTTTGTGAAAAAATGCAGCGTCATTGTAGAAAAAACTATATTCTAACATTGACTTTGCATATTCTTTTGCCGTTTTACTGTCTTTGACTATCCCTTTTGAGATGTAAGTCTCCAACCCATAAGAATGCGTGAATCCCCCAATAGGGAATACCGAGTCATTGATTTGCATAAGGGTCAAAAGTGGGTTCATATCATTCCTCCTTAATTAGTACGATCTTGTTCTTTTTCTTAGCGTAATTGTGGATCATTAATACATCTGTCCGTTCGATTATCCGATTCTCAACCTGCGGATCAAAGCCCGCTCTTGAGAGCTGATTGAATAACGGGCTTTCAAGTGCCGTAATGATTTCATTGTTCGAATTAATAAATACGGGGACATGTTTATTGCCTATCTCAAAGCATACGATCGCCATTTCTTTTAAGCTTCGTGGTTTAAAGACAATACAAGAGCAAGGCAATATCTTCACAACAATACAAACGTCATCATCCGCATACAGAACATCCCCCTCAAGAAGTCCTTCAGAGCTAAAGTTCTTGAATCCAATCTCTCTACCTCCAACACTGTATTCCCGAATGACTCTTTTTGTCGTGTCAAACCATTCCAATTCCAAGAAGTCGATACACCTTGACCTTTGAGCATAGTCTGCACCATAGATATTGCCTTTTATAGCTCTTGCGACCACCATTTATTTAAAAAAGGAAATAACGTTGCGCCATAGGAACCACTTTCAACGGCTCACAAGTTGCCAATTCTCCATCTACTGTAACTTCATAGGTGTCAGGGTTTACAACAATATTTGGTGTTGCACTGTTGTGAACCATATCCTTTTTCATCACCGTACGGCAGTTCTTAACAGGTAAATTCGTACGCAAAAGATTTAATTTTTGCATGTTCCCATTATCGAGAGAAACCTGGGAAACGAAGTTTAAGCATACCTTGGGTAGCGCTTTACCGTAGCTCCCAAACATCGGTTTATATAACACCGGTTGTGGTGTGGGGATCGAACCATTTGCATCGCCCATTTTGGAGCTAAGGATCATACCTCCTTTAATGATCAATTCAGGTTTTACACCAAACATGCTCGTTTTCCATAATACCAAATCAGCATATTTGCCTTTTTCAATTGAACCAATGTAGCTATCGATTCCATGGGCCTTTGCCGGATTTATAGTATACTTGGCGATATAGCGTTTTACTCTGTAGTTATCGTGTCCTTTTCCTTTGTCCTCGTTCAACGCACCGCGCTGCACTTTCATTTTGTGTGCAGTTTGGAATGTTCTTGAAATAACTTCTCCAACACGTCCCATTGCTTGGCTATCTGAGCTCATGATCGAAAATACACCCATATCTTGGAAAATATCCTCAGCAGCCATAGTTTGCGGACGAATTCTTGAGTCGGCAAAAGCAACATCTTCCTTGATTTTTTTGTCCAAATGGTGAACTGCCATTAACATATCAAGGTGCTCATCTACTGTATTGACGGTAAATGGTTTTGTAGGATTGGTTGATGCCGGTAGGATATTTGGATACATCGCGATCTTGATAATATCCGGAGCGTGGCCTCCACCAGCACCTTCGGTGTGGAACGTATGGATAACCCGCCCATCAATTGCAGCGACAGTATCCTCCAAGAACCCTGCTTCATTCAAGGTATCCGTATGTATAGCTACTTGAACATCGTATTTATCGGCGACTTTCAAAGACGCATCGATGGTGGCAGGAGTCGCGCCCCAA
>NZ_JABMCQ010000121.1 GCF_013179575.1 Sphingobacterium shayense | reverse complement strand
GTCATGTATAAAAAACACAACGATATCAAAATCCAATGTTTTAACATAAAAAAAATTAAAATATATACTCGGCGCACCGAAAAAAGCTTTTTATTAAAAGATAAACTATGCTGTTAGGGAATAAAAGTATTACTTAAATGTTATTTCAATTCGTCTACTCCAATATCGTCTCAACCTTCCGAAGCACATTTTTGCAGAGGATAGCGCTGAATTTGAACGCAGGTTTCACCTCATTTATCTATATTTTTCGATATTACTAATAGAACGCTAGTGCGGTTTTCAACCGCTAAAATTGATCCGTGGCCTCCCTTAATTCGATAATTATGCTTTGTCAGTGAAGTCACCGAAATTTTTAAACATCGAATCTATGATTTGGTCGTAGAATTAATCAGGCTTGACTGAATATACTACATAATTCAGATTAATACGTCCATAATTTCTTTTATTATTAATAATTGTTTATCGAAATAAATTTCGGAATAAAATTTGGTGTTTTTCTTTTTTTTAAAAAAAAGTTTCAAATTTATTTGTATAAATTTTGAAGATGTGTTCGCTTCGAGTTTTTGCGAGGAGCGGATAGCATTCAAATGCCGTAATATCGGTTAATCTAAATCTGGTGTGTAAACACGGAGCACTTTGGCTTAGTATGCAATCGGGAATATCCCTGTATATCGATCTAGATTTAAAAGTCTCTTCTAATAAGCGACTTTTCGTTCCAGCTCAGCTATTTGTGTTTGTTGTTTTTGGATAGTTTCGTTTGCCTGAATTATATAGAGTGTCAGCTCCTCAATTTTTTGGAGTAGATCAATCTGGAAATTCCCAACGTTTACACCTTCCTTTTTCATCTCCGTTGCCGATGGGATATTTGGAAGATGTTTATGAATTTGTAGGAATTGTTTTAAGCTGTCTAAATTCGTTAATTTATAGTTTTCCTCAAAAACAAAGTCAGCCGTTTTTTGCGTGTTAACGAGGATCTCATGTGCGCGTATTGTACCTACAACATCTAGACGATGCTCTGGACTTGTTGTACCTATGCCGATTCGGTTTTCATTTATATACCGGTAGGGACGTGGTGGCATTGGTGTTGCACTTGTTTCTGGAGCCGAGACGCTGATCCCATCTGCCAATAGAGGGATCACGGTAACGTCGACAGAATGAATATCGACTTTGACGGATATATCATTGGCAGTACTCCGCAAATGATAAATTGGAATGCGCCCCGTCGCGGGATCGAACTCGCCAATGTTCCATTGCGAAGCAAGGGGCTCAGAAGCTTCAGATATCGTACTGTTCTGATTAAGGTAAGAACCGCTGGTACCATTGTACACGATATCAATGCGTTTTCGCATCATGCCGCGGTTTAGCTGCGAATTGTACCCTCCGGTTAGTTCGATTTGGATATTTCCCCATATTTTAATTCCTGTGGGAATCTGTATATAACACACCTGATTTGCCTGCTGGTTTGGAAACCGTACACGGAAAGATTTTGTCATAAAATTCTGAGCTAGCAGAACATTGCATAGCAAAATATTACATATTACAAAAGTAATTGAAGCGATAGTAGAGGGGTGTCTCATATGAACAATTCTGGAAACGTATTTCGTTAAAAAATGGTTTTATTTTGCAATAATAGCTAAATATAAATTTAATAGGAAATACGACAGGTAAATTAAATTAAAAGGATATTTTTTGTCCAATTAATAGATCGTGTGGTTTATTCGGGCGAACCCACCACTTTTATATTATCCTAATCAAGCGGTGGCACTATAATTTGTTTTGTAGTCGTCGAATAATGTGATCCGGATTCATAAATCAAATTTCTCCATCGGGTTTGCCCATTCTTGTTAAGAAAAATCGCGATAGTATAAATTTAGGCTGGCAGAGTCGCAATAATCTATGTTTCGTATCTACTTGATATCATCTTGCTCGAAAATTTAACCGCATCTGAGATAGTTACTTGGACTAGTCCGTTTTTCCGAACTAGGAAAGTCGAAATAATGAATTTTTTAAAAACTATTACTCATTTGGAACATCGGTAAATACATTGCAATTAGAATTAAACCAACAACCAAGCCGAGGAATATGATAATCAAAGGCTCCAGCACCGTAGAGATGGTGGATGTACGGTATTCGACTTCTTCCGTCAGTTGATTTGCAATTTTCTCGAAGAAAAACTCCAGGCGGTTTACTTCCTCGCCAACACGGACGAGCTGAATAAACTTGGCTGGATAAAAATCAAATGCTTCCAGGCTTTGGTGTAACGATTTTCCAAGCATAATGGATTGTTCGGTTTGTCGCAAGGATTGTTGTATAGGATAGAAATCGGTCATCTGTTCGATCAGTTGAATAGCTTGGAGTAGGGGAGTGTTCGTTCCAACAAGTAAGCGCATAGTGTTGGCAAAGCGCGCCAGGTGTATTTTTCGCACAATCTCGCCGGCAACAGGAAGTTTCAGAATGATTCGAGACGACCATTTGCGATACCACAGCTTTTTCCTGCTGTTATATAGAACTATAAATATGAAAGCTATCGACAGCAGGCCCCAAACGAATGTACCGTCTATAAAATTCGAAATCTTTAAAATAAAAGCCGTGATCCATGGAAGCTCACCACCAAACCGCGTAAATACGTCTGCGAACATCGGTACAACAAATTTCAACATGAAGAATACAGCACCGAGAGAGGTACACAGTACGATGATCGGATAAGTTAACGCTGAAATAATTTTTCTCCGTTGGCTTATTTTGCTTTTGTAATAGAGAGCAAGCTCTTTTAATATTTCACCTAGCTTTCCTGTTTCTTCGCCGATACGTACACTTTGAAATTCATAGGTGCTGAATTTATTGCTTTCCTGAATTGCGTGAGAGAGTGAAGCGCCTGTGACTACGTCCTCTTTAATTTCCGTAAAAACTTTTGTTTCCCTGTTTTTCTTCTGATCTACCAAGATCAAATCAAAGGCGGTCCGAATATCTATGCCAGAAAGTAGGAGCGTACTGAATTCAAGATAAAATTCTTCTTTTTTCTTATCGGGTAGCTGTCCGTTTCCGAAGGATATATCTTTATTAAGAAAAGCCATGACGTCCATCGGTTCCTTTTTCGCTGGACCCGTCGTGTTGGGACGTGAGCGTGTAGTCGTCTTTTTTTTATAGGCAGAAATGTCAATCTTCGGCATAATCGGTTTTTAGTATTGCTGCGTCTGGGATAAATGTAATAATTCTTCGGCACTATATTGCTTATGAAGTACGAACGGATATAAGCCTTGATCTGTCTGTAACTCAAAGCGGAACGTTTCGACAAGATCCGATGATAGTTTTTGCATATATACCGCTATCGGCGTGCCGACAATCCCATAGAGCGTGTCGGTCGATACGTCCTGTTGGCTCCGCACGACAGCCGAATCTAAAAAATCATAAGTTGTCCACCGGCTATCCTGCTCCAAACGAAGTGTATTATCTGTAAACCGAATACTTTTGGCATCTAAGGTTTCTTTTTGCATACGATGCCAGAACAGGTGGAGCGTGAAATCCTGCTGTTTATCTTGCTGCTGCGCGAGACCGATCTTCGTAAACGTACTCAGCACATAAAAGGCAATACCGAGACAGATTGCGGCAATCAGAAGCGCAATAGTAATCTCTAAGAGTGTAAAGGCGTGAAATCGTAGCTTACTTTTCATTGAAGGGGTGTATGAGAATAAGACTGTCGACAGGCTTTTGCAGTTGGGTGTCAAATGCATAAATTTTGACCCGGATTCTGTCTGCATAATCTGATAATTGTTCCTCTTCCAGAGAGTATAGAATATGTTCGTATTGAAAAGTTTGCTCTGTATCCCACTCTTCGTTAACGTATCGACTAGCGATTTCTCGAAGTTGTAAATGGACCGTTTGCCGAGTTTGACTGCTCGAAGCCTGATTTAGACGTGCAAAAATTAGCATACCTACCGCGAATACGCTCAGCAAAATAACGAGCGCGACCAGAACTTCCACTAGCGTGGAGGCGGTGGTTTTCTGATTATATAGAATATTTAATTTACCCATTGTACGACAGCTTGTTTAATTTTTTTCTCCGTTGCCCAGAAATGCGGCCGTATAAAATAGGGATGAAGGCTCTTTCGCTCAAAAGTTAGGTTGATAAGATAGTTTTCATATAAAGAACTGGGGCGTTGAGTAATTAACCGGCGGGCGAAAACACTGCCGTGTACTGTCAGCGGTGCTGTATATTTGAGTAGACCGAAACTAATAATATCTCCTTGTACGGTGACGTTATCTTCAATATTAAGGATATCCAATTGGTCGCCCACTTTTGTCCGGTGAAGAAGGACGATCCCTTTCACGGAACTGTTTTTACTAATACTTAATTGTAGCGCTGACCGGGTGCTATCAGAAGCCAATACAGCGAGCACGGATGGATAGGCCAAGGTAACGTCCTTTCCGACTGTTAATGAATCCAGAGCAAAAAATTGGCCTTGTCCCGAAAAGTTGTCTTCGAGTTTGATATGTGGAGCGATGAGCAGTGCATCTTTCCAAAAGGTAAGAGCGGACACAGTCACACTTGAATCGGCAATAATAACCACATTACCTGTTATCGAGTCTTGAAACAGAGCACCCGGTTCGGTCACATGGTAATAAGCGGAGGGTTCAAAGAACGACCGGTGCAGGGTACGATCTGCCGGCACACCGGGTAATTGTCTTTCGGTTGTTATTCTTTTAAAAATGGCTTTAACCGCCTCTATGCGGTGCTGCTGATAACTAGGCAGGTTATTGGTGCTTTCGCGAATCCTACCGTCGACCATTTTTTCGATACCATCATAATATTCTCCATCTACAAACGCGGGACGTATTCCCGATTTTGGAAGGAAGGCGTCTCCCTGGATAACGGTTTTTCCACTGATAGAGATGGGGCGATCTTCATCAACGATGTACAATACAGTACTGTCTTCTGGCTGTACACCAAGAAAAAAAGCCCGTTTTAAACTGTCACCGTTGCGCCAGCTGCGTATACTGGCCACATCGAGTAGTCCCCAACTTTGTTTGCTGGCTAGGAGGCTGTCCTGCATCGTTACTGGGGAGAGCAGCATGCTGTCACCGTTTGTATAACGAAAGTAATTAGAGAGTGCCAACGACATACCGGCCTGAATTTCTTGCTCGAGTACATCCCAACGATCTATTTTTTGCTGTTGATCACGGTAGAAATAGTGCATGTAAATCAAGCTACCCAGTAGTATGGTCACCACCAGGGCAATGACCAAAGCTAAATGAAGAGCGGAGGCTTTGACCATCACTTAGGAAGCTTCCGGGTCAAGCTGTTCGGAGTTGCCATCTTGTCGAAAGATGCGATTCCATAATCCTTTAAAGAATCTTCCGGTTCGACGAAACAAGCTGCTATCTATAAACTCGTTTTGGCTAATACTTTTTCCGTCGTGGAAATAAGTCCACGCGTAACTACTGTCTGCCGGTTGATAGGTCCAAATTTTTCCTTCCCATTTACCGTCTTTGGTAACACCTTGCTGTAATAGTTGTCCGCGCTCATTATAGTGAGACGTAGTACCATTTTGACGTCCTTGTTTCCATTGTTCCTCTTTTTGCAGCATGTTATCCTCGCGCCAGAACTTCCACGTCCCATTCGCTAGGCCATTTTTATATGACCCTTGCTTCGCTAGATGCTTATTGGAATAATAGGATGTATATTTGCCGTCCAGTAATTTGCCGGAATATCCGCCTTGCGTGTGCTGTACTTTTTGTGATTGATACCAACTATAAATTTTTTGTGATTTCGTCTTTGTGCTTTTCTCAGTGACGGTAAACACTTCCTTCATGCCGGAATCATGATTGATCGTAATACGGTTTTGAATATTCCGGAGAAGTTCGAGCTCTGGATGTACCAATTCCTGAGCCGATAGAGAAATGATACATCCCCACATGGTAGCAAGTGTTATAAGATTTTTTTTCATTGTTTGGCTATCGTAAGTGTTTGGTAATCCGTCTTGACCTTAATCTCGCTTGCGCCAATAGATTGGAGCGTAATACCTTCTATTTGTTGTTTCGGACGCAGATAATGTTGTTTGCCGTTGATTTGTACGATTGCTACACGATTCTTATGGTTTTCATTTTCGATATATCCAAGGTACAGTATATCCATTGCCGGCGCAAAAACGATCGGATCGTACTGTTCTATAGGTGGCTGCTCATCAACCATCGGAGTGGCTTCGCCATCAGTAGCCTGCATACTCGCGGCCATTAAAAATGGTGAATGATATAATGTGTCGTAGGCTAAGGATTCCTTTCCGCGATAATAGGCAAGATTTTCATCCACTTTGCTTTTTATAGTAGTCCTTATCGGTTGAACATCGGTATCACCGACTCTCACTAGCACACGATATATGACGTAGCCCCAGATTCCAACGACGAGGGATAAGAGCACATAGGTCATGGCTTTATTATTTTTCATGGCTGTTTATTTACGAATCCTCAGACTTCGCACTTCCTTAAATAATCCTACACTACCATCATTTTCCGGCCGTACACGCCACGCGTAGGCGCCGCTATCCAGTTCAAGCTCCAGTTGATTCGTTAGAATGACAGAGTCGGTAACCATTGTTTTAATTGCCTCAAATGATGGGCGTACAATCTGTATGCGGTAATATTTTGCGTCCTGATGAGAATCCCACCAGAATGTAAGCACACTGTCTCTGGTTTCTAGACCATCCCCCGGTGCTCGAAGGTCTACGTATTCCTTTTCCAAAGGATATTCAATAAAGTCGGCACAGGAAAAGAATCCCAAGCCAACCAGAAAACAGGCTGCTAGTTTTTTCATGTAATAATTAGTACGGCATAAAGATAAGGAGAATAATGTAAAATTGGAAAGGTGCGTTTATCACGATAAATATCATAGGCTTGAAAAGCCGCTCAGTCGTAAAAGAACTTTAAGTAGAATCTCTTTAGGATTCACATCATACAACATAACACAGGTAATTAACCTTTATTGATTTTATTAAAAAATAATCAGCTGTCGATTAAATAGTTAATTATTAATTCGATGAAAACGCTATAAATATTTAATGAAGCCATTATATTTGCGAGCAAATTGAATTATTAACTGTACAATAAATTAATCTCATAAAGCATTTTTGGCCACTCAAGAAGCTTTCCTTATAGTTTACCAACGTCGATAGAAACTACATAAAGTTTTTTGGTCTTGTGTTGTAGTTTAAGGTTTTGGACAACATTGTGAAAAAATTAAAAACATGTTCTTAAAAAAAAATCTTTTAGTTATTTTTATTCTTCTTATCGGGTACCGACATTCTGGAGCGCAAATAAATTCTTTAAGTCCGTCAGCAACGGAGTTTGTCCGTTACGGAAGAATTCCCGTAAATTATTTTAACGGACTCGCGAATGTTTCTGTACCGATACTTCCTCCTATGGATAAGAGCGGAAGTACTGCCATTTCACTTTCCTACCATGGTTCTGGAGTCAAAGTAAACCAACTACCCACTTGGGTAGGATTGGGCTGGAACCTTAATGTGGGAGGAGTAATTTCAAGAATCGTTAACGGTATTCCTGACGAATCTAATCAAGCTGATCTATATAAAAGCACCGGTATCTCGTGGCCTGGACAATATTTTGGGTATTTCCATACTTCCAACTATCTGGACAATGCAGATTGGAACCGGCTTAGCGGATTTTCACAATATTTTGGTACGCACAGTGCAGATTATAAAGGCTATTTAGACGCAGCTCCCGATGAGTTTGTTATCAATTGTTTTGGGATTAGTGCTAGTTTTTATATGTATAAAGATAAAAATGGACAATTCGGTTTCAAAGTTAAGGACAATGGTGGAGAGAAATTTATTGTAAAAGCCCCAAGGTTGTTGCACGGTAACCAGAATGTTGTCCTTGGATATCATGGTGCTCACAATGAAATTGCTTTAACAACAGAGAACCTAAATACACTCTTTTACGAGTTCATCATTATGAAGTTGGACGGTACGAAATTGATATTCGGAGGGGATTATAACGCTATAGAGTTTAGCACAAGCCTAGCCAGCGGAAAAACCGCGTCAAATAGTATTCCTTATTTAAAAACTCTGCCGGGCTCCTGGTTATTACGGGAGGTCGTTCTCCCGACAGGAGAACGTACGAGCTTTCATTACAAGCGGGAGGTGAGTCCGGTGATACTTAATGACGTCATTTCGAAGTATTATGTGTATAAAGCGGGAGAATCGGTGGGGACATGTCTAGGATGTGACGATGTGGATGGACAGTCTTTTACTTTTCAACATCCGGTCTATTTAGAGAAAATTGAACTTAGCAACCAAGGGACTCTTAATTTTTATACGTCCAAGACGAGTGATCTTCCCAAGGTTAATTTATCGTATGCTAGCTTATTTCAAACGAGATTGGTAAATAGTGGGATAATGAAACGATTCAACCTAGATATTCATCAAACCGGTAATCCTTTTTTAAAGCTAGATTCGATTGTGTTGAATGATGACAAAAATAAAATTTTAAAAGGTATTTACTTTGCCTATAAAGATACGGTAACAGAGAGGCTAAAAGTTGAGTCAGTCGAAATCCGCGGAGCTAACAGGAAGAAGACAGAGATTTATTCGTTTGCATATAATTCCCGAAAGCTACCGGCTTACAATTCAACGTTAACAGACAATTGGGGTTACTATAACGGCAAGAACTATAGAGGGGCAAATTTCGAGTTATTATATAGCTTCCGTAGCTCCAATGAATCACTCGCCCAAGCTGAAATCTTAGAAAAAATAATCTACCCGACTGGCGGCGAAACTAAATTTCTCTACGGACTACACGATTATTCGAAGGTAGCAACGCAGTTTCCCAAATTCGAAGTCAAATCATTAATCGGGAAAACTGGAGGGGTTCGAATAAATCAAATTATGGACATTTCAGGGAAGGATACGATCAAAACATTATATCAATATAAACTGGAAAATGGACAAGCATCGGGTATACTTTCTGGAATTCCAGAATATAGGGCGGAAGGAAGGATGTATGTTAAATACGCGGTGTCGGATTGGTCAGGCCTGGCCTATTTCTTCGCCAGCGATAATTACGAGCAGAGGTTTCTCACTCTGTCTGAAAATTATATTAATATGCTTGGAACGACTTCTGGTAATAATGTAACCTACAGCCGAGTTGAAGAGATCAAAGAAGGGACTCAGCGAATGAAAAAAGTTTACCAATACAGTAATCATGATAATTTCCCTGATATCCAGCCTTCAAATTTCTATACAAATTTTGACAGTATCACTTTAAATGACCGATTCACCTCGCGGGAAACTGAACGCGGTTTATTGTTGAACGAAATATGGTACAAGGATGAAAAGAAACAAGTTAACATCTCGTACGAATACAATAAAGATCCACAACGGTATACGGATTTCATAAAGAAAATCGATAGAGAAATACTACCCGGGATTGGTGCTTTTTCGTTCGTACGGATGTCTGCAAATAAAATCTTCATCTTCAGTCCAAATAGGATAAAAAAGACGGAAACACGTTATAAAGAAGATGGATCGACGATTGAGAGCCAAATAGCAGAGACCTATCAATATAACCGATATAATTTGATGACAAGACATGCAAAGGCACAGAGTTCGGGTGATTCGATTATTACGTCTTATTCCTTTCCTGTTGATTATTCAAGCAGTTACATTAATAGTATACCTAAAAAAATGGTGGACTCTGTCATGATAAAATATCCGATTGAAGTGTTGAGCACTCGTGGTGACATGCTATTAAATGCTAAATATTATGATTATACATTACGTGGTAAAACCATTATCCTTGGAAAGCTCTTTGAAGTGAAGCAACGACTGCCAGAAAGTGACTTTAATAAAGTTGAGCTATCAAGTGCCGGGTTTATAAAAGATACAAAGTATGAGCTGGAATACGAGACATCGAAAACCGGTGCGTTTGGTACGCCTTTAGAAGAGCGACATCTTTCAGGAGCGATAATAGCCAATGAATGGGGGT
The DNA here is from genome assembly GCF_013179575.1 of Sphingobacterium shayense. Classification (GTDB taxonomy): domain Bacteria; phylum Bacteroidota; class Bacteroidia; order Sphingobacteriales; family Sphingobacteriaceae; genus Sphingobacterium; species Sphingobacterium shayense. The sequence continues at coordinate 2,944 of NZ_JABMCQ010000121.1, read as the reverse complement.
ACAATCATCAATTCAAAACTGTTCAAATTAAAAATTTAATACATTCTACTGATAAGGAGGTGAAAGGTTTCAAATATCTAAGATTGAACGTGTTAGATTCGTATACCTCAAAAGGAAATTTTACTGTTTCCAGAGATGGTGATGAAGTGAAGATAACTGGTTTACCGACTTTTGTATCGAGTACTAGTAATATCACTTTAAGATATAGTATCTCTGGTCGAGCTTCTAGGGTCGGAACCATTTGCTTTAATAAGAATCCAACCAGTCCTTGTTATCCTTCGAAAATCAACTTGGTATTTAATGATCTTCCTGCTGGCGAATATACTATTGCGACGACGACCACGTATAAAGGTTTAGATGCTAGCGAAAGCATTGAATTAGAACTTTCTTATCCGGAGTATAGTAATGAATCCTCTAAAAATTTCTTTTATCAGGGATTTGAAGAAGGTAGTAGTGGAACGATCTCGCCGAATGCTGTCGGGGAGAGATTCTTTGTCGGAGACTATAAAGTCCCGTTTATAATTCCAACTGTAAGTAAATATATAATAGACTATAAATATTTCCAGGATGGCAAATTATTCCACGTACGTAAGCCTTATCAAAACAACATGTTATTGTCCGAAGGAACAGCGATCGATGAAGTTAGGGTCTACCCTATGGGCGTACAGATAACGACCTTTACATATGCGCCCTTGAAAGGGGTGACCAGCATTACCGATACGAAAGGAGTAACTGAATTTTACCTATACGATGACTTTCAACGGTTATATCAAATATTGGATAACGATAGGTTTTTAAAAAAATCTATTGAGTACAACTATTTAAGAAAATAGTTCGGTTATAAAACGAAGATATACTTATGACGATATTTTTCAGCGATTCGATAAAATTTACCTACAAGCCGAATATTAGATTAATGAATAAATGTAATTGTTTAAAGATCCAACGCGTTTTACTATGTTTACTAACATTTACAATATTCGCGAATTTTATATACGCACAGCCTTCGTCTTTAGTACTAGATAGCTATAATGACGAACCATCGTTTCATGCTATCGACAGCATTGTTTTAAAGGACGGTTTCCATATTCCTATTGGAAAGACAGTGCTGCTCGCTGTTGGCGGGCTTCCGAATTTGACAAATTCGCCGACGAGCACACAGAATTATATTTTGACCCGTACGTTCCGAACACCGGTTATACCTGCTAATCTGAACAGTTTACGGAAAGTAGATCATGAAAATCAGACGGTACAGTACTTCGACGGGCTGGGGCGTCCTATACAACGGATCGAGGTGATGGCCAGCCCGAGCTACAAAGATATCGTAACGCATGCTGAGTATGACGGTTTCGGACGGGAGGCGATTAAATACCTTCCCTATGCTGAACAGAGTTCTTCTAACGGTAGCTTTAAGACCGCTGCTAAAATTAATCAATCGAAGTTTTACAAGGCAGATAGCGGTTGGGATACACACGTGAAGAAAACAGACCAACCTTATGCGGTGACCGTATTTGAGAACAGCCCGTTGAATCGGGTATCGCAGCAGGGATCGCCGGGGGCAGCCTGGCAACCTCTCGCCAACCGTGACCTGGCGGCGACGACCGGCCGCACCGTGGAAACCGAGTATGGTACCAATGTGGCGACGGGAGCCGAGGCGGTTAAACTGTGGAAGGTAACTTACGCCAGCAGCAAGGCTTCAGGAGCCAGCAGTACATCCAATTATGGAGCTGGGAAACTCTATAAGACCATTTCTAAAGATGAAAACTGGATATTGGCGAACGGTAAAGGCGGTACAATTGAAGAGTATAAAGACTTTGAGGACCGTGTGGTGTTAAAGCGGAACTGGGAGAGCAATACCAAAGCGCTCAACACGTATTATGTTTACGATGATTTCGGTGATCTTTGTTATGTGATTCCTCCGATCGTTTCGGCGAATTCATTTGCCGAATTGAATGATGTTAACTTCAGCAGATATATTTATGGCTATCATTATGATAATCGGCGACGGCTGATCGAAAAGAAGATCCCTGGCAAAGGCTGGGAATGGATGGCCTATAATGCCAATGATCAGGAAGTATTACGGCAGGATGCGCTGCAACGGGCTACCGGCAGCTGGACGTATACGAAGTACGATGCTTTCGGACGCGTTGCCCATACCGGGCTTTATACGAATACCGGATTGAACACACAGGCTGCTGCGCAGAGCGCCGTGGACAGCCATCCGAAGGTGAACAATGTACAACATCTGTGGGAAGAGCGTCCGGGAACGTTAAACTATATCGACCGTGCTTTTCCTATCGGGGAGACGGTTATTCCACACGTGATCAACTATTACGATGATTACACTTTTAACGGCGCGACTACAGCTGCCCTGCAGGCTGTAGGTGTCACGAAAAGTCAGAAGACTCAAACGCTGCTCACGGGGATGCGTGTCACGACTGTGGACGGGACGGCTGAACTGCTGACGATCAACTATTACGATGACCGGGGCCGTCTGATCCAATCTGCTTCGCAGAACCAGCTCGGCGGGACGGACTATGTAACCAATACCTATAACTTTCCGGGTGAACTTTTGACCAGTAAACGGCAGCATAAAGCAAGTGCAAGCGGCGCGGTGACCACGATTCTGACGACCAATACCTATGATCATGTGGGACGTATATTGCAGACCAAAAAGAAAGTGAATACGCAGGCGGAGATCCTGCAGAGCAGCCTTGTCTATAACGAGATCGGTCAGCTGAAGCAGAAAGACCTGCACGGCATCGGTACAGCTGCAGTGCAGCAGATTTCCTATGCATACAATGAACGAGGCTGGACCACCTCAATCAATAATCCGGCGGCTGTTTCAGCTAAGAAACGTTTCGGGATGACTTTTACCTATGGCGGTAATACGCGGGCATACAACGGGAACATAGCCTCGGTGCAGTGGAATACCAAGGTAGCT
>NZ_JABMCQ010000120.1:1633-12951 GCF_013179575.1 Sphingobacterium shayense | reverse complement strand
AATGTTCTGTATATCCGCTGGTGGTACTGTGTAGACAGACAGACTCCCGGTAGCGGTGCAGAGTTCACAGGAATTATCGCTACGCTTAATTAATTGTTGCTCCATAGACATATGTTTTACTTTTAGGCGAAAATACGAATTATTTTTATCAAAGAATTGTTGAGTTTTGAACAATTTCCTGTTAAAAATTAGTATTATTGAATAACAAAAATTTTAAATTATGAAATGGCAAGGCGGACGTAGAAGCGGAAATGTTCAAGACAGACGCGGAATGAGTGGCGGTCAGAAGTTAACTCTGGGTGGAATAGGCGGTGTAATTGTTATAATAGTCGGTTTGTTGATGGGCGGGGACCCTGGAGAGCTATTAAATCAAATGCAGCAAGGTCAAACTGGTGCAACGACTTCCCCGACAGCAGATTACGAATCGACACCTGAAGAGGATAAACTTCTTGAATTTGCGGACGTTGTATTAGCAAGTACTGAGGATGTGTGGGGGTCAATTTTTAAATCACAAGGGCAACAGTATCCTGTAACTAAGCTAACGGTTTATACGGGAACTGAAGAAACTGGTGGATGCGGTACCGGTCATTCTAGTTTTGGACCTTTCTATTGTCCAGGCGATCAAACCATTTATCTCGATTTGAGCTTCAACAAGGAGCTTACACAAAAATATGGAGCTAAGGGCGAGTTCGCATTAGCTTATGTGATAGCGCATGAGGTCGGTCACCATATCCAAAATATCGTAGGCGTCCTTGAAAAAACTAACGCAATGCGCGCTAAGATGAGTGAAATTGAATACAATAAGATTTCGGTGATGACGGAGCTACAGGCAGACTTTTATGCTGGCGTCTGGGCACACCATGTAAATAAAACCAGCGACATTGAACTTACGTACGAGGACATTATGGATGGCATGAGGGCTGCAGCAGCCGTTGGCGATGATCATTTGCAGGAACAAGCATACGGGCAATCGAATCCTGAAACTTTTAGCCACGGTACATCTGAGCAGCGAGCTACTTGGTTTAAAAAAGGTTACGAAACAGGGGATATAAATTCCGGAAACACATTCGGTGATCCTAATCTTCAATAAGTTTATTGCACAAGGAGATTGCATCCTCGGATATCGCTATTATCAAAACGGCCCAAAATTTCAAAACTACCTTGTTCATGTTTTTTCCCCAAATCCTGGGTCGCTATAAAGGCACATGAATTGAAATTTGCGAGGTCAATTACGTTTATAGCACCAGTTTTTCCTTTTTCGAGATAAGTAAAGGGGTCGTTTGTGTCTCGAATTAATATCTTCATCCAGTTCGGTGTGTTGAAAATTCCTTTCCCATATGAGTAACCTTGTGAAAGCAATTCTGTCATTCCATATTCGGAATGGATTTGTGCTACGCCAAATCCATCGCATAAGATCTCATGCAACTCCGAACGAACCATCTCTCTTCTTCTTCCTTTCATCCCACCAGTCTCCATGACAATTAGGTCCGGATAGTTAATATTATAGTGTTCACACAGATCTAGTAACGCATAAGTCACCCCAATTAACAAGGTTTTTGTACCCTTTTTTTGTAGATTTAAGAGAGTTTGGTATAGCTCTTTGTGGTTATAAAGGAAATAACCAGATTCCTTATGGTTACTTTTTCTAATTAAGTCGTCTACCATGTAGATTAAAGATGATCCAGATCTTTCTAAATAGGATGGAAGCAAAGCTAAAATAGCGACTTGTTTAATATCACCATAGAATGTCGCAAAGCATTTGCGGAAACTTTTTTCATACCATGTTAGGTCTGCAACGTGATGCTTACTTGTTTGTGTTCCCGTGGTCCCCGAACTGCTAAAAGTGATTTCTGGTTTTTTAACAGAGCTATAAACTTTTTGAGTTTTAAAAAGTTCAATCGGAAGAAATGGGATGTTTTGAATTTTGTGAATTGATTCTATGTCCGTTCCCAAATAGTCTACGAATTGTCGGTAGACTGCATTACGGTTGTATTGATGATGAAACACATCTATACATGTTTTTTCAAAATCAGATTGGCTTTTTATCGAGAACACTTGCTGTTGCATGGTTGGCAAAATATATAGAGAATTCCTGGATGCGTTATCGGTGAGAAGAACAGATGACCGAGGAAAAACCTAAATCATCTGTTTATGAAAAATCTGAATAATGAATTGCTTGGAGTTATTTTGGCCGATAAAATGCTATAGCATTCCGCCGTCTACCGGAAGAACCTGACCGTTTATATATGAAGATAAATCAGATGCTAAAAATACACAAGCGTTGGCGATATCTTCAGGTTCACCCGCACGTTTTAATGGAATGTTGGCTTCCCAGCCTGCCACGACTTTTGGATCTAGAACATCAGTCATTTCTGTACGAATAAAACCAGGTGCAACAACATTAGTTCGAATGTTACGAGAGCCGAGTTCTCTGGCTACAGATTTCGAAAAACCGATAATACCTGCTTTAGAAGCAGCATAATTTGTTTGCCCCGAATTGCCTTGAATTCCGACAACTGAACTCATATTAATAAATGACCCTTTACGATTTTTCATCATAACTTTTGATGCAGCTTTTGTAACGTTAAAAACTGATTTTAGGTTAATGTTTAACACGTCATCCCAATTTTCTTCCGTCATACGCATTAAAAGGCCGTCTTTAGTAATACCAGCATTGTTAACTACAATATCGATAGTTCCGAACTCGGTAACAATATCATCTATAAGCTTTTCAGCTTCAATAAACTTTGAAGCATCGGAACGATATCCTTTAATTTGTGTGCCAAAAACTTGTAATTCTTGTTCTAGTTCTTGTCCTTTTTCTACGGACGATAGATAGGTGAATGCAACGTTCGCTCCTTGCTGTGCAAAAACCTCAGCAATTTTACGCCCAATTCCCTTCGATGCTCCAGTAACTAGAGCTGTCTTACCTGCTAATAATTTCATTATTTTTATGGGTTTTCCTTTTTCCAAATAATTCCCACAAAAATGTTAATAATTCACCTAAAAACACAATATTAAATTTTATTTATTGGCAATAAACCGTTTATCGAAACTTGCCAACGATGCATCTGCTTCTGTCAACATAAAAATAAATTGATAAAATCATACCTTAAATGAAAGAAAATTGACAATTTCATTCGATTAAAACCGTTTCGAATGTTAATTTTGTACCAATCAAAATATCATGGGTAAAAAAACTAAAAAATCTGAAGTCGATGTTGTCTTGATCGGTGCGGGAATTATGAGTGCAACATTGGGTACTTTAATCAATGAACTAAATCCTGAGATTAATATAGAGATCGTCGAACGCTTGGATGTAGTGGCAGCCGAGAGTTCAGACGCGTGGAATAACGCTGGGACAGGTCACTCCGCGCTGTGTGAGCTTAACTACACGCCGGAGCAAGCTGATGGAAGTGTTAATATTACCAAAGCAATTAATATTGCTGAACAATTTGAAATTTCAAAGCAGTTTTGGACCTATTTAGTCGAAAAGGAAATTCTAAAACAACCTAAAGAATTTATCCGTCGTGTCCCACATATGAGTGCTGTATTCGGTGAAAAGGACGTGGCGTTTTTAAGAACTCGTCATCAGACAATGGTGAAGGAGAATTTATTTAAAGACATGGTATTTACCGAGGATAGGGAGGTTTTGAAAGATTGGCTTCCTCTAATGATGGATAATCGACCTGAAGACGAGGTTGTTGCCGCAACCCGAATGGATATAGGCACTGATGTCAATTTTGGCACCCTTACACGAGATTTGATTAAACACCTACAAACAAAGAATAATATAAAGTTATCCTTAAATCAGGAAGTTCGTGATATCGAACGAGAAAGTGACGGTTTATGGGAGGTAGAGGTTAAGGATGTTAAAACAGGAGAGAAAAGAGAGATCAAAGCTAAATTTGTGTTTATCGGTGCAGGCGGACACTCTTTACTATTATTAGAAAAATCAGGTATCCCTGAGGCGAAAGGTTACGGTGGCTTTCCGGTAGGTGGACAGTGGCTCCGTTGTAAAAATGAAGAGATCATAAAGAAACATAATGCTAAGGTATACGGCAAGGCATCTGTTGGCGCTCCGCCAATGTCTGTTCCCCATTTAGATACCCGCTATATTGATGGCAAGCAATCGCTATTATTCGGTCCTTATGCGGGATTTTCGACTAAGTTTCTGAAGAAAGGATCATATTTCGATCTACCAGCTTCAATTAAATTGTCGAATATAAGGCCGTTAATCTCGGCGGGATTAGATAATCTCGATTTAACCAAATATCTTATCACCGAGGTGATGAAGAGTCCTTCCGATAAATTGGATTCGCTGAAACAGTTTATGCCAACGGCAAAATTAGAAGATTGGGAGATTGAAGCGGCCGGGCAAAGAGTTCAGGTTATTAAAAAAGATCCTAAGCATGGGGGGATCCTTGAATTCGGGACAGAGGTTGTATCAAGCGCCGATGGAAGTATTGCTGCGTTATTAGGAGCATCTCCAGGAGCTTCTACATCTGTAGCAATTATGATTAATTTATTAAAGAAGTGTTTTCCTGACCGCGCAAAATCAGAGGAATATCGATTGAAATTACGAGAAATGATTCCGACTTGGGGTAAAAATTTAAATGACGATGAAACGTTATGTAATGAGGTTCGCGAACGCTCACACCAAGCTTTAAAATTGGCCTAGTTCCAATCCATACTTATGGGGTGCTTACTCATCAGGATGTTTTCTTGAGAGTCTAAGGCTGAGAATATACCCAATCTTATCGAGTGATAGGAGGAACCTGATCCAGGTAATGCTGGCGTAGGAAAGTTTTCTTTGTATTCTTAACGATCTCCATAAGTGTGTGTTATAAATTAAATACACACTTTATGCAAATTTCTGAATTTTTTGAAAATGTTTTAGAAGGATTTCACCAGACATCATGGCTGGAATTAGCGGCAGTGGGTTTTGGCGTTGTTCAGGTATTTCTGTCTAAGGCAAACAAACTATCCAATTATTACTTCGGAATAATATCCATTCTACTAACAATTTCAGTTTATTTTGGAGCGCGGCTATACGCTGAAATTTTACTTAATCTATATTATTTAGTGATGAGTGTTTACGGTATATGGTACTGGAAATTCAAGAATAAAAAGGAAGTTCCGATCACAAGTTGTACCCGAACCGAGTGGGGAATTGTTCTTTTCATCGTTGTTGTAGGGTATCTCTTGTTATATTGGTCATTGGTTAAATTCACAAATTCTGATGTTCCGTTGCTTGATTCTATTGTCTCAAGTACTGCCTGGGCCGGCATGTGGTTATTAGCAAAGCGGAAAATCGAAAACTGGGTCTTGTTGAATATCAGCAATATTATTGCGATTCCTTTATTATTTCACAAAAATTTGTATTTGTTCGCCTGTCTCACTATTGTTTTGTTTGTCGTCGCAATTTTTGGATACCTAAAATGGAAATCCATCAAATCATCTGTTGTAATTAACTAATCATTATGTTAACCTTAGAACTACAAGAATTAATTCGAGAACAAATTGCTGGTGCAATTAATGCAAAGCAACTTCCTGTTGAATTATTAGAGATAATATATAGCCAGAACTGGTTCAACCTTTGGGTACCACAACAATATGGAGGACTTGGCTACGAACTTTCACATGGTTGTCGCCTATTGGAAGAACTAGCTTATCTCGATGGAGGTATCGGTTGGACGATCACTTTATGTTCGGGTGCAAATATGTTTGCAGGTTTTATTGAACCCAAACTTGCGCACTCAATCTTTACACAACGGAACGTATGTTGGGGTGGTAGTGGGATGGCTACAGGTACTGCCGAACGGATGGATGACGGCTATATTTTAAATGGTAGTTGGAAATATGGGACGGGGGCTCCCCATTTAACGCATTTTACGTTGAATGCTGTCATCATTGAAAATGGAAAGCAAATTCTCGATGAACAAGGGCAACCATTAATGCATTCGTTTTTTGTTCACAAGGATGATGTATTGGTACATGATGATTGGGATACATTTGGTCTTGAGTGTACTGCCAGTCATAGTTTTTCGACCATTAATTTGAAAGTCGCTAACAATCAGAGTTTTGACTTGGAGTATCATCAACGTAAAGTGGATGAACCCTTGTTTGATTATCCATTTTTGACTTTTGCTGAATGTACGCTAGCTGTTAATTATATGGGAATGGCCAGACGTTTTCTAGACTTGTTTGAAAAGCAGCTATTTGTTAAATCGAATGTTCCAGGTTGGGATGGTACTTTAGGGAAAGCACTATTTACTCAGGTTGACGAATATCGGATACTGATTCAAAAGTATTCTGATCGTTTATATACATTGATGAACGACAGTTGGGGAAAGGGAGTTCCGCCGGATGAGGTTTTAGTACAAATATCCACTGTTACGGAAAAAATTGTTAGCGACATAAAAACGTTAGTCATTAAGTTATTTCCCTATACAGGTATTGCCGGTGCTCAGCGGAAGAACGAAATTAATATCGTTTTTCGTCATCTTTTTACTGCATCGCAACATGCTTTGTTGAATCGCAAACCGCTTAAAAGCTAAAGTGCATAGCGGGAAATTCGATCATTCTCCAACTATGCTTAACCTTTTTTCTCAATACTCCCTAATTGAAGCTGTCGTTATTTCGCTTTTAGTCGAGTAACGCCTCTTTTATTATCTTAAACGATTCTAGTCTTTTCTGACCATCGAAAATATAGTTCGTGGTCATTATTTCGTCAATCTGATAACGGTTGATAAACTCTGACAACTCACGGGTAAGTCGCGCTTTGTCACCGGCAAAAGTACATGAGGTCATGCTGTAAACTGCTTTTTCAATTTCTGGTATGCCGTCATAGATCACTTTTTGTGTTGGGGGACTTAATGGGCGACGGTGATTGGTAATGATTCCTGCGAACATATTAAATAAGCTTGACGCCAAGAATTCAGCTTCTTCCGTTGACGCGGCAGCGATAATATTTGCGCAAGCAATAAAATAAGGTTTATTTAGAAACTCTGAAGGCTTAAACTCATTTCGGTATATTTCAGCTGCTTGGGCGAACATCGCTGGAGCGAAATGGGCTGCAAAAGCATAAGGGAGTCCAAGTTGAGCTGCTAAGTGAGCTGAATCTGTACTCGATCCTAAGATGTAAATAGGAATCTGAAGACCCTCGCCTGGAAATGCTCTAACTTTTTCAGAAGGATCATCATTTAGAAAATATTGTTGCAAAGCTTGTACGTCATCTTTAAAATAAAACGCGGTGTTTAAATTGTTTCTGCGCAATGCCATTGCAGTTATTTGATCTGTTCCTGGAGCCCTTCCAAGTCCGAGATCAATTCTACCTGGATATAGCGTTTCCAATGTGCCGAACTGTTCTGCAATGACTAAAGGAGAATGGTTCGGAAGCATAATCCCGCCAGAACCGATTCGAATAGATTGAGTTTGAGATGCTACATGCCCAATAAGAACTGCCGTAGCGGAGCTTGCGATATGTTCCATATTATGATGCTCAGCAAACCATATCCGTTCATAACCTAAATTTTCAATGTATTTAGCTCCTTCAACACTCCGGTTAATTGCTTCTAATGCAGAGCTTCCTTTACATATTGTCGCTAATTCTAAAGCGGATAATTTAATTTTTTTCATCGTTTATAAAATTACGAATAGGATTTTACTTGAATGTAATCACATTGTCAATCGATACATTTCATTGTAAGAATATGGAAGTCGGGGTGGAGGTAAAAGCTTAAATGTCGTCTGGCAATCGTTGGCAAAACAAAGCCACGTGCTCGCCGCTGACTAGCGTACAAAAATATAAGAACTCAAACCCACCATCTTGAATTTTGTATTTCTTGCGAATCTCGTCAACTTTTAACGGAAAGTTTTTAGTGACAACATTTGCTTTGTTAATGGTAGAGGCTTTTTTCAAGTCCTTTAGACTAAACATGTTCAGAACCTTGTATTTACGGCCCGGAAAATTAGGTTGTAACGCTTCACTGGTGTACAGATGTGTATGGGGAGCCAGTTTGAATACATTGAACGCTTGAGCAACGGTTTTGAACGCACCAGATTTGGTGATCGCAACATCTGGATCATATAGATAGCTTAGTGGATTGCTATAGACTAATGATAGTTCTTTCTCCTGACTACTTTTAAACGAAAGTACTTTGCTATCTCTTTGGCCTAATAATACAGCATGGATGGTAGGCTCGTCCATGAAACCTTGTTTTTGTACCAAAAGAAGCTCCTTGCAATCATTACCTACTGAAAGCACGTAGACTGAGCAAACGTGCTCCAAGGACACCAATGCAAGCGATATGTCAAGTAGCGGAGCGAGTTTTGTGATAATAGTTTTCGATTTGTTAAAAAATAATTCCTGATGGTCGATAACATTCGGAATGCAGTCTTGAAGACGAACTACTTTCTTATTTTCTACACGCCTGGAAGGATCAATATATATGTAGTCGAATCGTTCGTTTGAGTCTTGCAAGGCGGTTATTCCTTCTTGAGCTAAAAATTTGACATTGTGCACACCGAGCATTTTAAAGTTGTGCTGTACTATCTCAGACAGTTCTGTATTAATTTCACAATGTGTAACAAAGCTCGCCTTAGATGCAAAATAGAAGCTATCGACACCAAATCCTCCAGTAAGATCAATGATATGGCATCCTGGTGAAACTAGATCCGATTTATATTTTCCTGTGAGGGCAGAGGAACATTGCTCCAAATTTAACTTGGGTGGAAAATATATTCCAGGGGGGGTGAGCCATTCGGGTATTTTTTTTAAAACACGTTGCCGACCATCAATTTGTTGAGCGAGGTCACTTGAAGTAACATTTCGGAAGGGGCTTTTTTGTAACGCAATTCTCGATGCACGCTCGTGTTGATGATCAATGAGGTAACGTTGCACTTCTGGAGATAAGATTTCCCTATTCAACATATCGTGTCAAAATTTTATACAAAACGGTTGCGCACATTACATGTTTTTAACGAGTAGCTGACAGGTATAGCTGTCTTTTAATTCTCTAATTATAAATTTATTTACTAATACTCGATCGATAGTTTCTTGATTAAAATAACGGATTGTGATCAACTCTAGCCCTTTTTCAAGGTTTACTGTATATCTTTTTTCCAGTTCCTCTAATAGGGCGGTTATATTTTCGCCCGTGTCATCCACACTCACAGAGAAACTTATAGCACTATTATGCATCATGTTTATTTTTATGCGATGACTGTGAAAAGCGTTAAATATGTGACTTAAATTATCTTCGACGATGAAGGAGAAATCCCGTGGCTGAATATTAATTAACACCTGGTTAATTTTAAATATAAACGAGGGAATCGCTAACCCGGAATTTGTAGTACGGATAACGGTCCCGTTTTCAGCGGGATTGATAAATGAGCGAACGTTAAGCGATATTTTGCTGTTTTGCAGGGGCTTAATTGTTTTTGGGTGGATTACGGTCGCGCCGTAGTAGGTTAGCTCAATAGCATCTGTATATGAGAGCTCAGGAATTAGTTCAGTTCGATCGAACCATTTTGGATCTGCGTTCAATACCCCCGGTACGTCTTTCCATATCGTTACATTGTCCACTTGTAAACAGGATGCGAAAATAGCCGCAGAATAATCAGAACCTTCTCTGCCGAGAGTTGTGGTGAAATTCTCTGACGTGGATCCAATAAATCCTTGCGTGATAATTACGAAGTCGTTTAAAATAATCGGTAAATCTTGACGGATTTTAGTTTCTGTTTTATGCCAATCTACTTTAGCCTCGCCATAGTTGTTGTCCGTGAAAATATAATCACGAGCATCGATCCAGCTCGTCGATAGGCCTGTTTGGTTCGTATACGCTGCTAAAATTTTTGAGGAAAGAATCTCGCCGAGTGAGACGATTTGATCGAACAAATAATTATAGGTGTCCTGAGGCTCTTCTTCGAGGATCCATTCAATTTCAACGAAGCTATTTGCGATATCATCATAGATTGGGTGCGAGGGATCTGCAAATAATTCAGTTAAAATATATTGGTGATCTTGCTTTATTTCCTCCAACCAGGTTAACGCATGCGCAGAGCCCTGAAAATATTCTTTTGTTAACTTTTCAAGTTTATCAGTCGTCTTTCCAATCGCTGATACTACGACTAACAGTTCATTTTTTTTGTAATGTGCAATAATTGACGCTACATTTTTTATACTTTCAGCATTTTTTACGGATGCTCCTCCAAATTTAAATACCTGCATTTAAGTGAAATACGATTATTTTTGAGCGATATTTTTTAAAACGATGGTTCCTCTCGAAGTTAAAATACCTTTGATTTCTTCATAAGGAATAATTATAGTAGTTGACCCTAAAGCATAAGGTTTTATTTCATAGGGATTGTAATGAAAAACTAATCCGTCCCTGGTTAATCCGAAGTTATCCGCTAATACGAATTGCCCTTGGTCGAAGAAATAACTTTCACCATAACCTTCATCTTGGTTAAGTTTCTCGTGTTCTCTGAAATGATGCTCGACTATTTCAGTTAGTTTCGTGGCGTCTTTTATAATATCGGTGATCGTTAAAAGACGGTTGTCTCGCAGGTCGTAGTTGAACCAGAGATTGACCTCCATCCCGTGAGCACCTCCAGAATATGAAGATATTTTGTTTCTTAATGTAACAAAACGTGGCACGTTCAGCATTACATTGCATTGCTGATCCATAAACCATTTATTTAAAAAATTATTTCCTGCCTCAATACTTTCTTCTGCATAATCGTTAAATCCTCCTAAAAAACTTTCTGCTACCTGTTCTGCCTTACTCTCCCCATCAATGAATATCGCTGGTTTAACTAATGTGTCTATCGCTGACGAAAAAACCGGATAAGAAGCTGTATAAATCGTCGAGTCAAAACCGTCCTCAGTTTTACTAAAATAAGGGCTGAAATCCTTATAACGTTCGATGTGATAAACCAGTGTATCATCTACGTTTTTTACTTCAATAGGAACGTTTTTTTCCCGTACTTCACTTCCTTGTTTTTTTGTTGATGTGCAGGATAAAAGGCTCAGTATTGAAACCATGAGAACACTGTATGTTAATCCGTTTTTCATTTTTTTGAAAAATTTAAGGTCACATTAACCCACTGCTCGTCGAATTCCGCTTGGTACTTCTTATAGAAATTGATTGCGTCTTGATTCCAATCTAAAACCTGCCACATCATACCACCAAAGCCTTGCTCTTTGGCGAAATTTATTGTGTGTGAGAGAAGTTTACTTCCTATGCGATTTCCTCGTTCGGACTGAGTAACGATTAAATCTTCTAGGTATAGACGACGACCTTTCCATGTCG
>NZ_JABMCQ010000120.1:0-1534 GCF_013179575.1 Sphingobacterium shayense | reverse complement strand
ACCACCAAAGCCTTGCTCTTTGGCGAAATTTATTGTGTGTGAGAGAAGTTTACTTCCTATGCGATTTCCTCGTTCGGACTGAGTAACGATTAAATCTTCTAGGTATAGACGACGACCTTTCCATGTCGAATAACGAATATAATATAAAGACAGACCCAAGATTATACCTTCTCGTTCCGCTACAAATGCACCCCAAACCGGTCGTTCGCCGAATCCACTATCAATGAATTCTTCTAGAGAAACCGTTACTTCATCTGGCGCTCTCTCAAAGACAGCCAGCTCATGGATAAGTTCCATCATTGCCGGGCAGTCACCCACTACTGCTTTCCTAATCGTTACCATCTTTTAGTTTATAATGTTTGATTACGCGTTTTCCAAAAATAGTACTTCCTAAACGTACCATGTTGCTTCCATTTTCTATTGCGAGTTGATAATCCGAAGACATTCCCATTGAAAGCGTATCGAACGAATCTTCTTTTCTAAAAAAGCTTACTTTGATCCCATCAAATAGCATTTTTAGCTCGTAGAACTCTTCGTTAATATTTTTTTGATTGTCCGTATTTGTAGCGATCCCCATAAGACCGCGGATCCGGATATTTTTTAATGTAGCTAATTCTTCATCGCGCAAGAGATCGATGAGTTCTGCGTGGTCTAAACCGAACTTACTGTCCTCGTCGGCAATGTGAATTTGCAAAAGGCAATCTATTATTCTATTATTTTTCGCAGCATGTTTGTTGATCTCCTTAAGAAGTTTTAGTGTGTCAACAGACTGTATCATTGAAATAAACGGAGCAATATATTTTATTTTGTTCGTTTGTAAATGACCAATTAAATGCCATTCAATATCTTTGGGAAGAAGTTCTTGCTTTTCAACGAGTTCTTGAACCATGTTCTCCCCGAATACGCGTTGGCCTGCGTCATACGCTTGTTGGATGTCTTCGATAGGTTTGGTTTTAGACACAGCAACTAACTTTACATTTATAGGTTTAAAGTCTGTTTGCAAAGACTCGATATTTGTAGCAATACTCATGATGGACGTAAATTCTTTGTTCAAAAACTTAAAAAGCATTTATTCAAATGGCATTTTGTAAATTTGTACAAACTTACAAAATGCAACGCTTATTACTCATTATATTGACGTCGATTTTTTTGATTACTTCATGTCAAAAGACAACTCCGGAAGGCATTTTGCCAGAGAGCACAATGGTGGAGATGATGACGGAAGTGCACTTAGTCGATGGATACCTCAGTACGCTATCGATTGATAGCAGTCGGAAAGTGATTAATAGTCTATACGGACGTATTTTCGATA
This sequence comes from Sphingobacterium shayense, assembly GCF_013179575.1. GTDB lineage: Bacteria > Bacteroidota > Bacteroidia > Sphingobacteriales > Sphingobacteriaceae > Sphingobacterium > Sphingobacterium shayense. The sequence goes on along the minus strand of NZ_JABMCQ010000120.1, from coordinate 222 downwards.
AATACCAGCTTGATTCAGTTGGCTTTCAGAGAAATGTAGATTTTTATTTAGGAAATCCGACACTCTCTAAAAAGTTGTATTCAACGATCAATCAGTCGATAACTAATAAGGATATTGAATTTCGAAGAGCGGATTCAACGATACAGGCCACTTTAAACGATAGTATTCAACGCGTACAATATTATACAAAACTTGCTGAGGAGAGTCGAACGTTGATATTGA
>NZ_JABMCQ010000012.1 GCF_013179575.1 Sphingobacterium shayense | reverse complement strand
GATCCAAATCTTTGTAAACGATCTTCATATCTGACCAATTTAAACGTCCTGAGACACCGTAATTAAAATCAGTGCCAATTTTATCATTCCAACCTAAACTAATCTCGTACCCATAGGTATCTAACTTCGCATAGTTTTCACCGACAACTGACCCTCCGACAGACACCGGTACATTTCCTATTCTTTCAAGGAGTACGTTGGTTGCTTTATTATAGTAACCGTCTAAATTCACCGAAAGTCTATTGTTCAAAAACCGCGCGTCTATACCAAGGTTATTTTTAAATTCATCACTCCATGTCGCATCCCTATTCGGGGACGAACTCATTTTCATTCCGGTTGCAGAGCTTCCGTTGCCACCAAACACAGCCCCTTTGCCGACTTCGTAACTGAAGCGTTGGCGCCAACCCCATGGTTTAAACTGATCGTTACCCATTAGACCTACAGAATAACGAAGCTTCAAAAAGTCAATCCCCTTCACGTCAAAGAAATCTTCCTCCGTCAAGATCCATCCCGCCGATGCGGAATAAAACTTACCCCAATAATTCTCGGGCGCAAACTTGTTCGATGCATCGGTACGGAAAAGAACTTCCGCAAGATACTTATTAGCGTAGCGGTAATTTATCCGCCCTATATAACCTAATGTTCCCGATTCATAAGCAAAGGTACGCCCATCAATCTCTCCGAAGGCTGTTCCAAATTGACCATTAGTTGTTTCTAATGGATCAGATTTCCACACGTCCTCTTGGTTACCCTTCGCTTCTCCTCGCTCCACAGAGAATAACCCACTAAAGTTATGATTGCCAATTTGTTTCTCATAAGTCAAGAAAAAGTTATACTGCGTGTTTGTTCCGTTGCTGTTTGAAAAATAAACTCTATTACCATTACTTGCTCTCACCGCTTCTGGATCCGTAGCGCCTTCATATATATGTCCATTTTCACCAGCCCTAGTAAATTCATACACATCATACTTTGTACCTATTTGACTACCCGCTGAACTCCGCATGTTACGCGTATACGTACCACGAGCTTTTAATCCTGGTAAAAATTTAAAATCGTATTCAGCAGCGACATTCACGGTAAAAAATTTCGAATTCGTTTTGTTTTGATTACCTAGTTTCTCTATTTCAAAAAAGTGATACGCTGAAAGATCGTTGGATCTTCCCGGTAATTTAACAGGTAAGCCGTTAAGATAAGCTGGTACGTATGGTGCCGCCGTCAATAAATTTTTATAATCGTCTTCCGGACCTTCTCCAGAAACCTTATTAAAGGTCTTATCCAGTTGATCCTCGTTTCCAGACACTTGCAAAGAAACCTTGAAATTGGACGACACTTGCACATCGCTTCCCGCTCTGAAGTTCCACTTATCATAATCCAAAGTACCGAGATTACCGTTCTGCTTCTGGTACGAAGCACCCGCAAAATAGGTAGCTCGTTCCGACCCACCACTTAAGTTTAACGTATGTCTAGTGTTATAAGCAGATTTCCATGCATCATCTAACCAATCATAATCAAGCGTCTTAAAATGCTCTAACTCATCACTACTGAATATGCGGTTGATATAGTTAGAATTATCCGATTGAACGTTTTCGCCGTTTGGTCCATTCATGATATTGAAGTACTGGCCAAATTGATACGCATTCATCATTTTGGTTTTATAGGCCCTGTCATTGATTGCGTATGAACCATTATACGAAATTCTTGGTGCCCCCGCTTTTCCTCGTTTTGTTGTAATAAGCACCACACCATTGGCTCCCCGGACACCATAAACGGCCGCAGCACCATCTTTCAAGATAGACATGCTTTCAATTTCCGAAGGATCTAAATTGTCAAATTGGGTTGTTTCAGGGCGATTTTGTGCATCAACCTGAATCATGCCGTCTATTACGTACAGCGGATTTGAGGTACCTGCGTCCTTGCCCGGTGGAATCGGTTTACGTATTGTTAAACCTGCTTTTGAACCTGGTCTTGCGATTCCCCCACTCACGCCTACTCCCGCGATTCGTCCCGCTAAGGACGCTCCTATATTAGTAGAAGGCAAATTTTCAATAGCAGCTATATCTACAGTTTCAACAGCTCCTGTCAAATGGGCTTTTTGCTGTGTTCCATATCCAACGACCACAACTTCATCTAATGCTTCCGATGGCTCAAGACGCACCTCAAAATTAGTTCGCCCAGCAATAACTACTTCTTGGGTTTTAAACCCGACGAAACTCACCAAAAGGACGTCACTTCCTGGCGATACGTTTAATCGAAACGTTCCTGTGCCATCTGTCTGTGTACTTGTGTTCGACCCTTTTACTGTTACCGTAGCCCCAACGATAGGGTTACCGTTTGCATCCAATACCTTGCCCATAATATTTACGAACGAGTTGGAATAACTTCCAATTCCTACCTTCGTCTCTAAAGCATACGCCTTTCCAGTAGGAGCAAGTAGAAGTAACGGACAAAACAATCCAATACTTCCCTTAAGAAGGTGACCTCGAAAAAATGCCTTCATAGTCATGGTTTTAAAAAATTATAATAGGTTAGTAATTTTATCTCACTTGTTTACCACTACGAGGTAAAACTCTTTGGGATTGAACGCAAAAGCACGCTCATATTTATTTGTTATTTTCCCTTTTTCGCTCGGCGTTCTTCCCATTTGCGACCTTCTTCCTTGAGGTCATATCCTTCTGCAGACAAATAGTTGTTAATTCGTCCTTTATATTTACCGAACACACCATGCTTTTCCTTTGACCCTGGCGCGTCCATCGCTAATTCCCGAGCTTCTATCAAATATGCAAATATCTTTTCCTTTTGAGCACTACTCAAGGAGGGAATCATGTCTTGATAAGCCTTGTAAGTTAGTGGAAGTACTCCATAGGTCATTCCATTCTTAATCTTGTCGAGCTGTTCTTCATTAACTAAGGTCTTAAGTTTCTTTAGAAACGACTCATGATTGACTAGCAATTTTTTATCTTCCAACTTCTCATAAGCGGACCGTTCTGCTTCCAATTTTTCCTTTTGCTCTTTGAACTTTTCCTTTAGACCCTTGATTTTCTCCTCTCTCTCTTCATGATGGGCGTTCAAAAACTGGTATTGCTCGACCAGAACGTCACGAACATTGCTATAACGTTCTGCGTCATTTATATCTAATTCCGCGACAATCTTATCTGATCGTTCCGTAATAACCGCGATATACTTCTGTTGTTCTGTTTGTGCGTATCCCAAATACACCATTAAACTTAGCAGGGACATCAAACATAATCTTAAATTTCTCTTCATCACATTTTATCTTGTATTTAACTTCGCTTTATACAATTTAAATGAATCCGTCATAAACATGAATCAGACCGCTGTAGAATCTAAACGATCACTAGTAACAATGACAACAACTCATAAATAACGTATGAAATATTTGGACTCGATTTAACCTATCAATCGAGCGGCTCACGACAAAAAGGTCGGCTTACCACAATGAGTTACAAAAATATACGTATTTATAAGCTCAATTCATTTATAATTGCTAATTCAAAATAACGGATTAAAAGGGGGACAATAATATGTTCAATTATCTATTTATTATAAAATATTATCATGTAAATGTTACAAACATCAATTTTAACCGTCGAAATGACAATAATATAGTAAAGCGAAAAATTAAAAAAAAGAAACACTTCTTGAAAGTATGATGACTCTCAAGAGGTGTTACATATATGTTCTCGGCTTTTTTTGTCGATTTAATAGCCGTTATTCTGAAACCCTTCGGGATTACTTATGGCGTCAATTTGGCCCTGCGGTATTGGACGTACAGAGTGGACGCCATCCACAAAATATTGACCAATATCTGGATTCTTCTCCATTAAATAAGATTTGGTTAATTTTCCTGTTCGTTTAAGATCATACCATCTACCATATTCGCCACAAAGCTCTCTGGCACGTTCATCTATTAAAAACTGTAAGTTAATATCTGAGACGGTTACTTGTTTTCCTTCGACCCGGCTACGAAGCACGTTAATATATTCAACTGCTGCCGCGTTTGGGCCCCGTAAATAGAATTCAGCTTCTGCAGCAATGAGATAAACTTCTGCAAGTCGCATAATTGTTGAATAAGCGTCACTCGTATACCTGTTCGTCCGTGGGCTCTTCAATGAACCCGAATTGAATTTAGTTAGGGATGGATAGAAACTAATAAACGGATTATCGACAATTCCCGGTCGTTGGTTAACCCGTGTATATTTCATCTTGACTTTATTGTCCTCGCCATACAAATCACGATAATCGATCCATAAATAATTTTGGGATAACCGTTCTTCTTTTGCGACATCGTAGTCTCCTTCCTCCGGCCGAACAAACTTTATTGCAATAGCTCCGTTTGTTAGAGCTGTTCCAGGTTTAATTGACGAGTTGCGATCGAATTGTACGATAGCATCCTGTTCCCATTGATAATTGACGTTGGATGTCCAACTGGTTTGAAAAGACATTTTATAACGAGGATCCAACGTATTATCAGGATACCTAAAAACATCCAATAAATATTTACTTGGCATAAAATCACCGTCGCTCCATCGCCCTATCTCCATTTGATGGCCCGCCAATTGAATAGCACCAAAAGCGGTTGGAATGCAATAAAATCGCATAAAATCGCCGTTATGTTCGTACAAATTGGTAGATCCATACTCTTGGTCGTAAGTTAATTGGTACAAGGCTTCGTAATTGTTTTTATTATTAGCCTCGTTGAAATTGTCTACAAAATTATCATACAAACGAACACCATACACTGATTGATTGTTTATAAGTTCGTTTGAAGCGCTCAATGCTTCCTCGATATATTCATTCGTTCCATACCCTTTCGTTTGTAAGCACGCTTTAGCAAGAAATCCTAACGCGGCTTTCTTAGATGGCCTCCCTGGTTCTACAGCATCTTGCGGGAGGTGTTCCACAGCATATCGTAAATCCGGAATTATCGCTTGACTATAAACATCCATTGGGGAGACCCGCACTACTTCGGTGTTTGCCGTCGTTGTCTCTTCAAGCGACAAAGGAACCGCACCAAATTGTTCCACTAGGTGAAAGTAATACAAAGCTCGGAGAAAATATGCTTCAGCCACTTTTTCCAACTTTTGCTCTTCACTTTGATAGCCTTGAACCTCGTTGACACGATCTATTACAATATTACAATAATTAATAGCATCATATGCGCCATTCCAATAGTCTTTGGCCATATCTACAGACATTGCTCCGCCAGAGGAATACTTGAAATAATCCTGGTTATTATTTGAATTTAAATCGGCCGTCCAGATATCCGTTCCTCCCTCGGTTACCAAAAGGAGATTCCGACCATAATAATAACGTGGTAAATCAAAATAGCAACTGTTCACAAGCTTTTCGTAACCTTCTTTCGTTTGGGCGACTTTATCTACCGTTACCCCACTTGGATTAAGCTCCTCCAATGAGCAGGAGGCAAGGAACAAACTGGCGCTGATACAGTAGTAAAATATTGTTTTCATAAATCTCAGGCAGGAAACACACCGGTCAAGACCGGTGCGAGGAATGCGCCTGCATTTCGCAATTTCCAATTAAAAAGAACTCTTTCTATATAAAACTTAAAATGACATGTTAACACCGGCAACAAATTGCTTTGTCAATGGAAAATTATCCCGTCCATTTGCCTCTGGATCCTGATATTTTAAATGTCTGCTTCTTGTGAATATAAATGGATTATTTGCAGTTACATAGAAGCGTAGTTTCTGCATCCCAATACGTCCGGTCACATTGTCAGGCAATGTGTAGCCCAACGTAACATTCCTGATTTTAAAATACGAGCCGTCAACATATTTTAAAGCACCAAACCCTATGTACCCGCTAGTTGATGAGTGTAAACCTGGCCTAGGTAGGTATCCTTTCGGGTTCTCCGGAGTCCAATAATCTACGTCATCCGGGCTGTTCCCCACGCCTGTAGTCGGGTCATATCTCGTTATAAGGTTGCTAGAAATCATTTGACCCCAACGCGCTGTTAGGAAAATACTGGCATCAAAATTTCGATACGTGAAATTATTTTGAATGCCGCCAGTCCAGTCAGGAACCGCCGAACCTAACACTCGCTTGTCATTTATACCATAGGCATGTCTCCCGTTTTCATCCACAGATCCATCGGTGGCTAACTTAATATCTCCAGGAACTGAGTTGTATTTCGAAGCCTCCTCAGCCTCACTTTCTTGCCATATTCCTAGATACTTATAGTCATAAAACGTCTCTACCGGATGGTTTAGGAACAGGTTTGTCGAAATCAAATCCTTATTTCCCGGTAGGGATACGATTCGTTCTCTATTTCTGGCAAAAGTAAATGCTGTAGACCATGTGAAGTTATCACGCTCAATATTTTTAGTCTGTAGCGTCACCTCAAAACCTCTATTATTTGTCTCACCGACATTTTGCCACATTTTAAATGGTGCTCCCCAAGACCCCCCTAGAGAAGCAGGCATGTCACGTAGATATAACAAATCTTTGGTTTGTGCATCGTACCAATCAAACGTTAGATCAATTCTGCCGTTTAAAAAAGTTGCATCTAAACCTAAATTCGTCGTATATGATTTCTCCCATCCTAAATCAGCATTAGCCATTGTTTGATTTAAAATAAACGCCGCACCAGCGGTTTGACCGAAACCTACCGGTTTAGGAGCATTAAATCCTCCAGCCTGAGTACCATAAGCACCGACGCCGCCTGAGTTACCGGTGACACCGTAACCTACACGAAACTTGAGGCTGGACACTGCTTCCTGAAACGGAATGAAAAATGACTCATCACTGATTCGCCACGCGAAAGCTCCAGCAGGGAAAACATCCCATTTGTTACCATTTGACAATCTAGAAACGCCATCCCACCGATTAGAGAAAGAAAACAAATATTTACCCTTATAATTATAGTTTACACGCCCCACGTAAGACATTGACTGGGTCCCAATAAATGATGACCGTATCACAGGATCTGTCGCTCCACTAAGGTTATAAAATGAATATGAATCTAAATCGAAGCCCGAGCCCGCCGCATAAGCCATTTCTGCACGATTTTTTGCCCAAGAGGTTACACCGGTAAACGTAAAGTGATGATCCTGGTTAAGGTCTACATTGTACGTTAGTATATTTTCCCATCGATAATCCTGGTTACGATCATTGACGATAACTGCCGCCGGCACGCTAAAACCTGCCTCTGGATTAGCAATAGATTGTGTGCCAAAATATTTTCCATTTCTCGCAGAACCAAGAATAACACCCAATACCGAACGAAACGTCAATCCTTTAATTGGCTCGAGCTCAAAATAACCATTACCCGAAAAATATGTATTCAATGTATTATTCACATACTGATCCTTAATCAAATCGGACAACGGATTGGTGACTCCATCAATGGCGATATGTTGAATGTTCCCCTGATCATCGTAGGCGTCACCCAAAGGAAGAAAAGTTAAGCTATTGCCGAAAATATTCTGAGCAGCTTGATCATTATCAGACTGGGTAAGTTGTAAATTAGTTCCCAGCTTCACGAATGCACCTATTTTATGATCAATATTTGCCCGTACGCCATATTTCTTAAATCGGTCGTTCTCGATAATACCTTGTTCATCGTTATAATTTACAGATAAATATGCATTGGTCTTCTCCGTACCTCCGGTAACCGCAAGACTATAATTCTGCTGGATTCCATCATTCAAAACTAAATCAACCCAATCAACATTCTTTCCAGATTCGTACGCTGATAAATGCTCAGGATTTTTGAAGATATTATTTAGGAATTCCGGATAGCTACCATGCTCTCCCCGATAGGCTTCTCGCTTTAATTCAAGATAATCTTCACCGACAAGACCATGCGGGTATTTTGGGAATCCGTTGTAACCAACGTAGGAATCGAAGGCCACGCTTGTCGTACCTCGGCGACCTTTTTTCGTCGTTATAATTACCACACCGTTAGAACCGGCAGAACCGTATATCGCCGTCGAAGAAGCATCCTTTAGCACATCGATCGATTCTATATCGCTCGGATTTAACCGAGAAAAATCTCCCGGAATACCGTCGATAATATACAGCGGATTGTTATCTCCGTATATAGAACGGGTCCCGCGCAACGACACCTCAACACTAGAACCAGCCCTCCCTGAAGATTTCATAATATCCATCCCAGAGACTTTCCCTTGTAATGCGTCCATCACATTCGAAGTCGGTGTTCGCATAATCTCCTCCGCCTTCACCGATGTCACTGCACCCGTGAGATCCCGCTTTTTCACAGCACCATATCCAACGACTACCACCTCATCAAGCGCGTCAATAGGGAGCAAGGTCACGTGGACGTCTTTTCCAACAGCGGCATGGACTTGCTGACTTTGAAAACCAACGTAACTCACCTCTAGAACCGCCTCGCTTTTTGTGACTGGAAGATTGAAGTTTCCTCCCTGATCAGTTTGCGTTCCAGTAGCATTAACGTCATCTTTTATCAAAACAGTTGCGCCTTGAATTGCCGTTCCTTCACTGTCTGTTACGCGGCCGGTAATTTGGATTTGTTGCTCAGATGCAAAAATCGCGTCACTTACCGCTTCGTTGGCAAATGTCAAAGAAAAAGGAAAAGTACTCACTGTCAGGAGAATTAGCACGAAACTAATACTCCGAATATTCCTTTTAAGAAATCGAAAATTCATGGTTTAAATTGTTAATATGTTGCAAACTTATAATTAGTCAAACAATAACATTAGACTTTCCCTAACCCCGTCTTTTCACCTTTTACGGCAGACAAAAAAAATCAAACTGTTATTGAAATCCCTGATTGATTTACTGTAATGAGGATAATATTAGCTTATCCTGATTCACCAAGTCTCATGACATTTATTCAAAAGAACAATATTTTCATCACCTCTAATAGTGTAACATTATCAGATCATTATAGCATATTAGCATATTTTATAAATAAATAACGTATCTTAGTCTTGCCAAAAAATATAATATAAACCGTTAAAATAAATTCGTTTCGAAGTCATGAAACCGCTATATAGAAAGCTTCCAGCAAAACTCGAGAGTTCGTTCTCTGCACGACATGACATCATGCCTAATTTTGGGAATGTTTGGCATTTCCATGAAGAGCTTGAGCTCCACTATACCATCAGGGGAGAAGGTGTCCGATTCATTGGTGATAACATAAGTAGCTTTTCTCCCGACGAGATCATATTGGTTGGAGAAAAATTATCGCATGCTTGGCGATGTAAGGACGAGTATTTTCAAAACGATTCGGATTATAGTATAGAAGCTATTGTTTTACAATTTCTACCTGAATGCTTTGGTAAACAACTTTTACAACTTCCAGAAGCCTATTTGATCCCAAAACTATTTGAAAGGGCTAAAAGTGGATTGATCATTAAAGGAGAAACCAAAAAACAAGTAGCTCAACTAATGCATACCTGTGTAAAAGAAACCGGATTCGGCAAAATAATCTCGCTATTAAATATTCTTAAAATAATAGCCGAGAGTGAAGAGTGTGAAACAATTGTAAAAACACAAACTACATTTCATCAATCCAATGAAGCAGACAATATTCGCTTAAATAACATTTTCAATTATACTCATGCGCATTATAAACAGGATATTACATTAGAAGAAGTGGCTAATATCGCAAACTTGAGCATCACTTCTTTTTGTCGATATTTCAAGATGATGACTAGAAAAACATACTATGATTTCTTAGTCGAGATTCGAATCAGCCATGCTTGTCGACTTCTTGTGGAAAACATGCTCCCAACCGAAGTAATTTGTTTTGAATGTGGATTTAACAATGTGTCAAATTTTTATCGTCACTTTAAGAAAGTAATGGGGCTCACCCCATTAGAATATAAAAGACGTTATCTTAGCAGGAATTAAAATCTTATTGAACATCTACCGCATCGATATAAATATCTTTCGCGTTGATCGAACGGACCCGTACTTCGTATGTACCTGCATTGATCATCGTACCTGTATCGGTAGTTATATAATTCCATTTTCCACTACGAGTAGGTGTAAGCTCAATCGTCTGCGGCTCTTTTAAAATAGCCCCATCTAAATTCACCAATTCTATCGTACCCTTTTTTATCTCCTTTGAACTGTTATGATATTTCAACGTTAAGGAATAAACATCTGCCACCCCCACTTTTATATCGAAGGTTATCCATCCATTGTTATCAATAATTTGCCGCCGTTTACCCTTTTGAAAGTTAACCATATTTGTGCCTTCTGTCTTCTTCACCGCATTAGCCTTATAACTAACAACCTGTTTTAGGTCAAATGCAGGTTGTAAACCACTTTGTACTTGAAATGCAAAAAGAGAGCCCTCCTCAAGGTTTGGAAGAATTATTTTCTCACCCGATGCGAGCACTTTTCTATACACTCTCTTCACATCACCAACACTGGTGATTACTGAATCACCGGTGTATTCATAATCTTCAACAGGACTAGCGGAAAGTGCATAAAGATACGACGGATGGACAAACGCTAGCTCTAAGCCGATCGTCTTAGTTGAGGCTAAAAAATAATCTGATCCATATAAAAAACTAGGCAAAGACTGAAAGGTGATAGCGCTTGCATCATCGTATCTCTGTCCAATATCCATCCAGCGTTTTAGAAAAGGTATTTCTTCCCTACCAGCCTTAAGATTAAAATGTGTGGCGGGCTTAGTTGTTAAAACTTTATGTTCTTTTGCCGCTACCGCGATGGCTTGAACAATCGCCTGCCCTACAGAAATTCTTGGGAAGTCTATACGAATTACTCCATCTCTCACATGCACGTTGTATACTTTTTTCAAGGCGCCATCATGCCCCGCTTGCTTCCAAATATCAAGATTCTCTTCTTGTACCTGTCCATTAATCGCAACATCGAATAATCTCATCCCGCTAGCATCTTTTATTCCTCCTCCACCTGCCCATGGTTCGGAAAAATACAGTTCAACTCGGTACTCGCCATCAGGCACCTCAAACTTATAGTAAAGCTGATCTTGACCATATCGAAATGTCTGAAAAAGCGGCCATTCACTTGTGCCTTTGATTGGATCAAAGATGCGTCTCTGGCTTGCAAAGGTCGAAGAGATATCCTCGTAGGTATCTGCCCAAGATACAGATCCCCATCCTGCCAAATCCGTATAGGGTTGATCCGCTAACCAATGTTGACCATACCGATCAATGTAGTCTGGCCCACCAGCGTTTACGCGAAACAAATACTCAAAATCCTTATCTCCTCGAACTAATGTTGAGCTTGTGTCAACCATCTGTAAATAACTAGGGCTACGTGGTAAATTTAGAAGAATAATAGTATCTCGAGCAACAATCTTTCCTTCGATTTTCCCTTCAGCATATAGCACATTATATTTAATTTCGACGTTGTTGAACTCGAATGATCTTCCGTGGCCAGGATCTTTAACAACACCTAGTGAATGCCGCTCTAAATCATTAAAAAGCTCAACTTCATCGCAGTTGGAATATATGCGTATATTATCCTTTTTCCCCGCTGCTGTCCATCGGTTAGGCCAAGTATGCGAGGCGATATAGAGCATCGGATCACTAGGGTCGCTGTAATGTGCGCGAAACATATAATAAGCATCAGTTGGTTCCCCCCAAGGTGTTAAAAGTCCTTTATAATTCACAGGCCCAATCTTATCAATATCGCGTAGAGCTTCGCCCCCCTGGACTCGTCCGGGATTGTCATGTGATGTCCATAACCAATGGTAATGGCCAATTACTTCATTTTTTACAGAATCCGCTAATCTAAGTTTAGTTTCCATGATCTCAGTGAAACGCTCCTCACTATAGTTTTTATCATTCGCCAAATACGGGGGTTCCGCATGCATTTCTAAGGTCCTCCATGCTCCAAATTCCCCTACCAAAAGCTGGTTTTTAAGATCTTCACCGTAGGTATTATGATCTCCTCCGTAGGTACCGGTCCAATTCTGTGGAACATCCCAGTCTGTTCCACTGCCTCCATTACAAGTTGTTACTAATCGTTGGATTGAGGCTGTTGGGTCTAATTCACGTATAATATCCATACACTCACGCGCAAATTCTTCAGGCAATGTACTCTCATTTTCAAGCCCCCAAAGGAAGACAGAAGGACTATTTCTTCTCTCTTTTACCCAGTCTTTCAACAACGTTTTAAAATTCTCACGAAATGCAGGTGTATCGAACCATATATGCGCAGCCATTTGTGTCCATAGCAATACGCCATGTTCGTCCCAATAGTCCTGATAACGTAGATTGTGTGGTTGATGAGCGTCCCTAAAAGAATTAAAACCCGACGCTTTCATATCGCGCACACGTGCAAGAATTTCTTCGCCTGTAAATGCATGAGAGTTCCCCAGCTTGTGCTCATATTCGGCTATTCCGTGAATAAAAACAGGCTTACCATTAACTAGAAGCTGATTGGTCCCTAAAGGTTTTATTCCTTTTGGCCATCGTATGCTACGAACACCGTAAGACGTAATTTCTTTATCAAGAAGCTGTCCCCTCTCCCAAATTTCTGTTTCTATTGTATATAAATAGGGAGATTCAACGGACCATAATTTGGGCGCGTTAAGATAAATGTCTGTTAAAGGAACTTCAGTTAGAGAGAGCTTACCTATAGCCTTTTCGTCAGTTCCTGAATAAACATTCACTCCATCCCTATTTAAGACATTCGTTTTTATTTGTACGATCCGCTCTTTGGAGGACGTGTTTTGCAGCTCGACAGTTTGATGAATGCGCGCCTGCGTTCCATCTGCTGTTTCATCATTCCAATAATGAACCCCAAAAGGCGTAATATTCAACTGATTCTTTACGATTAGAGTTACCGGACGAAAAATACCTAACGGTTGAGAGCCTTCAGAAAACCCTCTTTCGGTAGAACATCCTCCGTCTACCCACGGAAGATCACGAATTCCTTGGGGATGATCAGCACGCACTGCTAAAATATTTGTACGTCCATCCGTATAGATCGCTTCACTAACATCAAGTGTAAAAGTTGTGCGTCCACCAGCATGATATCCTACTTTTATTCCGTTTAGCCAAACGGTAGCGTAGGAACCTACACCCTCGAAAAATAAGTAAAAACGCTTGTCCGACTGCGTCCCGTTATAAGTAAAAGACTTCCTATACCACGCAAAACCGTGTATATTTCCATGTATCTGTCTACGATATCCTCCATACTGATCCCAGTTGTGCGGGACAGAAACGTGCTTCCACGAGCTCAGATTATCAAAACTTTCTTCTTGAAAACCTCGAAAGCGAGCTGAATCGGATTCATCCATTGCTGTCACCCAACCTTCGTTCAAGTTGATTTCTTCGCGAGGAGACTGACCTTGCGTATTATAACATGTAATTATGGCAAGAAGAAAACAGGAAATATATTTAAACATTAATTAGTTTGATTTAATTGTGAATCGAACGTGTACACCATATTCTTTTTAGTTCGTATTTCAACTATTTTACCATTGTAACGAAGCCTTAACAAACGACCGGCATTAGATTTCACACGAAGTCCTATGAGCATACTTTCACGCCAGCTAATATCTAGCTCAAAATTTCCTCTCGCCTTTATTCCTTTTATAGTTCCTTGAGCGAGTTCTTTAGGTAAGGCCGGCAATATGTCAATGTATTTACTATGACTTTGCAGAAGCAACTCGCCGATTCCTGCTGCTCCTCCAAAATTTCCATCAATTTGAAAAGGAGGATGAGCGTCAAACAAATTAGGATATGAACCACCAGCTTTCCCTGCAGGGCGAAGCAACATTTTTATCATTGTATAGGTATGTTGCGCATCCTTTAAACGTGCCCAAAAATTGATCTTCCAGGCCAAACTCCAACCTGTGCCATCATCTCCACGCATGATAAGCGATTGCTTAGCTGCGTTTACGAGATCCGGAGTATCCTCCATATTAATTTCATTCCCTGGATGTAAGCCCCACAAGTGGGAAACATGCCGATGCTTGTTATTTGGATCATCGACATCAGCCATCCACTCTTGTAACTGACCGTAACGTCCGATTTGATTAGGTGCTATTTTTGGAATCAACGCTGTAATTGAATCTCTCAATTCAGCGTCCTTCCCTACAAGTTTTGAAGACTCAGTAAACACCTGAAATAACGCCCGTATTATTTGATGATCCATTGTTGGTCCTTTCACTAGTCCCCCATTTTCAGGAGAGTTGGATGGAGAACTTATAAGCCAACCCGTTTCTTTATCCAATACGAGAACGTCCTTAAAAAACAATGCCGATCCTTTAATTATATCATAATATTGGATAATGAATTCGGGATCTTGATTAAATAAATAATGTTCCCAAAGATGAGTCACTAACCAAGCTCCGCCGGTTGGCCAAATACCATGATTCGAGTTATTTATCGGCGCTGTCCCCCGCCAGATATCAGTGTTATGATGTAATACCCATCCTCGCGCGTTATAATATTCCTTTGCTGTTTCTCTTCCCGCATGACTTAGCTCCGTAATCATTTTGAAAAGTGGTTCATGTAATTCTGAAAGGTTCAGCATCTCGGTAGGCCAATAGTTCATCTCCAGATTAATATTCGTGGTATATTTACTTCCCCAAGAGGGTTCAAGCAAATGGTTCCAAATTCCTTGCAGATTCATCGGTTGCGTTCCTTTGCGCGACGCTGCAATCTGCAAATATCTACCGTATTGCATGTATAATGCCACTAAGTCCGGGTCCGATGCCGAATCAAATTTTTCGATACGTTTATTGGTGGGTAGATCGCTATTAACTCCTTTACCCAAGTCGACCGAAAATCGGCTGTACAGCGACTTATAATCTGCTTGATGTCTCGCGAGCACCTTCGCAAAAGGGATTTTAACAACATCTTGGTGATTCCTATACAAAGGTTTGCTATAGTCATCATTTAATTCGGTAAAATCTTTAAAATTAGTTGCAGCGCTCAAATATACGGTTGCGCTATTTGCACTACTCACAGATAATACCCCATCTTTTTCAACAACCGTCCCCCCTTGTGCCTCGACACTAAGCAGACATGTTCCTTTCATAGCACCTTCGGACACAGATACCGACATCCCTAGAGTCTGATCATTCACTTTCCACACTCTACGTTGTTTGTGTTTGCTAGAAATCCCGACGGAGAAAGAGATTTTAGCGGGTTGACTAGCAGTAAGCTGAACGGCAATAACGTTATCTGGATAACTTGCCAAATATGTTCGACTGAATTCCACTCCCGATTGTTTGTAAACGACCTTTGCAATTCCCTCTTCTAAGTCCAAACTTCTTTTGTAATCTGTTCTTTCTCCGGAAGCGAACGTAAAGTTCACCTCACCAAACGGTTGATAGGCTTCTTGGTAGTCCCCTACTCTCGGTGGCTTAGCGTCTTGAATCCAATAACGCCACTCCCCACCTAGAGGAATAAGCCTGCCCGAAGCTGTCTTCAATCCTATGCGTTCAGTCGTATCCTTATAACCGGCTATCCCACCTTTACCCTCCACATTTATCACTTGGACGGCAATCACATTTTTCCCGACTCGAAGATTTTCTTTACGAATAAGATAATTTCGCTTTTCATTTTCTCCATTCGATTGCCCTATTAAAACTCCATTTATATAGGTATAGTCCTGCTGACGTACCTTATTCAAATCTAATGTCCAATCTTCGTTTAAATCGTCTTTTGAGAGTGAGAATTCTTTACGAAACCAAACGGCGCCGTTAAGCCCTTCATGACCAACCGTTTCCCACCCCTCGTAGGAAGGCAAAGTGATAACATTCCAAGATTTATCGTCAAACTTAGGGCTATATGCACCGTTTGGTTTATTTCGCTCGCGCGATACGCCCTCTAACCAAGGATCCAGTTCTTCTGTAATCCCCTTAACTCCCATAAATTCACGCTGCGCCAATTCTTCCGCTTGCCTCTGCTTTCCTTCATCTATCAACGTCCGTATACTATCCAAATAGCGATATGCACCCTGTTTCACATAAGATCGAGGCTCACCAGTCCATAAGGTCTCTTCATTAAACTGCAATGTCTCTTTATTATCACCACCATAAACCATTGCTCCAAGTCGGCCATTACCAATGGGTAGCGCTTCCTCCCAATCCGTTGCGGGTTTGTCGTACCATAATTTATGCTGGCCGAACACAAAAGAGAATGACATGAGGAACCCAAAAATGACGAGACTTCGAAGTATCATAAGTTTACTTTTTATTGCCAACATTATTCATCAAACTAACCCCTTTATCACTACCCGACAAAACAGTTTTAACATTAGAAAAATTATTACTATGTAAGTATATATTATCATTTGTATCCCCTTCAAGCGTCAGAAAAACTCTGGTATCTTTGATTGGAAAATTCTGTTGTATATTCGCCTCCTTTACCCCATTAAATAATAACAACGGTTTATCAGTTAACGGCGTGAAATTTTGAATACCGGTTAAACTCAATTGTTCGACGTTTGTTGCCTTTAAAAATGGTTCACCTGAAACTTCCACTTGCACATTATTAAAAGTAAGTCGTTTCGCATTCTCAATCTCGAAGCCCCCGGTAGCCTTCATATTGATATTAGTAAAACTAACATTTTCAACAGGCATCTCTTCTAACCCACGAATCAATGCTACGCTATTCGTTGACCCTGCCATATCACTTATAAACACATTTTTAAATAGCGGAGTACGCTCACTAATCGGTTCTACATCAGTCTTTGCATATTGCATATTAAGAACGATTGCATGATCACGAATATTCCGCATAACGATATTACTTACGCGAATGTTTTCTACAACTCCGCCCCTTCCTCGGGCAGTTTTTAACCGGATACCTCGATCTGTACCATCAAATACACAATTTGAGATAACAATATTTTTCACGCCGCCGGACATTTCACTTCCAATTACCACCCCTCCGTGTCCTCGAAGCATCGTACAATTGGTTATTGTATAATTTTCAGCTGGAATATTCACTTTTCTCCCCGACCGATCTTTTCCAGATTTAATAGTGATACAATCGTCTCCCACTGAGATATGACAATTAGCAATATGGACATTACTACAGGACTCGGGATTAATTCCGTCGGTGTTAGGAGATGGTGGATTGTCGATCGTCACTCCATCGACAGTCACATTATTACAATATTGTGGATTTATTGTCCAAAAAGGTGAATTTTGAATTTTTATATCCTTTATCTGTATGTTGTTGCAATTCAGAAACTGTATAAACGGCGGGCGCAAAAAACCCCGCTCAATCCATCCTGGAAGGTCTGGCGCAAGTACATCTTTATTCAATCTTTTAAACTCCTTTTGCCATTTAGTTTCCTCTCCTTCCTTTTGATTGCGAATTGTAACTTCGGAATAGCCCCACCATTTCTTACCGTGTCCATCGATTAGTCCACGTCCAACGATTGCGATATTCTCTAATCCCTCTCCATATATAAAAGGCGAAAAATTCGTTACTTCAGTACCTTCCCAACGAGATTTTACCATCGGTAGATAATCATCAAAATTATCACTAAAGTGGAGCTCCGCTCCGGCATCGATAAATAGCGTTATATTACTTTTAAAGTGGATGGGGCCTGTGATATATTTCCCTGCGGGAAAGTAAACCGTCCCACCGCCTTTTGCAGCAGCAGCATCAATTGCGTTGGCAATAGCTCGGGTATTGATACTTGTACTATCGTTCTTACCGCCGTAGTCCATTACGTTATAAAAAGCTTGTCCATGTACGAGTTGCCCCGCCAGCGTTATAAAAGCTAGTAGCATTAAGGATACTTTTCTTATCATTATAATTTAATCTTTATTGGTTTTAATTGTTTTGAGTTTGCGGCTAGCTTACCATCGATATAAACCAGCAGTCCTTTCCCTTTATTATACTTCTTTCCAGTTTCGTCCCAGAAGATATCTACGATTTTATTTTTATACGGCAGCCCCTGTAGCGTAAAATACGACCATTCCCCTTCGGGAATCAATGGTTTTAAGAAAAAACTGCCATCGATACTTGGCTTAAACCCGATAAGATCTTGGATAACGATATCCGCAAAAGTTGAATGATTATAGAACTTACTTCGAGGATCATCGCCCTTTAGCCAATACCCCGTTTTTTCATCTTGGTATTCTCCAATATACGGCTTACCATCCATGACATGAGACGCTGCATATTGATGTACTGCATTATAAAAATCTGACTTTGATAGTGTTTTTGGTCCATATTTATAATCAACTAGGAAATTGGCCATACCTCTTAGTGTCTGTGAGCTTGCAAAAGGCCAAAGAGCACCATCCCACTCACAACTACTTCCTGTTCCTCGGGTTCGAAACGTCGGTTCTCTACGCTCCGCAGTTGTCAGACCCCATGGTGCATTAAAACCTGCGGTATCGATCACCTGCTTCCACGCTTGCGCAAAACTTTTTTTATCTGGAACAGCATGGAAATACCAAGGAATGAAGCCTATAGCCTCACGTGCAGAATGCAATTCACCTGTTTCCATTTTAGTTTTAAAGAAATCATCCTCATTGTCCCATAATGAATCTAATAATAGTCGCTGCAACCGTTGTGCCTTATCAACGTATACGTTCTCAAGACTATCGTTACCCGCTATATTTGCTATTTTTGCAAGGGCAGTTGCGTTCCCAAGCATATAGCTATTTATTGTCGGTCGCATATTCTCCTGTTTCCTTGCTCCCGACACAGATTCTTCCATACCATCACGCACGTCATATTGCCAAAACATTCCATTATCCAATAGACGTTCCTCTTCCCATTTTAGATAGTCTTTATCTAAATCGACCAACCGATTGACAAGATAGTCCTGATCGTTGTCAACCATATAATAGGCGAGCAGAGCATCAGGAACCCAAGAACTAAATTGATGAAAACGATCTCGACCTTGTCCCGAATCAGCGTGATACAAGAAAAAGTCGATATATTCTTTTAAAAAATCGCCTTTACGAAGCCATCTGCCTTCGTAAATGTGGTGACCGAGGGCACAGCTAATTGAGTTATATTTACCGGCATGTTTAACCGGTTCAATAAATTCGGTAAGAATAGTGCCTTCAGGTGTTTCCTTAATGTGCTTTCGAAACGACCACCAACGGAAATAATAAATTTCTTCTAAGGTACTATCTGGGCAAGCAAAAAAAGGCACATTCTCTTTCATCCATTTTGCAGATGCCTTATTTGGAATCTTATTAACAACAGCCTCATCATCCTGGCTATTAAACTTGGCAACATAGTCGTCGATTTTGCTCTCTAACGCCCCTTGACCAAACACACAGAATGGCAGAAGAGATAATAGAGCACATGCAATTTTATTAAATTTCATACGTGAACAAGCAGGATACAACCGTATTGGAACCTTCCAAGAACGGTAGGAATGCGCCTACGTTTCGTCATTCCTGATAATATTTTTTCTATTCGTTTTAAATTGATATGATCTATTAGTTGAAATCTGCGGATCCATTATAACAAACCAATACATTCTATTTGCTATAATTTAGTTTCTTGATAATATCCAAAAAGATCATCCATGTCATCTCCCTGATTTTCAACATCTGCATTACGTGGCGATTGCAGTTCTTTATCCTTCACAAACCCGAGGATCAAAACTTCACCTTTCGGTATTTTCAGCTCGTTTTTTCCTTTGCCGAATGAATAGCTATGAATATCGATCATAGGCATATATTGAACACGCATCGCGTTTCTAATTTTAGCTTCTGCCTGTCCATAGTCATTTGCAGTGGCATCAATCTCTAGGACCGGTTTCGGAGCAAAGACTTTATCTGTATTGTTAAAATATCCCACCAATATTTTAACAGGTTCTTCACTCTCAAACTGGAGCGTGGTACCTTCGAGTTTTTGTTTTTCGGAATTGATAACAACAGCCGATAGG
Source organism: Sphingobacterium shayense (assembly GCF_013179575.1). Lineage (GTDB taxonomy): Bacteria > Bacteroidota > Bacteroidia > Sphingobacteriales > Sphingobacteriaceae > Sphingobacterium > Sphingobacterium shayense. Next base: position 26,671 of record NZ_JABMCQ010000012.1, on the reverse strand, counting down.
CCTTCCAGTTCATTTGCTAAATGCGTAACTACAAGCTCCTGGTCTTCGTATAATTTTGCACCTTTTTTGAGGGGAACAAGAGTTATATTTGCTTTGACGTTAACCTGATTATCGACAAGAAACGCAACTTGTTCTTTCTTTTCTCCCGTCACTGTTGCCAAAGAATCTATAGACTTTTTAAAATTAAGAAACTCCTGTTCATAAACTGGCAACATCTCCCGCCAATGTTTGTAGTGCCCATCAACACCACGCATAGGAATTTTACGCGTTTTGGTCTGCATACTGTTGGCGTAAAGATAACTATCTTGTGTGAGGTCGGTTAACGTTCTATATGCCTCAACGCTTTTTTGAAAGTCCGGAACCGCATCGCGCAAATCTTGGATATCCTTAGACGTTTTATAGGCCAATAGCTGAATTGCAGCCTTAACTTTATAGCTATAATGTTCTGCTAATGCTTTGTGAATCTTAATGTCGTGCAGTAATCGATCAAATTCTTCTCTATTTCTATGCGCAACCCCGAAAAGACCGTTAGTCGCTTGTAAAGCTATATTCGCATGGTTTACAATTTCATCAGCAACCTGAATGGGTGTTTCTCCCGTATGTGGCAATCCCTTTGCCTCTTTTTCGGCGTAGTCGATAATCATCTCTCCCACCGGGGCTTCAGATTCATAAAGCAAAGTAAAAAGTCCATATCGATAGGGATTAATTAACTGTGTCATCAGCATTCCTAGCGAAGAAGTCTGTCTATTACCATCGGTGATACCAAATCTGCGCAATATTTTAGGCGATATTTCACCGATCTCATTCAAAGCCAATAGTAATCGACTTGCTTGATCGCTACTAATACCATAAAAATCGACAAGTTGCGACGTCCAATATGACTTTTCCTCTGCCTCGCCTCGTTCCTGCTTCCATGCATAACGGGCCCAAGCGCGATACCACATCCAATCTCGTTCTACTTGAAGAAGCCGTTTCTCCGTTTTATCCGCTGAATACGGCCAATCCCAGTAGGATGCCTGGGGATAGATATGTACACCATTAGAAAAATGAATATCGTGCATTCCTTTAACCGATTTTTGAATGAACTCTGGAGCAGCGTACCGAAATGGCTCCAAGTTTGCCAAGATGTGGACATTTTGTATATGCACGGTACCAATACTTCCCAATTTTTGATGCAGTTCAGCCCACTTTCCATGTGTCTCATAAGTGGTCAAGGCTTCACCATTGAATTTAGCCATCGTATACAAATTGTTATATATAGGCTTTGCTGCCTGCATTACGGCTGGTGCATCTGTATCATGCGCGCGTAAAATAATCGGAGGCTCAACATCGTTTCCTTGCGCTTTCAGACCTTGCTTTACACCCGGGATAATCGTCTTAGTAAACCAGTCTATATCATCTTGGCCTACGCCTTCCATCGCTTCTCCTAGAGTAATAAGCAACCCTACGTTCGGATATTTCTCAACGAATGCCGCGATAGATTTCTGCGTATAATCAGCAATCAAAGGGGTAATAACGCGATTACGTTCCTGCGTTTTCAGGTTATGCTTCTCTGCGAAAGGCTTTGGTAGAATTATATTGTAAAACATCTGAATAATCCAAATACCTCTTTTATTGGCTTCCTCGGTAAGAAAACTATAAATTTCTTCATTTTTCTTAAATGTTTCTTCATTCACTTCTAAAGCATAAGGATAGTCCTTGAGTTTCACCAAAGAAGAAAACGGATGTCCGTTCCACAGATACAAAGTATTATACTTGTTTTCAAGTAACATATCGAGATACTGTACCCATAGATCTTTATCATAGAACCAAGGAAAAAGTTCTTCTGTGTATGGGTATTCATATACATCACGGCCGGGGAGGTACGCTGTTTTTTGCAATCCAATAGCGGTACCGCGCAAGAGCATTTCCGGCTTCTCAAAGATTCGAACTTGAGCTAAAGTATCAATTGATTGCCCAGACACTTGTTCAGCCGCATATACAAGTCCCGATTCATCTGCTGCCAAAATGAGAAGTGGACTGGTCTTATCTTTCCTATATATAAGGTAGGATTCTGATTTATCTAAGCTGTCTAGAAATGTTTTGGGAACGAAATCCTCCCAACATTTAAGAGCTGCTATCCCAACAATAATGTCTTTTGATCCATATTGAGATTGACGTTGAAAAATTTTGTCCTCTGTTTTTGTCTTTGTATATGAATGGAGTTTTTGCAGAGCATATTGAAAACGCTGTTCATTAACCACAGAGCTGTCGCAGTAGTGTACCTGAGCAGATTGTGCAAACATATCATTTCCCGCAGTTGTAAACCACAAGACAATCAATACCCCAAAATACTTACAATATTTTATCATAGTTAGTTACCATTTTAGTTATTCTTGCCTTTCGCGAATAACAAGCTCCACATCTGTAAACGCTTTTTGTTCAACCCAGACAAATCAATTTAACTCGTCTATATTGGATATTCAAATAAACGATTTTACAATAAGCTATTCCTCCGCATAATTATCCAATCCTTACAAAATATTACCATCGGCACCGAATGAACAGCACCAATAAGGTAATTCTATAGCCAACATACTACATTATTTCATCTCTAAATCGAACAAACGTTACCTAAACTAACAGGTGTACTACAGTCAATTACCCCTTTAAAAACATTTATTTTTGGGATTTCCTTATTAATTATCCAATTTTACGGCGATTCACCGAACAATAATTTCACAATTATGGTGTTATAAAATGTATACCATACTAATTACTTCAATTCTATGTTAAAAAGAGTTCTGCTATTCACATTTACCATTTGCGTGTCGATCGCATTTGGGCAGGAAAGACCCATGCTTCCCTATGCCATTCAAAAAGGAACATTGAACGAGCAGTTTATCAATCTAAGTAACCTATCTAGATCCCAAGACGCCTCGTTTAAGCTAATACGAAAGACCAATTTAGAAATCGTCCGTAGAAACGTGTTAGACTCTATCGGCCAATACAAGAAAGAAATTGCTACTTTAGTTGAGAGCTCCTCTTCTTCTACAGGAACTATAAAAGCACTGAAAGATTCCGTTTCCAGTCTAGATGCGGATTTACAAAATGAAAAAAAATTAACGAGCTCCATTCGATTCCTTGGAATTGATTTTGCGAAAGGTACGTACCATACAATCGTATGGATTATTATCGTTGTGTTAGCAATTTTATTTTTAGTAACCTTAGCGTCATTCCGAAAAGCACGAATTGACACGGTCGAACACAAGAAAACCGCAGACGAGTTTCAAGAAGAGTTACAAACACTTCGAAAAAAATCAATGGAAAAAGAACAGTTGTTGAAAAGACAACTATTGGACGAGCAAATGAAACGCAACTCGTAATCCATTAATGAATAAAGAAGCCTAATATTTAAGGTGATGTCATTTCTTTATTGTTCGTTAATGATAGGAAAAATGGTTACGTCACCTATATTTGTTACACCCAAATTCAGGTTTTTAACCCGCTAACAAGGAAAGAGAGGGAAAAAATAAATTAATATCAATAAGCGTTTTGCTTTTAACGAGATATAACTTATTTTTGCATTCCAAAATCTAGGTGGCGAGACCATCTGTTTTAAATTGATTAATAAATATTTAGTCCCTATAATATGCCCAATATTGGTAAAATAGCGCAGATTATCGGCCCGGTAGTTGATGTAAACTTCGCCGACAATGACAGTCTTCCTAAGATTTACGACGCATTATTCATTGAAAAAGACAATGGACAACGTGTTGTATTAGAAGTCCAACAACACTTAGGACAGGAAAGTGTACGTACAATCGCCATGGATGCAACCGAAGGATTGGTTCGTGGAATGCATGTAGTAGATACAGGAGCTCCTATTAAAATGCCAATTGGTGAGGAGATCAAAGGCCGCGTATTTAACGTAGTTGGTGATGCAATCGATGGTATCAAGAACTTAGATAAAGAAAACGGCCGTCCTATCCACAATGTGCCACCTAAATTTGATGAACTATCTACTGAATCAGAAGTATTATTTACAGGCATTAAAGTAATCGATTTATTAGAACCATATGCAAAAGGTGGTAAAATTGGTTTATTCGGTGGTGCTGGCGTTGGTAAAACAGTATTGATTCAAGAGTTAATCAATAACATCGCAAAGGGACACGGAGGACTATCTGTATTCGCAGGTGTTGGCGAACGTACTCGTGAGGGAAATGATTTATTGCGTGAAATGCTTGAATCTGGCATTATCAAATATGGTGATCAATTTATGGAAGGCATGGAAAAAGGCGAATGGCCTTTGGACCAGGTTGACAGTGAATTGATGAAAGAATCAAAATGTACATTCGTCTTCGGACAAATGAATGAGCCTCCCGGAGCACGTGCTCGGGTCGCTTTATCGGGTCTTACTGTTGCGGAATATTTCCGTGATGGCGATGGACAAGGTCAAGGTCGTGACGTTCTTTTCTTTATTGACAACATTTTCCGTTTCACACAAGCGGGGTCTGAAGTATCAGCCCTTCTTGGACGTATGCCTTCGGCTGTTGGGTACCAACCGACCCTCGCAACAGAAATGGGTTTAATGCAGGAGCGTATCACATCGACTAAAAACGGTTCAATTACATCGGTTCAAGCAGTTTATGTTCCTGCCGATGATTTAACTGACCCTGCTCCGGCTACCACATTTGCTCACTTAGATGCGACAACAGTATTATCGCGTAAAATTGCCGAGTTAGGTATCTACCCTGCTGTGGATCCCCTAGATTCAACTTCAAGAATCCTTTCTCCAGCAGTTTTAGGTGACGAACACTACAACACTGCACAACGCGTTAAAGAAATTTTACAACGCTACAAAGAGCTTCAAGATATCATCGCTATCTTAGGTATGGACGAGCTTTCTGAAGAAGATAAATTAACTGTTCAGCGTGCACGCCGTGTCCAACGTTTTTTATCACAGCCTTTCCACGTTGCAGAGCAATTTACAGGATTGAAAGGCGTACTTGTCGATATTAAAGATACAATCAAAGGATTCAACATGATTATCGACGGGGAAGTTGACGAATATCCTGAAGCGGCCTTCAATCTAGTCGGTGGTATTGAAGACGCTATCGAAAAAGGCAAAAAACTATTAGCAGAGGCAGTTTAATTAGATATTAGCTTCTTCCTGTCAAAAATATTCATGAGCTAACAACTAGTGTGTTAGCTCATATTAAAAGCCGATCAGCCTCAATTAAATGGGCCGAAAAGCGAAAACTTCAAGACAGGTACTCTAACATCTAAAAAAAGCACTTGAATGAAATTAACGATCATTACTCCAGATAAATTAGCATACGATGGTGAAGTTACGGCAGTAACAGTACCAGGTAGCGCTGGTTCTTTTCAAATATTAAAAGATCACGCTCCTATCGTCTCCACTTTGGATGACGGAAAGGTTATTATTAAAGATAACCAAGGGGAAACCGTCCTTGTAATTAAAGGCGGTGTCGTGGAAGCTAAGGAAAACTTAATTACAGTATTAGCAGAGGGTATCGTGGAATAATCTTCTTAGTCATAATACTAAAAATACAAACGTCCTTATAACATTATGTTCTAAGGACGTTTTTTTTCATCTATAACTTTTGAGACAAAACATATCCTCTGCTGTCTTTCAAATAGCGTTCATTTTCGTTTTAAATCTTCGGGTTTAAACGCTTAGTTTTTCAAAAACTTTATCACTAGAAGCATTTTTAGGAAGAATTTTCTCTTTTTTTTATGGAATCTTCATTTATTAGGATTATACCGATTTTAATTTTAGTCTACGAAGATCAAAATTAAATTTGGCTTATCTTAAATAAAATAAAACATAGGAGCAAAAAGTAATAGAAAACAAAATAATAAACTTTTTTAAAATAAATTAATTTGCTATTGTAAACAATTACGAATACACCTAACTTAACAAAAGTGAAATTCCTACGCGCCTTATCTATCGAAAGAAGGCATTCGCAACAGGGAAAACCGAGGGATGTTATGCAATATTACAATCAAGACACCTACATTTATTTAGAGGGTGAGTTCATTAAAGCCACTGAGGCTGGAATCGATCTATTCGGACAGTCATTGCACTACGGTTATGGTGCCTTTGAAGGCCTACGTGCATACAGCACGCTTCATGGTACCCGTATCTTTAAAGCTGAAGAACATTTTGCAAGGCTGAAGAGATCTTGCGAATCAGTTAACCTTCCCTATATCTGGGATAATCAAACTTTAGTTGAAAGATCCTATCACTTACTAGAAGTAAACAATCTACGTGCAGCCTACATTCGGCCACTTGTATTCAGTGGTTCGAATATGCATTTGACAGCTGCGAAGGAATCAAAAATAATGATTGCCGCATGGGAATGGGGACCATACTTAGGTCAAAATTTGTTACGCGTCTGCACTTCAAAAGTACAACGCCCTAGTCCAAAATCATTCTGTATCGATGCTAAAGTCTCTGGCCAGTATATCAACTCAATCTTGGCATCAAATGAAGCAACAAAAAAAGGATTTGACGAAGCTATTCTACTAGATGAACAAGGATACGTGGCGCAAGCATCTAGTGAAAACCTTTTTATCGAGAAAGACTTCAAGTTGTACACACCTCCACTAGGCAATGTGTTTCCTGGAATTACGCGCCAAACGGTTATAGAAATATGTAAAGAACTAAATATCGATATTATAGAAAAAAAGCTGACGATTGATGACCTTAAGAATGCAGAAAGTGCGTTTTTAAGTGGTACTGCTGCTGAAATTATCGGGATAAAACAAATCGACGAAACAAGTTATAAAGAAGAATGGGAGCACACAATCGGCGCCACCATCCAAAGAAAGTATAAAAAATTAGTATTAGAAGAAGAGAATTATGAAGTCATCATCTGACAAGGAAAAAGCGTTAAACAAATACAGCCGCATCTTTACACAAGATGAAACCCAACCAGCTGCTAAAGCAATGCTTTACGGTATTGGTTTAACAGACGCTGATATGAATAAAGCACAAGTCGGAATCGCTAGTATGGGCTACGATGGGAACACTTGTAACATGCATTTAAATGACCTAGCACAAGTGGTCAAAAAGGGTGTATGGGCAAATGATTTGGTGGGTCTTACTTTTGGCACCATCGGAGTGAGTGATGGCATGAGTAACGGAACCGACGGAATGCGTTATTCTCTAGTTTCTCGAGACGTTATCGCGGACAGTATAGAGACAATTTGTGGAGGACAATATTACGATGGACTTATTGCGATTCCCGGATGTGACAAAAATATGCCTGGTGCTATTATGGCAATGGGCCGTTTGGATCGCCCTGCAATTATGGTATATGGCGGAACTATAGCACCTGGACACTATAAGGGTGAAGAGTTGAACATTGTATCTGCATTTGAAGCTTTAGGACAACGCGTGTGCGGCAATATGTCAGATGAAGATTTTGAAGGGATCATAAAACATACCTGCCCTGGCGCAGGCGCTTGCGGGGGGATGTATACAGCCAATACGATGGCTTCTGCAATCGAAGCTTTAGGAATGAGCTTGCCTTACTCTGCCTCCAATCCTGCCGTTTCCCAAGAGAAGAAGGACGAGTGTGTCGAAGCGGGTAAATATATTAAAGTGTTATTAGAAAAAGACATTAAACCTTCCGATATTATGACGCGTAAAGCGTTCGAAAATGCCTTGCGTTCGATAATCATTCTAGGAGGAAGTACCAACGCTGTATTACACTTTATTGCCATCGGTAAGTCTGTAGGTATCGAAATTACCCAAGATGACTTTCAACGTATGTCAGATACAACACCGGTATTAGCTGATTTCAAGCCATCAGGAAAATACCTAATGCAAGATCTTCATCAATATGGTGGTACACCAGCAGTCCTTAAATATCTATTGGACGAAGGCCTGCTACACGGAGATTGTATTACGGTTACTGGAAAAACCTTGGCAGAAAATTTAGCTAACGTAAAATCGATTATCGATTACGATCAACCGATAATACAAAAATTAAACAACCCGATTAAGGCAACCGGGCATTTGCAAATCCTTTACGGAAACTTAGCAGAAAAAGGATCTGTTGCCAAAATATCTGGGAAAGAGGGAGAGAAGTTCGTTGGCCCGGCACGTGTGTTTGATGGAGAGCATGATCTTGTAACAGGCGTCTCAACAGGTCGCATTAAACCAGGCGATGTTGTGGTTATCAAAAATGAGGGTCCAATAGGTGCGCCTGGCATGCCGGAAATGCTGAAACCAACTTCCTTGATAATTGGTGCGGGTTTAGGGAATTCTATCGCATTGATCACCGATGGTCGTTTCTCAGGAGGAACGCATGGCTTCGTTGTTGGACATATCACACCTGAGGCTTATCAGGGCGGACTTATCGGACTTGTGGAAGATGACGATATCATCGAAATTGATGCTGTAAATAACAGGATTAATCTCCGCGTGGATGAGCAAATAATAGCAGAACGTCGCGCAAACTGGAAGCAGCCTGCATTAAAAGTCACCAAAGGTGTTCTTTATAAATATGCAAAAACGGTATCAGACGCATCAGAAGGATGTGTTACTGACCAATAACAAGCGATAAAACACGCATAGAAGAGAATAATATTAGTGAAACGAAAAGTAGATTTATACTTTTCTGCTATAACTTTTTACTTAAAAAAAATGAGTACACTGGAAAAAACGGAAACAAAGCCAGAACAAAATACGACAACGGCGACACAACTAAGCGGGTCGCAAGCCGTATTGGAAGCTTTGATCCACGAGGGAGTAGAAACCATATTCGGTTATCCAGGAGGCGCAATTATGCCTATTTATGACGCATTGTATGACTACAATGATAGATTGAAACATATCCTAGTCCGTCATGAACAAGGTGGCGTACACGCGGCGCAAGGCTACGCGCGAACTTCTGGTCGCGTCGGCGTAGCATTTGCAACAAGTGGACCCGGAGCAACCAACTTAGTGACAGGGTTAGCAGACGCAATGATAGATAGTAATCCGATTGTTTGTATCACAGGACAAGTATTCGCTTCCTTGCTAGGGACAGATGCTTTCCAAGAAACAGATGTGATCAACATTACTACTCCAGTAACTAAATGGAACTATCAAATAACAGATGCCAGTGAAATCCCAGGTGCATTAGCAAAAGCTTTTCACATTGCATCGACAGGCCGTCCGGGACCCGTCTTGATCGATATTACGAAAAATGCGCAATTGCAGTTATTCGATTATCAGGGATATAATAAATGCGACCATATTCGTAGCTACAGACCAAAACCCATAGTTCGTAAAGAATATATAGAACAGGCTGCTGAGTTAATCAACGCCGCGAAAAAGCCTTTTGTCATTTTTGGTCAGGGCATAATCCTGGGAAAGGCAGAGCAAGACTTCAAAAATTTTATAGAGAAGGGCGGTTTTCCAGCTGCAACGACCGTCATGGGCTTGAGTGCATTAGAAACAGATCACCCACAACATGTGGGTATGTTAGGAATGCACGGCAACTACGCGCCTAACGTGATGACAAACGAATGTGATGTATTAATTGCTATCGGGATGCGTTTTGATGACCGTGTAACCGGTCGATTAGATAAATACGCCAAACAAGCAAAAGTAATTCATTTAGACATCGACCCAGCAGAGATCGACAAAAATGTAAAAGCTACTATTCCGGTCTGGGGAGATTGTAAAGAAACATTGCCATTACTTACTGAGCTCATTCAGTCAAATGATCACCGAGAATGGTTGGCTCAATTCCGTGAATTAGAAGCTGAAGAGATCAAAGAAGTAATTCACCCTGAATTAAATCCTACTTCAGATATCTTAACTATGGGAGAAGTAGTTCGCTTATTAAACGAGCTCACAAATGGAGACGCAGTTATTGTTTCTGATGTAGGCCAGCACCAGATGGTTGCCTGTCGTTACGCAAAATTCAACCAATCGAAATCTAACGTCACTTCGGGTGGATTGGGTACGATGGGGTTTGGTCTTCCGGCGGCCATTGGCGCTTGGTACGGAGCCCCTCACAGAGATGTAATTGCTATAATTGGTGATGGAGGAATACAAATGACGATCCAAGAGCTAGGGACCATCATGCAATTTGGTGCTAAGGTGAAAATTTTGATATTAAACAACGAATTCTTAGGAATGGTCCGTCAATGGCAACAACTATTTCACGACAAACGCTACTCTTTTGTAAATATTACCAGCCCTGACTTTGTCGCTGTAGCAAAAGGCTATTATATCGAAGGAAACAAAGTAAGCGAACGGGAGAAGTTAAAAGATGCGCTGAGAACAATGCTGGAACATGACGGGGCTTACCTCTTAGAAGTCATGGTAGGAAAAGAAAACAACGTATTCCCGATGGTTGCACAAGGTACTTCGGTATCCGAAATCAGATTGAAGTAAAATGGAAAAACAAGAATATACAATTACGTTATATACGGAAAACTCCATCGGTATGATCGGCCGTATATCTGGTATCTTCTCTAGACGTAAAATTAATATAGAGAGCTTGAACACCTCTCCTTCGGAAGTAGATGGCATTCATCGTTTCACAATCCTGATTAATGAAAGTGAGGAGGTAGTTCGTAAACTTTGTCGTCAAATTGAGAAACAGGTAGAGGTTTTAAAAGCATACTACAATACCGATGAAGAATTAATATGGCAAGAACAGGCTCTTTATAAAGTTCCGACAGACATTATCGCTGAAAAAGCACCGGTCGAACGCTTATTACGTGAGTATGGAGCATCAGCTGTCGTTATTCGAAATGACTATACAGTATTTGAAACGGCGGGACACCGTGAGGAGATCGATAAGCTGACAGCTGAACTTACGAAATACAAACTTATTGAGTTTGTACGTGGAGCACGCATCGCTATTATTAAAGATAGTGCAGGTTTCCATTCCAAATTAAAACAGTTTGAAAGGGAAGAGCCTTCCCAAGAAACTATTGAAAATGAATTCTTAGACCAAGCCGACAAGGTTTTTACGATGTAGCTCATGGAAAAAGAATTCAAGTTCATCATTGATACGCGAAAAGCATTTATAAGTTTAGTAGACGGACTGTCCATAGACGAGCTAAATCAAATTCCTGAAGGGTTCAATAATAACATCGCTTGGAACTTTGGGCACATCGTGGTTAGCACCCAAACGCTATGTTACGTCCGCACAGGGATAAAATCGGATGTGACCGACGTAAAATACGTACAGGCATACAAAAAGGATACGAAGCCTACCTATTTTATTTCTGCTGCAGAAATTCACGAGCTAAAAAGTATAGCCATCGCAAGTATTGAAAAAATACAATTGGATTACCAAAACGGACTATTTGCGAACGTTACACCGTTCTCAACGAGTACCTATGGTTCCACCCTGGCCACGTTTGACGACGTCCTTATTACAACTATAGGTCATGACAACCTTCATCTAGGATATGCACAAGCGCTGCGAAGAGCAATAAAAAGTAACAAACAACAATCGAATTAAAAAGAAAAAAATTAATAGCAAAACAATGGCAAATTATTTCAACACATTACCTCTTAGAGACCAACTTACGCAGTTGGGGCAAGCCGAATTTATGGATAATACGGAATTCGCAGACGGCATAACCGCTTTAAAGGGTAAAAAAATTGTAATCGTTGGTGCTGGTGCGCAAGGTTTAAATCAAGGTTTAAACCTGAGAGACAGCGGCTTAGACATCTCCTGTGCTTTACGTAAAGAAGCTATTGAACAAAAAAGAGATTCTTGGAAGAACGCAACAGACAATAACTTTACTGTTGGAACATATGATGACTTAATTCCCACAGCAGACCTTGTTATCAACTTGACACCAGATAAGCAACATACGGCCGTTGTTAATGCAGTGATGCCGTTAATGAAACAAGGGGCCGCACTATCCTACTCCCATGGCTTCAACGTTGTGGAAGAAGGCATGCAGATCCGTAAAGATATTACTGTGATCATGGTAGCTCCAAAATGTCCTGGATCGGAAGTACGTGCAGAATATTTAAGAGGGTTTGGTGTTCCTACTCTGATTGCTGTTCACCCAGAAAATGACCCCGAAGGTAAAGGATGGCCATACGCAAAAGCATACTGTGTTGGAACTGGAGGACACCGTGCGGGCGTATTAAAATCATCGTTCGTAGCCGAGGTAAAATCTGATTTAATGGGCGAACAAACTATCCTTTGTGGTTTGCTACAAACAGGTTCTATCTTATCATTTGACAAAATGATTGAGAAGGGCGTTGACGCCGGTTATGCTTCCAAATTAGTACAATATGGAGTAGAAGTAATCACAGAGGCACTGAAACATGGCGGCGTTAGCGGTATGTTAGACCGATTATCAAATCCTGCAAAAATCAAGGCCTTCCATATTTCTGAAGAATTAAAAGATATTATGCGTCCATTGTTCCAAAAACATCAAGACGATATTATGTCTGGCGAGTTCAGTAAGACGATGATGGAAGACTGGGCGAATGGCGATGCCAATCTACTAAAGTGGAGAGCTGAAACTGGAGAAACAGCATTCGAAAAAACACCAGCGGGGGATGTAAAGATTAATGAACAAGAATATTTTGACAATTACACTTTGATGGTAGCTTTCGTAAGAGCCGGTGTCGAACTTGCTTTTGAAACGATGGTAGAGGCTGGTATTAAGCCAGAATCCGCATATTACGAATCATTGCATGAAACGCCTCTTATTGCCAATACTATCGCGCGCAAGAAATTATTTGAAATGAACCGCGTAATCTCTGATACTGCAGAATATGGTTGTTACCTGTTTGATCAAGCTTGTAAACCGTTATTAACTGATTTCATGAAGAAAGTAGATACGGACCTTGTTGGTAAAAACTTTAATGACGGTAAAGATGGAGCAGTAGACAACGTACAGCTTGTTCAAATAAATGAAATTCTTCGTAATCACCCTGTGGAAATCGTCGGAACAAAACTCCGCAAGGCTATGACGGCAATGAAAGTTATTAAAACTGTTTAATAATTTCGTAAATTTGATGGTTATTTAGGGGTAAAATTAACGCATTTTTAATTTTACCCCTAAATGCTAGTCACCTAGCTCAAAACAGGTGATAAACAAAAAGTTTGACGTGGGTTTTCTGACCCCAAACAAATAAAACTTCAGAAAAAATAGAGAAGAGAAATGGGAAAAACATTAGTTGAGAAGATTTGGGATGCGCATGTCGTGAAGCGCCAAGATGGCTTCCCAGACGTTTTGTATATCGACACACATTTAATTCACGAAGTAACCTCACCTCAGGCTTTCGATGGCCTTCGTAAACGAGGACTTTCTGTTTTACGTCCAAACCAAACAGTGGCTACAGCGGACCACAATGTACCAACATTAAATCAACATCTTCCTATCCAGGAAGAGTTATCGCGCTATCAAGTAGATATGCTGACGAAAAACACGACAGAATTCGGTATCGAGCTATATGGATTGGGACATCCTTACCAAGGCATCGTACACGTTATTGGTCCGGAATTAGGTATTACACAACCTGGTAAAACGATGGTTTGTGGAGATAGTCATACCTCAACACACGGTGCGTTTGGGGCGATCGCTTTTGGGATCGGGACTTCCCAAGTTGAACAAGTTTTCGCTACACAATGTCTGTTGTTGCAAAAACCGAAGACGATGAAAATCGAAATAAACGGTGAGCTTGCAAAAGGCGTCGGAGCAAAAGATATCATACTATATGTCATTTCTAAAATTTCTGCAGCAGGAGGTACAGGATATTTCGTAGAATACGCTGGATCAACAATCCGATCATTATCCATGGAGAGCCGGATGACAATTTGTAATATGAGTATCGAAATGGGTGCTCGTGGAGGTTTAATTGCACCTGACCAAACCACTTTCGATTACCTAGAAGGCCGTGAATTTGCCCCAAAAGGCGAAGAATGGAACAAAGCCCTTAAATATTGGAAAACATTATACTCCGACCAAGAGGCCGTCTTTGACGCTGTCCTTGAATTTGACGCAGCGGATATTGAACCAATGATTACTTACGGCACAAATCCGGGAATGGGAATTGGGGTTACACAAAACATCCCGTCTCTAGCGACGCAACCGTCCTCGGAACAGCCTTCATTTAAGAAATCATTAGACTATATGGGTTTTAAAGACGGGGAACCTATATTAAATAAGCCTATAGACTATGTCTTCATCGGTTCGTGTACAAATTCGCGGATAGAAGATTTACGCGAAGTAGCGGCTTTTATTCAAGGAAAACAAAAAGCAGAAGGTGTTGAAGTCTGGATCGTACCGGGATCTAAACAAGTGGAAGCGCAAGCAAGAGAAGAGGGCATTGACGTCATTTTCCAGGCTTCCGGATTCCAACTCCGCGAACCAGGATGTTCAGCATGTTTAGGGATGAATGAAGATAAAATCCCCGCAGGAAAGTACTGTGTGTCGACCTCCAATAGAAATTTCGAAGGTCGTCAGGGACCGAACGCACGAACCATGCTAGTTAGCCCGTTAACTGCTGCTGCTGCTGCTATCACCGGTAAGGTTGTTGATGTAAGGACAATGATCTAAGGTTATGATTCTGGAGATTGCTATATTATCCATAAAAAAAGGGTTATCACATGACTTTGAAAAAGCGTTTGCTCAATCAGAACCGTTGATTTCCTGTCAAGTTGGCTACCTATCGCATGAATTAAGGAAGTGTATGGAACAAAATGACAAGTATCTTTTACAGGTACAATGGGAAAGTTTAGAGAATCACACCATTGGATTTCGTAGCTCAGTAGAATACCAGCAATGGAAGAGCGCCCTTCATCATTTTTACGACCCTTTCCCTATTGTAGAACACTATATTTAATGAAGTATAGAAATGAAAAAATTTGAAAAAATAACCTCTCCGGTAGTACCCCTACCTATTGAAAATATCGATACCGATCAAATCATCCCCGCTCGCTTTTTAAAAGCGACTACACGTGATGGCTTTGGGGACAATCTATTTCGTGACTGGCGTTACGAAAGTAACAATCAGCCCAAAGCTGATTTTGTATTAAACGATCCTACGTTTCACGGAAAAATCCTTGTGGCCGGTAAAAACTTCGGTTGTGGCTCATCCCGCGAGCACGCTGCTTGGGCTATCCAAGATTATGGTTTCGATGTAGTGATCAGCTCCTTTTTTGCAGACATCTTTAAAGGTAACGCATTGAACAACGGTGTACTGCCAATACAGGTACCTGAAGATTTCTTAGAAAAAATATTCGCTTCCGTTTTCGCTAACGCAGATAGCACCTTAACTGTAGACCTTGAATCTCAAACGATAATCATTGATCAAACAGGGGACAGTTTCTCCTTTGAAATCAACCCATACAAGAAATCTTGCTTAATAAATGGCTACGATGACATCGATTTTATCTTAAGCCACCAAGCACAAATCGAAGAGTTCGAAAAAAACAGATAATGAGCACCCCCCTCGTCCATATATCCGACTTAAATCTGCAATACGCGGGACAGCCCGTGCTATACAATTTAAATTGGAATATATACCCTGGCGAACATTGGATGATCGGGGGAAAAAGTGGTAGTGGAAAATCTTCTTTGGCGAAGGCCATTGTCTATCAAGAGAAATTCTTTGGCGAGATCAAGTACGGCTTTATAATTGAATCAGACTTACATCCAAAAGCACATTATGTATCAAATTGGTACCAATTTGCAAATTTGGAAGGCGATAGAAATTTCTACTATCAACAACGGTACAATAAACACCAACAAAACGACACCTTAACTGTCTTTGCCGATTTACTTCACTTTGGGGAGAAGAACAACCTTGATTTCCAAACAGTGGAACCGATTTTAGATGCGTTAGGGTTCAACAACTGTCGACAAACCCAATTGATTGAACTCTCTAGTGGCGAACATAAAAAACTGCAGTTGGTTCAATCTTTATGGCTTAAACCTCAACTACTTATTTTAGACGAGCCCTATACGGGACTTGACAAAAACGCGCGAATTAACTTGAACAATCAATTAGATCTTCTTGCTGCTCAAGGGAGTACGCTCGTTTTAATCAGCAACGATCGTTCCATACCATCTTCAATCAATAGGTATGCAGAAATTATGGATGGAAAATTGAAAATAGTAAATAATAGCAAGGCGTTTTCTCAAGATGAAACACGCCAAAGCAAAACGTTTCCATATTTTCTACAAAAAGATCCCGAGGGAGATTCTTCAACGATCGTCGAGCTGCGTAATGTTTCCGTAAAATACGGCGAAAAGCTAGTATTAAAAAATGTAAACTGGAAAGTAGACCGAGGCGAAAAGTGGTTGCTTCAGGGGCATAATGGCTCAGGTAAATCAACTTTATTAAGTTTATTGAATGGCGACCATCCACAAGCATACGCGAGCGACATTTGGTTATTTGGACAAAAAAGAGGGACAGGGGAAAGTATTTGGGACATAAAAAAGAAAATTGGAATCATCTCTCCCGAGCTTCATTGGTATTTCGACAAGACCGCAACGGTTTGGCACACTGTAGCCTCGGGGTATTACGATAGTATTGGATGGTTTCTCAAAGTTAAATATGAAGAACAAAAACAAATTGAGCAACTTTTAGATTTTTTTGATCTGCTTGAAGTCAAGGACAAATTATTACACACACTGCCTCTAGGTAAACAACGGCTTGCTTTACTCGCAAGAACCATCATCAAGAACCCACAGTTATTAATCTTAGATGAACCATGCCAAGGCTTAGATAGAGGGCAAACGGCACATTTCAATGCAGTGGTTGACGAACTTAGTATGTACGGTAAAACATTAATCTACGTGGGACATTACGAATCACATTTGCCGCGCTGCTTAGATCATCGTTTAGAATTACAAGAGGGAGAGATTCTTACCTCTGAAGATATTTTTGAAAAAATTTAATAAAGTGAATACTATGGAAAAACGGTAATAAATTTTCTGTATTTCGGTGGTATGTAACAAATATACAATGAAGAAAAACATCCTAATTATTCCTGGAGATGGAATAGGTCAAGAAGTAACAACATGGGGTAAACAAGTTTTAGAATCTATTGCTAAACAATATAACCATGAATTTAGCTTTCAAGAAGCGATTATGGGGCATACTGCGATTGAAGCAACCGGCAATCCTTTGCCCAATGAAACGCTAGACAAAGCGAAAGCCTCTGATGCCATTCTTTTTGGTGCGATCGGACATCAGAAATATGATAACGACCCGTCGGCGAAAGTAAGACCAGAACAAGGACTACTAAAAATACGTAAAGAATTGGGCCTATACGCGAATTTGCGACCAATTTTATTATTTGATGAACTTTTGGACGCCTCTAGCTTAAAACCAGAAGTGTTACGTGGAACAGATATCCTTTTCTTCCGTGAATTAACAGGCGATGTCTATTTCGGCGAGAAAAAACGTAATGAAGATGGCACATTTGCCTCTGATCTGATGAACTACAACCGCTATGAAGTGGAACGAATCGCGCGCAAAGCATACGACGCAGCCCGAACACGTAATAAGAAACTTTGTTCAGTTGATAAAGCGAACGTTCTTGAAACCTCTCGACTTTGGCGCGAAGTGGTTCAAGAAATAGCAGCAGAATATCCTGATGTGGAAACGGAACACATGTTTATTGATAACGCAGCAATGCAACTAGTTAAAAACCCTAAAAAATTTGATGTCGTCCTAACCGCCAATTTATTTGGCGACATCTTAACAGACGAAGCGTCACAAATAGCTGGATCAATGGGAATGTTGGCGTCAGCATCAATAGGTGATGGCACAGGTTTTTTCGAACCAATTCATGGCTCCGCACATGACATCGCTGGAAAGGATAAAGCAAATCCATTAGCATCAATCCTCTCGGTAGCGCTCATGTTAGACATTGCTTTCGGTCTTCAAGATGAGGCAAAAACTGTTACAAATGCTGTAGCGACAACACTAAAGGAGGGTTGGAGGACTGGCGATATTGCCAATGAGAATACCCCGACTGAAAAGATCTTAGGAACCAATGCTATGGGAGCTAAGGTTCTAGAGTTTTTAAAGAAATAATTAACTGAGTATATTCATAACAAATTAGAAAACTCAAAAACGTTAGGCAAAACGCTAATTGGTGTTTTTAATTTTTTAAATTTACATTATGCTACACGATCCGAATCACTTATATATTTTCGACACGACACTTCGTGACGGCGAACAAGTCCCAGGTTGCCAATTGACAACACCAGAAAAGATTGAAATCGCTAAAGATTTGGAATCGCTCGGCGTTGATATCATCGAAGCAGGATTTCCTGTATCAAGTCCAGGAGATTTCCAATCCGTTGTTGAGCTATCAAAAGCAGTAAATGACGTAATTATTTGCGCGCTTACGCGTGCCAATAAAAACGATATAGATGTTGCGGCTGATGCGTTAAAATATGCAAAGCGCCCGCGTATTCATACAGGTATCGGTTCTTCCGATATGCATATTAAATATAAATTTAATTCTACGCGCGAAGAAATACTTGAACGTGCCGTCGAGGCAGTAAAACATGCAAAAAGCTATGTAGAGGACGTGGAATTCTATGCAGAAGATGCCGGTCGTGCTGACTTGGAATACCTTGCGAAAATGGTTGAAGCCGTAATTGCTGCAGGTGCGACAGTAGTAAATATTCCCGATACGAACGGGTATTGCTTACCTGATCAATATGGTGCCAAGATTAAGTTTTTGAAAGAAAATGTTAGCAATATTGATCAAGCTATCATTTCCGCTCATTGTCACAATGATCTTGGACTTGCGACAGCTAACTCTATCGCTGCGGTGCAAAATGGAGCTCGTCAAGTAGAATGTACGATTAACGGTATCGGCGAACGCGCCGGAAACACCTCTCTTGAAGAGGTCGCAATGATCATGAAAGTCCATTCACAACATTTTCCAGAATTGAGTTCGAAGATCGATAGCAGACTATTTACACAAATATCGCGTAAAGTCAGTTCAATGATGCGTATGCCTGTGCAACCAAATAAAGCAATCGTAGGTAAAAATGCCTTTGCACACAGCTCAGGAATTCACCAAGACGGCTTTTTAAAACATAGGGAAAACTATGAAATTATCCGTCCCGAAGACGTCGGTTTACATGAAGCAGATATCATTTTGACTGCACGTTCTGGTCGCCATGCGCTAAAACATCACTTAGAACGTCTGGGGTATCAATTAGATAAAGAACAACTCGCGAATACTTACGAGAGATTCCTGGTGTTAGCAGACTCGAAGAAAGACCTCTGCGACGACGACTTGGAAACGCTAATGCAATCGTAAAGAAGCAAAAAGAATAAGAACGAAAGACGTTCTTATTCTTTTTTAGGCATATTAACCTGAAGATTATACCAATCAGGAGGAACCCATATAAATGTATATCTTTTCTATAAGCGCAAAGCTTAGTCGTATTGGAAAATGCCTGCCAAAATAACTTTTTAAATGGATTTATCAACTTTAACCATAGACGCGAACGAAGCTGCTAAACGTATTAGCACAGTTGTTAATCGTACGCCATTACAATATAACCAGCATCTATCTGAACAATATGGTGCCGAAATATACCTTAAGCGCGAAGACCTTCAGGTCGTGCGTTCTTATAAACTCCGTGGCGCATATAATAAAATAGTAAGCCTTAGCTCAGAAGAGGCTTCTCGGGGCGTGACTTGCGCAAGCGCAGGCAATCACGCCCAAGGTGTTGCTCTATCGTGTAAAAAGCTTAATATCAAAGGAACAATCTTTATGCCCGGACCGACACCTCGGCAAAAGATTACACAAACTGAGATGTGGGGCAATGGATACATTGAGATTGTGCTAACTGGGGACACATTTGATGACTGCCAAAAAGCAGCGTTAGAATATACCAGAATTCACAATATGACTTTTATTCCTCCTTTCGACGATCAAAAAGTTATAGAAGGGCAAGGTACCGTAGCAGTCGAAGTATTGGAAGACCTTCCCGATCTAGATGCTATTTTTATTCCTATCGGCGGAGGTGGTCTATCATCGGGTGTAAGTTATCATATGAAAAAACACGCTCCCAATGTTAAGCTGTACGGTATAGAGCCTGAGGGAGCCGCTTCTATGCAAGCAGCTATAAAAAATAATGGACCTATCGAGCTTGAACACATAAATAAATTTGTCGATGGAGCCGCCGTAAAAAAAGTAGGAGCACTTACCTATAGTTTAAGTAGTCAACTTCTGGATAGTGTAAAATCAGTCCCTGAAGGCAAAATATGTACAACGATCCTCGAACTGTATAACAAAGATGCTATTGTCGTTGAGCCTGCTGGTGCACTCTCCATTGCGGCCCTAGAATTTCATAAAGAAGAAATTAAAGGAAAAAAGGTCGTTTGTATTATTTCAGGAGGGAATAACGATATAGACCGGATGAGCGAAATCAAAGAATTGTCACTGCTATATGAAGGCTTTAAACATTATTTCATAGTTCGGTTTCCGCAGCGTCCGGGAGCACTTAGGTTATTAGTAACTGAAGTACTCGGCCCTAAAGATGACATCACGCGTTTTGAATATATTAAGAAAACCGAACGCGAACGTGGACCAGCCCTTATCGGTATTGAGTTAAATGATCCGAACGATTATGTACCCTTCATTGATCGGATGAAGTCCTATAAATTCGACTTTATTGAACTTAATAAAGATCAAACATTATTTGAATACTTGGTCTAGAAGATTTATAATGGCACCGTAAGAAAAGGCTACGGTGCTATTAGGAGCCGTTTTTCACCATGTCGAAGACGTTCCCAAAATATGCTACTATCCTCTGGTAAAATATCTGGCCAAAATAACTCGGTTATTGATTTATTCTCTTCAGTTGATATTAAAAACGTACCGTACAAAAAATAAAGAAACTCACGTGGTGAAATAAATTGCTTGTATTCATCCCGAATTTCTTTGTTAGCAGTGGCAAAACAACTATTCGAAAACGTATTGTCTCGAAGTAACATCAATCCTAACCGTTCTTGGATGTTACGTACCACACTCTCGTTTAACGCGAGCATTAAATCCTTCTCCCAACCATCCGGCAACGCCCATGGTTGTTCTTTATCGAAGAATCGAAATAGCTCCGTTATGTAAAGATTAAACACTTCATTTTCCATTAGACCTCGGTTCGATTAAAGTTAGCTATTTGTCTTATAATAAAACAAATCAATGGAATAATTGTTATATACTGGACTAAAAAATTATACCATGAAAATCACCAGTATTATATGCTTTTTAAGCATGATTTGTTTCATCACAGTTGCACAAACGGATAAAAGCAAAAGAGCGAGCCCTCTTGACAATGTAACAGTTACTACCGATGAAGGGATTAATATCAATATAACTTATAGTAAGCCGTCCGTTAAAGGTAGAGAACTAGGTGTAGATATCGCCCCTGTCGGTAAGGTATGGCGTACAGGAGCGAATGAAGCGACAACATTTGAGGTTGACCAAAATGTTACTATTGAAGGTAAATCGCTACCTGCTGGAAAATACAGTTTATACAGTATCCCTGGAGAACAGCAAACGACGCTCATATTTAACAAGACGTGGGATCAATGGGGCACAAAATATGACAAAAGTACGGATGCGTTACGTGTGGATGTAAATAATGGCTCTGGCGGCGAGTTCCAAGAACAATTTACCATCTCTGCGCAGCCGAGCGGGTTAATCACTTTAAGCTGGGGCGATTACGCTGTCCCATTCAATGTCAAGAAAAAATAAACCCTCTATACTTAAAAGAAAAGCTCTTTGGTTTTACAAATGGGATCAACGAGCTTTTCTTTTAAACAACAATCATACGTTGGTCAAAAACGGCATTAACGCATATTTATCCCCGTAGATAGGATTCGAAAAAAATTATTCAATTTTATTTTTCAAATATTTTTCCAAGAACTGGTCTTGTTCCCACAGTGTATGAAAAATATTCTCTTGTGATGCATAACCATGAGATTCTAGTGGCAGTATCACCATCCGCACCGGTGCACCCAAGTTTTTTAGCGCCTGAAAATACCGCTCGGTCTGCAACGTGAAAGTACCTGGATTATTATCTGCACCACCATGAATCAGCAATAAAGGCGTTTTCATCTTGTGTGCATTCATGAAGGGTGACATACGATTATATAAATTAGGATCATCCCAGTAATTTCGTTGCTCGCGCTGAAAACCAAACGGCGTGAGTGTGCGATTATATGCTCCAGAACGTGCAATGCCTACTGCGAACAAATCAGAATATGTTAAAAGATTCGCCGTCATGAACGCACCGTATGAATGTCCACCTATTCCTACTCTTTTACGATCGACAAAACCTAATTTATCAACAGCATCGATCGCTGCAGCGCCGTTCGCAACAAGCTGTTCTACAAATGTATCGTTTGGTTCATCATCCCCCTCTCCTATGATTGGAAAAGAGGCATCGTCTAATACCGCGTATCCTTTAGTAACCCAATAAACAAACGATCCATAATAAGGAAACGTAAACGCATATGGATTAGCTGTGCTTTGTCCCGCAGTTGCTTTATCTTTAAATTCGGTTGGATAGGCCCATATCAAAAGTGGTAACTTCTCTTCACTCCCTTTATTATAATTTGCTGGCAAATATAAAGTGCCGTTTAAGTCTACGCCGTCGTTGCGCTTATAATGTATCACCTCTTTGCTTACCCCTTCTAGTGAATGAAATGGATTTTTCAAATGGGTAAGAGCTATCGTCTCCCCCGATTTCATATTTTTTGTAAAATAATTCGGATATTCGGTAGGCGACTGCTGTAACACCAATAAATCGCCTTTTTCAATATCTAAAACACGCAATATATCTTCTTTTTTCTTTTCGATATTAGAAGTATAAAGCCGCTTCTTTTTTAACGTTTTTAAATTAAGTTCATCAACAAATGGAAATTGCCCTTTGTCTGTATATCCATCTCCTATCCAAAACATTTTGTCATTTTTTATCACCATGACATCAGTTCCATACTTGCTTTTATCGATAAATATTTGCCCCGGATCATTATAAACATCCTGTGAATTTCTATCTGAAATAATTTTTGAGGTTTTTGCCGTAGGATCTAGTAAAAATATCTTCTGATTCCGTGTGTCATACCAAGAAGAATATACTATTACGTGATGACTGTCTCCCCAAACAACTCCAGCATAGCGATCGTTTAGCTTCATCAATGATACCGGATTCTTATCAAACGGTGCATCCCAAGTAAATAGTTCGTCTCTAAACTCCGCTTCCTTAAAAGCATCACCGTCGTCAAGGGCCGCGACATACGTTAAGCTTGACGCCAAATCACTGCGCCAGCTTATATAACGTTTACCTTTCCGAGTTGATGAAAAACCCTTCGGTTGAATTTCTATCAATGGCGTTTCGCTGACTTTTTTTACTAATTTTCCAGATAAATCATAGACTGAAGTTTCTTGTGGAAAATTTCGGTATGGAACAATATAGGAAAAAGGTCTTTTTAACACTGTTACCAATAAATACTTGCCATCCGGAGAGAACGAACGTTGGGTATAAATTCCAGATTTTAACAATTTAGTTTGACTTCCTTCTAGATCTATCGAAAATAACTCTGTTTGTGTCAATGTCTCAAAATTAACTTCATCTTGAGGATTTTTAAGAAGATCTTGATAAGTACGTAATTGAGATACTTCTCCCCCACTAGTCGAAACCGTAGGACCCGTAGGTATATCTTTACTACTATCAATTAAAGGCTTACGAGTCGAAGGCAGTTTTGAAATCAACAATCTACCGCTGTCACGATACCAACGATAAGGGCTTCCCATATTCCCATTCAGATCATCTTGGGAAATTTTCTTTGCTTTTTTCTGATCAAGCTTCAAAAGCCACAATTCTACACCTTTTCCAGTGGTGTGTGTAAATGCCAAATATTTTGAATCTGGGGAAAACTCTAAGTTTTCAAGCTTTGCATCCTTTGGTAGCCCATCTATTTGTTCCTCCTGCTGAGAACCGAAAGGTCGGATTTTAATATTATTATGATATGTGGCACCACTCTGCATGTTAACAACGGGATTCATCCGTAGCCCAGCCAAACGGATCTCAGGACTATTTAGGTCTTCTAAGCTTTTATAGGTCGGTTTATATAGTGTAATTATCCATTTTTCATCGGGCGATAATATAACCGCAGGTGGTCGTTGATAATCCGCTAGCTCCAAAATTTCAGCGGACGGTCTTTGGAATGTGAGCTGTTCTTGGGCGCATAGCGTGGTCGTAATAAAAAGGAAAAAAATGCTATATATAAATTTCATAATCTATTTTTTCACTAAAATAACAATAATTTTTGTCCCAATTTAGAATTCCGAATCTCAGGTATTGTATATAAACCATTCGCTTACAGAGAGAAGAAATAATGGTCAAAATTTAGTCAGTTTTTACCCCCAATAATATACGTTTTTTTTTCTAAATTCAACACAAATATTTTAAGATATAAGAGGGTTTTAAAGTTATCAACATTCTATCCGCCATCTCTCTATCAGGCTTTTACAACTAAAAATAAGCTAGGGACGCTGTTTATACAAACGTATTCTCCAGCATGTGGAAAAGTATCGTTAACATGTGGGACTTAAATGTTGGATATTTGTTAAGCTTGAGACTCACACCTGAGCCAAGTATCGTGTATTAACTTCTAAGGGAATTAGCTTTCTCTGACATATTAAATTACAACAACATGGCAAGAATCATTAAATTCGAAAAAAATGACTGTGCACCATGCGCACAGGTATCGGCTTATCTGGATCAAAAGGGGGTAAGCTACGAAACGATCAACCCTTTCGACCAGCCTGATTTAGCGGCCAAATTCAAAATTCGTACTGTTCCAACCGTATTGGTTTTGGAAAACGAAGAGATACAGCAGCGTATTATCGGCTTTAAACCAGAAGAGCTGGCTACAATCGCACTTTAAGTAAAGTATTCACCTTAAATTAGGCGAGCTATGGTTCATTTATACTACGATTCAAAAACTGGAAACGTACAACGTTTTATCAACAAAGTGGTGCAAATCACAGGATGGGAAGCGCATAAAATAGAATCCGGAATAGAACTTGTTCAAGAAGGCCACTTGATTACTTACACAACCAAAATGGGTAGTGTACCAGATATCACATCCTCCTTTATGGATAAGCACGCTAACAAAATATTTTCGGTAACCTCTAGCGGAAATAGAAACTGGGGGAAAAACTTTGGTCTAGCAGCTAACAAGGTGTCCGAGGATTACGATGTGCCATTAGCAATGAAATTTGAACTTTCGGGCACAATGGAGGATATCAATCAATTTATAGAAATTATTAAACACCAATACAATGATAGCAAACGAGGTAGCAAAAAATTGGATATTGCTTAACAATGAGATAATGATTAAGCAAGACGACGAGTATAGCTTGCACAAGGATAAAGAAGCTGTACGCGCCTATTTCTTAGAATACGTAAACAAAAACACCGTATTTTTCTATAACCTGAAAGAGAAAGTCGATTACTTAATAGAAAACAGTTATTATATTGATTTCTATGAGTGGTTCACATTCGAGGAAATGGAAGAAGTATACAATTTTGTATACGCTAAGAAATTCCGATTCCAATCTTTTATGGCTGCTTTTAAATTTTTTCAAAGCTATGCTTTACGTGATGATTCCGGAGAAAAATTTTTAGAACGCTATGAGGACCGTGTTGTAGCTGTATCATTATTTCTTGCTCGTCAAGAGGGCGTAAAAAAAGCTATCGAATACGCTGAAATAATGATCAATCAAGAATATCAACCTGCTACTCCGACATTCTTGAACGCTGGAAAAAAACGGTCTGGTGAATTAGTTTCCTGTTTCTTGGACGAAATAGGTGACAACCTCAATGGTATTGGTTATGCTGTCGATTCAGCAATGAAGCTTTCCTCTATTGGAGGAGGTGTATCATTTAATATCTCGAAAATCCGCGCGCGCGGTGAGGCTATCAAAGGTGTAGAAGGTCGTGCTGGTGGTGTTCTACCTATCATGAAAATTCTCGAAGATACATTCTCCTATGCAAACCAATTAGGGCAACGTCCTGGAGCCGGAGCTGTTTATTTGAACATTTTCCACTCTGATATCGAAGAATTCTTAGACTGTAAGAAAATAAATGTGGACGAGAAAGTTCGTATTAAATCACTTTCAATTGGGATAATCGTACCTGACAAGTTCATGGAGCTTGCTGAAAAAGATGAAGCGTGCTATCTTATTTATCCACATACTGTGATGCAGGAATATGGTAAATATTTGGATGAGTTGGATATGGATTTGATGTATGATGAATTAATTACAAATCCGAACGTTAAAAAGAAAAAGATCAACGCACGCCATTTGTTGGTTCGCATTGCTCAAACTCAAAAAGAATCAGGGTATCCATATATCTTCTTCAAAGAAAACACGAATAGAGTACACGCTTTGAATGAAATCGGTCAGGTCAAGTTTTCAAATTTGTGCACCGAGATTATGCAAGTGTCTCAGGTTTCAGATATCGAGATTTACGGCAAAGAAGATAAAATTCGCTATGGCATTTCATGTAACCTCGGATCATTGAACATTGCAACGGTAATGGACAATAAGCGTATTAAAGAGACTGTCAAAACAGCGATGCGCGCATTAACAGTTGTTACTGATGTGACAAACATTGAAATGGT
>NZ_JABMCQ010000119.1 GCF_013179575.1 Sphingobacterium shayense | reverse complement strand
CCGCTTTAGTTGGTGTAATGATGATGGTAGCCATCGGAACGTTTGAATGGGTAAGTTTCAGAATTATCAATAAAATGCCGCGTCATGATATTTTCGTGGGTATGCTGGTGGCTGTAATTACAGTGTTATTACACAATTTAGCATTAGCTGTACTAATCGGTGTTGTTATTTCAGCGTTGGTATTTGCATGGGAAAGTGCAAAACGGATTCGAGCAAGAAAATACCTCGATGAAAATGGCGTAAAGCATTACGAAATTTTCGGACCACTCTTTTTTGGTTCCACCGCCGCTTTCGCAGAAAAATTCGATGTATTAAATGACCCCACTGAAGTAATAATAGATTTTAAAGAAAGTAAAGTCGTCGATATGTCCGCGATTGAAGCCTTAAATAAAATCACAGAGAAATATAACAAAGAAGGCAAAAAATTGCATTTACGCCATTTAAGTGCTGATTGCAGGCGACTATTAAAAAATGCGGAATCGGTTATAGAGGTTAACATCATTGAAGACCCGACTTATACCGTGGCGTCGAATGAATAATTCTTCAATAGAATTTTAAAATCTATCTAACGCGTTAACGTATTTTCTTGAACGAAGACGGAACCGACCAGTACTTCATTATGAGTATTCAATGCGTCATCTATGATAATAATATTAGGTTCCGCGAAAGGCTCACACATTAAACGGTCAAGATATTCCCAAACATCGTCCACCCGCATGGCGTACCAAGACGGATCATAACTTGTCAAGGGCATCGGGGATTGCAAAATCGTGTATCCCTCAGATTTCAGTAGGTGCAATACATCATGGGTCAATCGAACAAATTCCATATATTCTGGTTTTTAAAATAGTCTAACTGGGCGCAATCAAGGGAATGACAAATGCGATGAAACAGGAAAACCCGATCGATTCACGAACCTTATATTCCGCTTTGTTGCCGATCTTTCACATTAAACACCTAAATAGTTAAAATAGTTCCATTTAAAATAAAATAAATCGTATTCTAAATATACAAATAGCTTCTCAAAAACATTACAAACGCTCAAAATCACGCGGGTTGGGGCTGATGAAATTCTTTTAAACAACAACCCCCTTTTAAAAAGGAGGTTGTCTTTTGTTTTTCTAACTAGGCAGACCTAATATTTGCTACTAATCGTGCCCAGCGGTTTTCACGATCTTGTTGTAAATGCCCAATAATAAGAATGGCGCAACCCATTGCCCAATAAATAAGGCATCTTTATCATCTTTCCAATTACAACATTTTAGTGCTGCCGAAATTCCCATAAGCGCTACAGCTGCTTTTAAAAAAAACAAAGATGGAACCTTTGCCGTTTGACTTTCGATTTTTTCCGTTAGTTTGCCTTCGTTTGCTGTGTCCATTGCCATAATACTCTAATTTAAATGTTTACACTTTTTTCATTAGAACGGACTACTTTTAAAATGGTTTCTTTTAATTTATATACGCAACACGAGCTTTCCATAGCCTACAAGAATATAATTCGACACTGATTTTTGTTTTAAGAGCTCGTGTTTTTTCAAATATCGTGAAATCTGCTCCTGTGGTACCATCCTATTTCTTCCAAGATGTATATTGTCTTATCTAACTATACGTCATGCATGCGACCATCACCTCCATATTTACCTCGGTGATCTCAGCAATGACGCAGCGACCTTATTGACTGTTGTCTATGAAAAGGAATATCAAACGAAATTTAGGGCGCAGAAATATATGCATAAAATAACTCAGGTCTGAAAAAAAATATAATGCATATATTTGTATATACATAAATAATAAGCAGTTATGGACAAGTTAACATTCAGAAAAACGGTAAATAAAGAAGAAGCGTTAGATATAAAATTTCAACAAGATACCAAAGAGTTTTATGACCTCATTATTGACTCAATCGATGAAATTGCAGAAAGCACTTTTTTAAAAATTACGCAAGAGCCCTTTGGTGAATTTGTAACCTTTAAAATAATCTACGCTGTAAAAGAAAGATCATAACGGTTCACGCTACCCGGTACCGAAACGGCGCCGAAAGTTAGTTTGTTTTACAAAACAGGTCACCTACCTACTGTGCTATTTAGCGTGCTCTTTCTGCGCCAACATCGCCGATCACCCGACTCCGTCTCTTGGCGTTTTCGGCCGTAACAGCCTCGCTGCAAACCCCTGTCCTATTGTGTTTTAAAAGCAGACACCCTGTTACTATGAAAGATAGTATTATCATAAAAACCCCAACTAATTGTGCCTCGGAAAGAGAAAACCCAAATACGTCAAACTTGTAATTCACCCGGATAAATTCGATCAGAAACCGTTCCATCCCAGCGATAAATAGATAAATAGCAAAGAGCAATCCAGGCATCTTAATTTTGTCTTTTACCATCCACAGCACGGCAAAAGCAAATAATATAATCACAGACTCATAGAAAGACGTAGGGAACACGCCTTGGGGAAGGATGTAGCAATATTTCCCCACACATTCCGGTATATATTCCCCCTGCTCAAGGACATTATGGGGGAAACGGAACGACCACATCCAATCGGGCAGCCATGTAAATGGCTTATCGGCATTATTCACCACCCCCCAATCTCCATCACCGGAAAGATGGCATCCAATTCTTCCAACACCGTAAGCGACTAACATTCCCAACGATCCTACATCAGCCAAATGCTGCCATCTCATTCCATTTTTTCTGCCGATAATTAAATAGCTTAAGGCGCCAAAAATAAGTCCCCCCCAGAATGTTAACCCTCCGAAATCTAATATTTCAAAATAGCTATGGGAATGATACAAATGGCCATTCTCAAAAATATTAAACACCTTCGCTCCAACGAAGCCGCTTACTCCCGCCCATAATAACATCGTGGGTAGAATCTCCCTTGGTCGTGCGCTCCTCATCTGAGTAAAAGTTTGTGAAAAGAGTAGACTTCTATAAATAAACGTAGTCATTATACAGAAACTCAAACAAATCAATAACCCTGCCGTCCAATCTCCCTGTGTTGAGAAGATAAAACGAACAGGATTGTAAGAGAAAGTTTCTTGTTCAATTAATGCTCCTACACCTTTATACCCAATCAAGAATCCGATACATCCGTATCCTAGAAATAGCATCAATTTCATTCGTGTTCCCCATCTTACTTTGCACTTAAACGTGCTAAACTGTAGCAATCTTTCTTTTCTTGCAAACTCGCTCCAGAATGTTAAGTACGACAGAATAAATGCTAACGTGACAAAAATTCCAAAGGTTGGGACCGGCCAAGAAAGATCTGTCCCAAACAAATAATTAACCAAGGATGAAAAAGTCGGAAACATAATATTAATATAATACAGCGCTTAAAAATAGATATTTTCAAGCACTGATATTTCCATTGGATTTAAAAGCCTATTTGGATACCTAAATTGACAACTCTTTGGTTTTGATAGGCGTCTCCAGCCGTATTCGAGGTTACCTCGGGATCCTGCTGATAGATAGAGTAGTTCGTCCATGTTAATAGGTTGTAACCACTTAGGTATGCACGCGCGTTATTTATCTTGAACGGCAACCAACGATCCGGTAACTGATAACCTAACTCCACCGTTTTTAGTCGAAGATAAGTGGCATCGATTAGCCAAAAATCCGACATATACGAGGAAGGGCTACTGATCGTTGTTGGGTTAGTGGTTAACCGGGGAAACTTTGCCGTCGTGGCCGTCTGAGGAGTCCACCTCTCTTGGTGTATAGGCTGAAACTGACTTTGAAACGGCTCAATGCCACTTCCGTAAACGCTAAAGCTGTATCCCGTGGTACCTTGCAATAACGCACTAATACTAAAACCTTTATAGCTACCACCTAAGGTTAATCCAAAACTAGTATTAGGTATATTCGGTCTGCCGATTATCGTCCTATCGTAATCGTCGATGATGTTATCACCATTAAGATCCTTATAGCGCAAATCGCCAGGCTGCACTTCATAGCCACCAGTAGGTTTAGGGCTTTCTGCAATATTTTGTTCGGTATAAAATCCGTCGAACAGATAACCAATAGGTTGATCAATCTGATGACCTGTCAAACGTAACCAGGGGTATGCAGGCATCGGCTCATCTTGGAATAAAATTTTGTTCTTGAAATACGTTAGCACGCCTTTTACATTGTAATTAAATTCACCGATATGGTTGTTATAGTTTACTTCAAATTCAACTCCGCGGTTACGAACGCGAGCAATATTCGAGGGGGACACGCCAACACCAATATGGATGGGTAATGACTGCGAGGCGACCAATTGATCGTAACGGATATTATTAAAGTAATCGACCACCATCGAAAACTTATTTTTCAGCAAGTTTATCTCCAGTCCTATGTCAAAAGAGCGCTGCTTTTCCCAAGTGACATTGGGATTTCCTAAGTTTCCTTCCACGATACTGCCAGAAGGCTGATGTGTCTCTCCGAATGAATAACCCAACCCTTCGTTATATACCTGTTGGTAGAGGTACCGGTCTCCAGCGACTTTATCTGAGCCAACAACACCGTAGGATCCCCTGATTTTAAACAAATCCACAAAACTAAACGCCTCTTGGAAAAATTTCTCTTCAGCTAAGTTGTAGCCTACAGATACTGCGGGAAAAAAGCCATATCGTTTGTCCGATTGGAAACGATCCGAACCATTGTAGGCCAACGTCAAATCCACGAGATACTTTTCCTTATAATTGTATCCAGTACGCCAAGTAAAGCCTTCAAAATTTTGCGGAATCCAATTCGTTTTTTTATCACCCTTGGTTTTATAGGATTCCCTATTATATAATAGGAGAGAATTGATCCGATGTACTCCAAAAGATCTGTCGTAATTGAAATTTGCTTGGAAATTCATCCGATTATTGTAGTCTCCTTGATAGGCTCGCAGTGTGTAATTTCCTAGAACATAGGGTGCTCCCCCTTTTAATTGATATGCGTCGGTATAGGGATAATACCGATAAACAGGAATTTCGTCGCGTGCCTGCTCCCGACCATTTGATTCTACACTTGCATAAGCAATACGAGTAGAAAAAGAGAGGCCTTTGGTGACAATATCTAACTCCTGCGTGCCCCCAAATAAAATATTAATATCATTTCTTCTATCTAGATTATAACCAGCTGTGGCTAACCTGGCATTGACCGTTGGTAACAGATCCTGCGTATCGTTTGCATAACTATATGAACCGTCCGGATTAAGGAAAGGAGCCGACCAGGGACGAATCTTATTGAAATCAAATACTTCTCCGACGATGTTTCCCGCCCGAGGAGAATTTATTCTGTTAAAATTTGTACGGAAATCCAGTCGCAACTTCAAGCTTTTAGTCGCCTGTACATCAAGATTTGATCGAAGATTATACCGCCTATAATAATAGTTGTTGTTAATCTGATCCCCTTCGTTCGCGAAACTATATAAGTTGCCATCCTGAGAAAGTGCGCCTCCGGAAATAAAATATTTGATGCTTTCGCTCCCGCCAGAAATATCAACATTGGTATTGTATTGAAAACTGGAGGGTTTGAAAATACGTTCATACCAATTTATGTCCGGATGGCCATAAGGATCATCACCTGAACGAAAATGCTCTAACGCTTGTTCATCAAAAGGTTGGTTTGTATTGTCACCTTCCGTATTTGCGATAGCTTCATTCCAAAGTTGCGCACTTTGATAAGCGTTTAAAAACTTTAGCCTTGTAACAGGACTCTGCATCCCCATTTCCGAACGGACATTGATCCTAGGCTTCCCTGATTCCCCACGGCGCGTTTTAACAACAAGTACGCCGTTAGCCCCTTTAATACCGAATACAGCGGTTGTTGAAGCATCTTTCAAAATAGATATGCTCTCGATCTCATTGACGTTGATCTGAGACAACTGTTCATAGGTATATTCAATATCATCGACGATAATCAATGGTTGATTTCCCTCCGGATTTAATGAACTCACCCCTCGGATATAAAAATCAGAGGCATCCTTCCCAGGCTGGCCAGAGCGTTGCACAGAAACAAAACCAGGCAATCGACCAGTAAGGGCATTTTGCACGCTTGAGGTTGGCACATTTCGGATATCAGCCCCCTTAATAGAGCTGACAGCCCCTGTATTTGTCAATTTTTTGGTAGTACCAAATCCAACAACCACAACCTCATTAATATCTTGGCTACTCGGCAGAAGAATTATCTCAAGTTCCTTCTCTCCTTCGACGCTTCTCTGCTGAGTGGCATAGCCTACGCTTGTAAATGTCAACACGTTAGTCGCTTTTAGCGATATACTGAATCGTCCGTTACGGTCGGTTTGAACCGAAGTGCCTCCCCTCTCCGAAATAGTAACACCCGATAGTGGTCCGGAACTATTTTTTACAATCCCCGTGATTGTGGACTGCGCAAATATTAAAAACGGTACCCAGACCATTATTAATAAGATATAAATATCTTTTTTCATCACAATAATTTCTTTGGTTAATTGAATTGATTACCACCCTGGGTTTTGTTCCATTTTTGGATTTTTTATAACCTCATTGAAAGGAATCGGAGCCAAGTACATTTTCTCTTCAAAATTCATCTTCAAAACAGCAACGGGTTGTCGAATAGCGCCTGTACTTGTTCGATAAATAACAGCAGCATGCAAATCCTTATTAAACTCCACCTCCGCTTTCCTCCACCTGCGAACGTCGTAAAAACGATGCTCTTCAAAAGCCAGTTCCTTGCGCCGTTCTCGATGGATGACTTCTCGCATTTCTGCTTTAGTCAGCCCCGCAGGTAATTCATACGGTAATAACCCTGCCCGTTGTCGAATACTTTCAATAGCTTGATATACGCCCTGATCAGGTGACTCCAAACGTTCATTTCTCGCTTCAGCGTAACTCAAAAGTATTTCAGCATAACGAAAAAGAATATGATCGTGATTGACATTACTATAATTTACCGCCGACTCAAAATCACCCATAAATTTGCGTAAATAATAGCCCGTCTTAGTTTGTTGTCGTGATCCACCCGGCTTGTCCGCTCCGCCCTCAAACGTCTGAACGGGCCGGCTTAACCACATGGCTCCATCATAAAAGACGCTTGCGTAAAAACGTTTATCGCGTGCTACATACGGATCATTTTCATCGTACCCTGCGTTAGGATCAGTTATTTCCAAACCATTAGCCATACCAAAACAATCGACAAATTCCTGAGTAGGACTTGTCCTTCCATTATTTACCCCTGCCGCATATCCAATAGGTCCGTTATTATTTTCTACGTTGGTGTTGTTACCTCCCTGTTTGGAAAAGATCCGTTCGCGATTCCTGGTAATAAAAACATCCTTGAACTCCGGTTCTAAACGGAATAATTTGAGATCTATGACCTGCTTCGCCGCTGTTTCAGCGAGCTGCCATCTATCTGCTGAAAACGCTGAATACCCGGTAAATGGATTCTGCCCATCAACATTTTCACCATTAAACAACGGGCTAGCCGCATAAAGTAGGAGCCGAGATTTCAGAGCAAGAGCTGCAGCTTTCGTTGGCCTTCCATACATTGGAAGATCGAAAGGATCGACGCGCAGACTATCTTTTATCTCCTCGCATTCCTGAACTATATATTCTACACACTGCTCGAAGCTATTTCGTGGCAATTCAATATCGTCATCGAGCTGATAAACCTGATCGCCTAATAAGGGAATACCTCCATGACGTTTAAGCAATTCAAAATAAAACATCGCTCTTAAAAATCTCGCTTCGGCTTTCCAGACCCTTTTAAGGGGAGTACCATTCTGCAGCTGTCCTTTTAGCGGAACGCGGTCTATATTCTTGATAAAAATATTTGCTTTACGAATACCTTGGTAAAAAGAACTCCACAAATTATCGGGATAGCTGTCGGCAGTATAAGTCCCAAGAGCCAATTGCTGCACGGACGTATTGGTCGGATTAGAAGATAAAGCATCGTCTGTTCCTGCATCCAGAAAATCTCCTCCAACTCTATTTCCTGTTTCCGGCAAAAATCGATAGCAATCGCTCAGAAATCGATTAGCATTCACTCCCGCCGAATCCTTCGTATCAAACACCTGTTCTAACGTCTGCAATTCAATAGGCACAATTTCCAGGTCACTCTTACAGGAGCCGAAAGTATAAATCGCCATTGAGATCAACAGTGACCACTTAAAATTAATATATTTCATGTCTGTATCTATCCTTAGGTTTATAACTTTATATTTACTCCAAACACAATAGTCCGTTGTGCTGGATAAGATGTATCTCCCATTATCTCCGGATCAAGTCTCCCGTACGGCGTAAACGTGAACAAGTTTTGTGCGTTAGCAAAAACACGTAATGCTGACACCTTAATTTTACGGCTTAAATGAAACGGAAATGTATATCCTAAATCAACGTTTCTTACTCTTAGGTATTCACCCGAGCGTGTCCAGTAACTGGATGTATTGAGGTAAGGTGTATTGGTAGGGTCGCTGCCGACAGTAAGACGAGGATACGTTGCTGATTCACCCGTTTCAGGAGTCCAACGTCCCATCATATATTTATATCCTTGGCTTTCACCGTTGCTACCGAATGAATAGTCTGTCTTTTGGTAGGTGCGATTAGCAACGCCCTGAAGGAGGATACTAAGATCAAATCCTGCTATGTTAAACCCAAATGTGGCTCCGTAATATAAAATCGGTTTTGTATTACCAATTGCTGTTTGATCATAGGTATTGATGATCCCGTCATCATTCAGGTCAACCAGCTTAACGTCTCCCGGATACACCGGATTTCCACCCAGCAACGGGGCAGCTTCGGCTTCCTGCTGAGTTTGAATTAGTCCATCAGCTACATAACCGAACGTCTGTCCTAAAGGCATACCGGTGCGACGATTCCACAGGTATTTTTGGAACACTTCATTCATATAAAGCACTTCCGTGCGCATACGAGATGCGTTGGCGGTAATGAAGTAATTGAACTTTCCAAGATGATTCTGATAACTCAAGCTAACCTCTTGCCCTTCGAACAAATTTTCACCGATATTCTCATTTGGGTAACTTATACCAATCAGTTCAATCGTTGATCCCCGCTGTTGAAGAAGATCGTAATATCGATCCCTATAATAGTCTACTGTAAACCGAAACATCGAATCCCACAAAGAAACATCGAGACCAATGTTGAACTTTTTTCCTTTTTCCCAGGTGGCATTTACATTCGCTAGTCCCTGCTCGATTATGCTATTGACATATGAATATTCCGATCCAAAATTGTATCCGTTGGCGCCGTCCTGTCCGTAAGACGAGCGCCAGCTATAGTAACCCAAAGCACCTTCATTCGTATTACCTGTATGCCCATACGTTGCTCTAAATTTTAACTGGTCTACCCAATCGGCATTATCGGAGATAAATGACTCTTTTGCCATGTCCCAACCCATACCCATCGCATAGAAAGTTCCATACTTTCTGTCCGGCTGAAAGCGGTTAAAACCGGAATAATTTACCGCTAATTCTCCAAAATACTTTTGTTGATAGGCATAATTACCCGTTGCTGCGAAATTGGTATGAATAGCTGGCAAATCGAATTGGTAATTTGCCGTCCGTTGATCTACGAATATTTTCCCTCCGAGCTGATGATTCTCATCAATTTGTCGATCATACCCAAGGGCTCCCTGAAAGTAAAAGAAATTAGCCGTCGAAGTTGTTGAAAAAGAGTTAGGTTGATCGGAAATATCGCCATAGCGGATATATGTCAGTTCACCGGCTTCATTATAACGCGCATCGAAAACGGGCTGTAACCTACTCCTGTCTACAAAACTGGAAGAGGTAGAAGAAACATTGACCCTCCCTTTTGCGTATAACCCCGGCAACCACTGGTCAAACTTATAATTGAAATCCAGATTGGCAAATACATCGCGAGTGTTATCGATAAGGTACCCCGAACCCGTTGCTTGCTGATAGAGATTGCTCCTGAATAGCGATGACCCGCCATAAGATCCATCCTCATTAAAGATAGGATAGGCATTATTAGGCGTATTATAAAGAGCGTTTAAAATATTTGAAGTTCCTGCCCCTGGCTGCCTTCCATCCTGAATACGACCAAATAGCTGCAAGCCAATAGTGAAATCTTTTGTCACATCGACGTCGATGGAACTGTTTATCAAATAACGACGTTGACTCACATTTGTAGGGTAATCAAACTCGTCCGAGGAATTGAACATGCCTTCTTGATCAAGGTAACTGAGTGACAAGGCATATCTGGCATTTCGAATACCGCCATTTACACTCAGATTATATTTTGTAATCGGACTACCGCTTTTTAGAACCGCATCGTACCAATTTATGTTAGGATAAAGTAGCGGAGAAGTTCCGTTCTGATAAAGACTAAAATCCTCGCTAGAATATACCGGCTGACGACCACTATTCAATAATGCTTCGTTATATAAATAAGCGTACTCGTACGCATTTAAAGGTTCAGGTCTTTTTAAAGCATGCTGCATCCCCGTTTGCGCTGTAAAAGAAATACGCGGAGGGCCCGCCACTCCTTTTTTGGTACGAATCTCCAATATACCTCTTGAGCTACGCTGTCCTAATAAAACTGACGATAACGCATCTTTGGCAATAGTGATTGACTCGATACTTTCTGGGTCAATAGAATATATTTCCCGCTGCACGCCGTCGATAATTGTGACGGGTTGTTGCCCGCGCAAGTTGAAGAGAACTTCACTGTTATCGCTAAGACTTGAACTATACTTTGTAGCTTCACTGGGCAACGAACCCGCCAAATCATTATAGGTAATCGCCGCTACTCGAGGGGACCGAAATCCACTTATTTCCTGCGTATATAGACCTGAAGTCCGTCCCGTCAATGCATTTAAATAAAGTGAAGTGGGTGTGCTTTTAAGTTGGTTATTGTATAAAACGGATACCGCTCCTAATAAATTTGCATTTGTTTTTTTATCATTAAAAATTTGGAGCGTGTCGCTCCGCTTGAGATAACTACTCACCATGGCAATTTTAAGTCCAGGCTCAGCTTTTACAACGTTAGCATAATAAGATGGATGCATAATAATAACATCGCCCCCTACGGCAAATTCAAAATGAACCTCTCCGTTAGCGTCTGTTTCCCCCAATAGTTTATGATCCCGCGAATAAACTTTTGCACCGGACAATGGCTTACCGTACTCGTCAAAGACTTTTAATAGGAGCTTTTTTTCCACATCCCTAAAGAGAACAGGCGAAACACCGCGACCACTCACACTATAGGTTCCGATCGGCAGCATTAGTAGCCCTATGAAAGCTAGCTTTATATAATGATTCAACATATTCAGATAATTTTTGATTAGTATTCTTTTTTGATGCTCCTAAAGATTACTCGCACCGAAAAGTATATTTAAATGGTTCGGCGGTATTACCGTATCCTACGACCTTCGTATCGGTCTGATCTGTAAAAAAATATTCCAATCGTGCAATTTGTACACCTTTTGCAATATTGAAGAATCCCCTGGGCCATATATCGATTAAAAACCGCTTCCCCTGCATGCTCGTGAGCCTCGTCTTTTCGCTAGATTCATTGACCTCCCCAATCAACTGACCCCCTTGATCAAATGCACGTGCATGTAGGTATACTTCATTTTCATTGTCTAAAACGGTATTGACGACTCCGCCATTGAAATTCAAGGTTATAATATCATTGTCTAGACTTTTTACAGGCTGAACGGTACCTAGTTGGGGGTTAACAAAATCAATCAAATCACCTTCTCCATCGGTGACTTGGAAAACCTCCGAAAAAGTGAATTTCTTATAATCTGTGTCCTCAGGTCGCAAATTCTCTATAGAAGATCCCACATAAAATCCTAAACGAACAAGCATATTCTCTGACCCTACATTACATTCTACTGCGACATTGAAATCGATATCCTCATTATTGGCAAACGTATAGGATTGCGTACTTCTGTAGACAATCCATTCAAAGTCATCCACTAGGTTAGGGCCTATTCCGAACATCTTTTTTGCAGCTTGATGCCAGTTCAAGCCCGATACAGGCTCTACCTCGCTATCGGGGATCAAACGCATGGTCCCGTTTCCCTTAGGACTGGTGTATTTCAGTACCGCATTCCGTCTCGCATTCCAATTTTTAGGCACCATAATACCCGCTAACAACTGCGTCGTATATGTTCCTGATCCTTCAATTCTTGGTTCGGCCCCACTATGCATAATAAAAGTTACTGTTTCTCCGGCTTTCGCCTGTTCGGGTATGGTCACTGTTAAGGATTTCAATCCGCATTGAACCAAAAATACAGTCAACGACAGCCCGACAAGAATATACAGGTACAATAGGTTTTGAATTGGTCTTTTCATGGTTCTTAATTATCTCGTTCGAAGTTGTATTGATATATGTTGCCGGAACAGCCTAGACTAAATGAAAGGCTTAGCTGCCGCTTTCCTTTTACCACGGGATATTGGAATTTCACAACGACCTCTTCCGCGCTACCCTCAGAAGTCATCAGTAAACTAAACGGGTATTGTGGGTCGTTCAACCGGAAAGTTCCATCCCCCACTAACACAAAAGGCAAAGGTTCGCCGATTGAATAGGTCCCATCCTCGTTAAAATTTAAACTGAAACCCGCCAAATCCAACCTTTGGCTTAGGTCTTCGCCATTTCTTGTTAATTGGACCACATTCCACTTTCCATTTATATTTTTCAACGGCTCATCTACAGCTACATTTGAAATTTCATCATCACAGCCGGTAACCAACAGATACCCAAATGCTGTAAGGAATGCTAATAATCGTTTAATCTTCATCTTATCGTCTTTTAATATCCAAGGTTTTGTAATAGATCGACTGATTTGGCCACTTCAGATTGTGGTATCGGCCACAGATACATACGGTCGGCAAATACTCTTTTTCTCACTTTAATCGTGTTGTAGGTCGTAATGGAGGAGATCCGCACCGGTTCGGTGCCATGGAGCTGTCTATTCTCAACAACTTCAGCTATTTTCCAACGGCGTACATCAAAGAAACGGTGT
>NZ_JABMCQ010000118.1 GCF_013179575.1 Sphingobacterium shayense | reverse complement strand
GCTGACCTTAAAAGAGGTGGAGGCGATTGGAAATCAGTACTATCTTGATACCAACCGTGATGTTGTTATAATGGCTCCTGAAAACGAAAAGGAATCTTTACCGACAGAAGAGATGGTAAACAGTTGGTTTAAAGAAGTCCAAGGACTCGATATTACACCTTATGATGATAAAGTCTCCGAGCTGCCTATGTTGGAATCAGAACCACAAGCGGGAGTAATATCTTCCAGCAAGGCGATTGATGCAATCCAAGCGACTGAAATTACGCTGAGTAATGGCGTAAAGGTGGTGCTCAAGCCGACTACTTTTAAAAATGATCAAATTTTGATTAATGCGTTTAGTCCGGGTGGAACATCATTGTATAGTGATCAGGATTATTATTCGGCTACGCTAGCGGGATCACTCGTAAACAGTAGTGGCGTGGGACAACTTTCGACTATTGAGTTGCAAAAATATTTGTCTGGTAAAAATGTAAACATCAGTCCGTATCTCTCTGAGCGTAGCGAGGGATTGACAGGATATTCAGACAAAGAAGGTTTAAAGACGGCCTTCGAGATGATTTATGGTTATTTTACTGCTCCGAGAATTGAAAATGATGTATTTCAAAGTACGTTGACCAAAAGTAAATCTATGCGTGCCAATAGGGAGGACGATCCACAGTTTGTATTTAGCAAAGAAGTAATGAGCGCACTCTATAATGGAAATGTTCGCAGGACACCGTTCGATATTGCAGCTTACGATAAAGTGAACCAAGCCAGGGCGCTTGAGATCTACAATGAG
The DNA here is from genome assembly GCF_013179575.1 of Sphingobacterium shayense. GTDB lineage: Bacteria > Bacteroidota > Bacteroidia > Sphingobacteriales > Sphingobacteriaceae > Sphingobacterium > Sphingobacterium shayense. Next base: position 12,240 of record NZ_JABMCQ010000118.1, on the reverse strand, counting down.
CGATTTGCGGACGCATCCGATTTTGTTTTTACAATCGTTGGTTCTTTCGATATTAACGAGATAACCCCTTATTTGGAACAGTATGTTGCATCGTTGCCGAGTCTCGGACGAGATGAACAAGCTAAAGATCTCGGTATTTATGAGCCGGAGAAAGGTTTCGAAAAGGTCGTACATAAAGGTAAAGAAGAAAAAGCGACAGCTGTGTTAACTTACTATGGGGATTATACGTATAACGAACAAGAGAATTTGAATATGAAAGCGCTAGAAAGTGTGCTTACTATTAAACTGATTGAACGTTTGCGGGAAGAGGAAAGTGGAGTTTACGGTACGCGCGCTAGTGCTTCGATGAGCAAATTACCGAAAAATCGTTTCAGCTTTACCGTTCAGTTTGGAACTGGCGTGGACAAGTACGAGAGTCTTATCGCGTCTACTTTGGATGAAATTGGCAAGGTCAAAAATAATGGTCCGCTAGCCACGGATCTTGAGAAATTTAAGATTGAGGAAAGGCGCCAACTCGAACTCTCTCTGAAAGAAAATAGTTTCTGGTTAGGTCAGATTTCTAGTGCCTATATGTACGATAAGGATCCGACTTATGCCATCCGTTATCTAGAAGAGCTCGACAAAGTCACTGTAGAATCTGTCAAAGCGGTTGCCGATAAATATCTTAAAGAAGATCGATTATTTAGGTTTATATTGCTCCCGGATCAAGCGAAGTAAACCTCTAGTGAATTACAAAATTAAAAGCCCCTTGCTCTGCCGGATTTTACGTCAGAACAAGGGGCATTAATTTGTCTACTAGATTTTTGTCGGGATTTTATTCTGACTGCGAGACGTTTAGTCCCCAGTCTATACCTTTGTCGACTGCTTTTACGCCATGCTTTATCCAATCAGCTGCTGGTTTCCCTTTGAGAAAGTGATCAAAAAACTGAGCTTCGCGAATTTGGATATCTTTTCTGTTCTGTCTTTGAATCAAGTTGTGATCATCGCCATTGTAATTTAAGAGCCACACAGGTTTACTAAGTCTGCGTAGGGCGGTGAAAAATTCTATTCCCTGGTACCAAGGGACGGCGCCGTCATTGTCGTTATGCATGATAGCTACGGGCGTCGTTACTTTATCCATGTAGAAAAGCGGAGAATTTTCTAAATACAGATCAAGGGCTTCCCATAATGATTTCCCAATACGGCTCTGCGTGTGTTCGTATTGAAATTGCCTAGACATTCCTGATCCCCAACGTATTCCTCCGTACGCGGATGTCATGTTGACAACTGGAGCTCCCGCCCATGCTGCAGCGTACATATCTGTGCGCGTGATCAGATGAGCTACCTGGTAGCCACCCCAACTCTGTCCTTGGATCCCCATTTTGGTGGAATCTACCCAGTTGTTGTTACGTGCCAAATAATGCATGCCTGAGTTCACAAACTCCTCAGCGGCCTTTCCTGGATACCCAGTTTGATAGTGTATGTCAGGAGCAAATACGAGATATCCGTTACTAACAAAATAGGGGATGTTTAACCTAGATGGGGTTGGTGCCGGGGCCTGATATCTATGCAGGCCGTCAGAAAGCGTTTCATAGAAATATGCAATAATCGGGTATTTTTTGTTCGGATCAAAATCTTCCGGTTTGTAAAGAATCCCTTCGGATTGATAACCATTAGGAGTTGTCCATTTAATGATCTCGGCTGTTCCCCAATTATAGGTGTCTTGTTGAGGGTTGATGTTTGTTAATCTAATCTGGTCTTTGAAGTTTTGCGAGACGTAAAGATCGGGGGAGTGCTGATAGTCTTCTTTTGTGAAGATAACTTTTTTCAAGGCCTTATCTGCGGAAATCTGATTGTATGCATGTGGTGTAGACCAAAGTTCTACAATGCGATTTGCTTTCATGCGATATAGTCCCTGGTACTTATTCTTTTCGTTGAAGCTGCTTAAATAGATCGGCTCACGTTCATTGATAACGGTGTGACTGATCCGAGGATCATCGTTTTTGTAAAGGACCTGCAGTCTGTAAATAATTTGTTGCTGTCTACCGTGCGATTTTGTTAAAATTGATTTTTTTCGACCGTCAAGACTGAATTTCCAAATATCATACCTGTCGTTTATATAGATTGTGCCACCGTCTTCGGACCAGCCAGCGATACCGTAAGGTCTAGGTGAGGAGGGGACATCGTTCTTTTCATCGACAAAGCTCACTGGAACCCCATCATTTAACAGATTTGTTTTTTCCGAAGCGATGTGGTAGCTATACCAGTTACTATTCTCACGATTAAAATAAACCACGTATTCACCGTTAGGTGACAGATAGGCCGATCCAGCATTACCTTTCACAACTTGTTTATTTCGTCCGTTTATTGTGGAGACAACATATATGTCAGACTTCACGCTGCCTAGCCATTGCGATTCGATGCGGTAATTTTGATCGGAGGTAGCTAAAGCCCACTCATGATCTGCCGCCGGTGTTAAGGATATTCGGTTGTATTTTTCATCAGAAAGGGGAAGGATCGCTCCGCCTGTTTTCAAATTAACCACCGCAGTGTAGGATTTAGTTTGGTCCCGTTTTAGGTTTACCTGTTGCATAGGTTGTAGGTAGTCATCTTTCCAGTGCCAGATATCTACTTTGGCATGTTCAAATTCTATCAATGTGGTGTCTTTAACTTTCGGAATGGGCGCTAATCCAAAGTAAAGTCTATCGCCGGATTTTGAAAACTTGAGGCCTCCATTTCCCGATACGCACCAGTTGTTTGGGATTCCCGTACTATGACGATTTGCAAGCATTGTAGCTGAATCTTGAGTAGGCGTATAGTAGTATAGATTAAATTCTTTGAGTAAAGATTTCTCAGGCGTTTTATCCGCTAGAAATGCTATCTGTGTGGCAAGGTCATCAAACGTGATATTCTTATAGTTGCCTTTGCCAGTGCTGATTTTCTTTTTCGCTAGCGTAGCGAGGTCGAGAAGAAATAGGCCAGACTCATTTAAAGAATCCTTTTCAGCGACTTTGATGCTATATACCAGGTGTTTACCATCTTCAGACCATTGGTAGGTATCGACTTTAACGATGTTGCTTGTGTCTCCGGTGGAGAGGTTCAGCACCGATAACACCGACTCAGGTTTCGCTTTCTTTTTGCTAGCTGTTATGCTGTCTTGTAAGGTGGGCCGATTTTCTGATAAAAACGCAAGATGATTGCCAGCATTCGTTGGTAGTTTGAAGGATTTGACATTTGGATATTTGCGGCTCGTATGTTGGGCGATCTGAAACACTAGGAGCGAGTCCTTTGGCATCTCTTCCGCTTTTTTCTTTTTTATTTTAGCTTCGCGTGTCTGGAGGAATGGTGGCTTGATAAGGCTTATCAGCTGTTCTTCGTTTGCTGTTAATCTCGCGTCGTATCCTCGTGGGATACGTAGGATATCTTTATGATTTGATGTTGTCAAAGTTGATAAGACATCGCCTTCTTGTGGGGACACAGTATAAACGATATACTGACCGGATTTACTTATTTCGGCGTTGGTTACGGATTTCCAATCGTCGTAAACATCGTGATTGAGCGGCTTTTTTTGGGCATGCGAAAATGAAACGATACTTAACCCCAAAAAGAGAAAGCCAATTTTATATTTTGTCATGTGCGTTATTTGGTTAGCCAATATTAACCAAAATTTGCTAGCTAGCCTGAGTTATCGTATAACATTTTTAAAATAATAGACTAGCGGGTAATCTTTAACAAACAAAAAAAAATGCGCAACTTTTAGGTTGCGCATCTACAAGAACTTTTTTAGGTGTTATCCTAAATATGATTTTAATATTTTGCTACGTGATGTGTGACGAAGGCGTTGAAGTGCTTTGTCCTTAATCTGCCGTACGCGCTCTCTGGTTAGGCTAAACTTCTCACCAATTTCTTCAAGCGAAAGTTGGTGATTTGTTCCTAAACCAAAAAATAGAACGATTATTTCGCGTTCTCTTTCGGTCAAGGTCGCTAACGAACGTTTAATCTCTTCGGAAAGGGACTCGTCAATCAAGATGCTATCTGTGTCAGGATCTGCATTTTCCAAAACGTCAAGTAAAGTGTTCTCTTCCCCTTGAACGAATGGAGCGTCCATAGATACGTGACGACCCGAATTACTCAAAGTATCGGACACTTTGTCTACGGTCGTTTCAAGAATGTCTGCCAATTCCTCTGGAGACGGTTCGCGCTCGAAGGTCTGCTCTAATTTTGAGAAGGCTTTGCTGATCTTACTCAATGAACCGACTTGGTTCAAAGGTAAACGTACAATACGTGACTGCTCAGCGATTGCCTGCAAAATGGATTGACGAATCCACCAAACAGCATAGGAAATAAATTTAAACCCTTTTGTTTCGTCAAAACGTTTTGCAGCTTTAATTAAGCCTAAATTGCCTTCGTTGATCAAGTCACCTAAAGTAAGACCTTGATTCTGATACTGTTTTGCTACTGATACGACGAAACGTAAGTTGGTTTTTGTTAATTTCTCCAAAGCGACCTGATCACCTTCGCGAATCCGTTGGGCTAAAATAACCTCTTCTTCCGCGGTAATTAAGTCTACTTTACCAATCTCGTGTAAATACTTGTCTAGTGACTGAGATTCACGATTGGTAATGGATTGTGTAATTTTGAGCTGTCTCATTTAATGTATAAATACCTTTCTCTTTGAAATGTTTGCAAACATAGTAAAATTCTGCCAAAATATCTTCATATGAGTGTAAATTAATCACTCAGTATGAGATAGTTAAGAAAAGAAGATTTGTGCTTTCGTTCTAGCAAAAATTATTCCAATTCTTTTCCCTTTTGTAGGGGAACCAGCTAGGAGTTTAATTGTTTGATCGAATTGAAAAAAAATATGTGTTGTAATGTCTTTATTATGAATCGGTTCAATCGGCTTTTTTGTTTGTTTTGAAAAACCATAAAACATTTGTATTTTATAATTGTTACAATAGTAGTTAGGATATACACAATAAATTACTGTTAGATCATGCCTATCCGAATTCGATTAGAAGACATCATGTCCAAAAATAAGGTCTCTTTGAATGAACTAAGTCAGAAAGTTGGCATAACGCTGTCGAACCTGTCGATTATAAAAAACGAAAAGTCCAAAGCGATTCGTTTAAGCACATTGGAGGCTTTATGCCGCGCGCTGAATTGTCAGCCCGGAGACATTATTGAATACGTCGAGGACGATAATTGATGCTCTGAGCATCAAGAAAATCGATATCCTCGCAAAAATTTCTCAATATTCATCCTTTTTTTACCTTCTAATTGAAGGGTTTGGATAAGGAGAGAGCCGTCTTTTGTAGCAAAAGAAAGAAATGTTTTACCGTCTGTTTCGAATTGTCCTGCTGGAATGTTCAGTGGTTTTCCTTTATTGGTCTCATATATTTTTAATACTTTGCCTGATAGATGTGTGTATGCGGCAGGATAAGGGCTGAGCCCGCGAATTTTGTTATAAACGGTATCGGTCGATCTGCTCCAGTCAATTTCGCAATCTTCCTTAAATATTTTAGGCGCCGATTTAAGGTTTTGCTCCGAGATACTTTCTTGAGGTGTTGCAATATATTCCCCTGTTTTTAAGGCATTAACTGTTTTTAGTAATACCCTCGCGCCAGCTTCCATTAATTTGTCATGCAGAATGCCGGCGTCATCTTGAGGACCGATAGCAACTTTTTCCGAAAACAAAATGTGTCCTGTATCGATTTCATGTTGTAAAAGGAAAGTTGTTACACCAGAAAATTTCTCGCCTTCGATTATTGCGTGATTGATTGGTGCAGCGCCACGATATTGAGGAAGTAGGGAAGCGTGTACGTTGATTGTTCCCAACGCGGGCATGTCCCATACGACTTGGGGTAGCATTCGGAAAGCGACAACTACCTGAAGGTCTGCTTGGTAGGATTTCAACTCATCTAAAAAAATTGGATCTTTTAGCTTTGTTGGTTGTAGGACAGGTATATTTTTAGATACTGCAAATTTCTTCACCGCCGATTCATGCATTTTTTGCCCTCTGCCAGCTGGCTTGTCGGGTGTAGTAATTACGGCCACGATAGATTCTCCTGAGTTTATTAAGGATTCAAGTGAGGCCACTGCAAACTCGGGTGTCCCCATAAATATTATGCGCATAGGTACTGTTTAAATTTTTACTAATGTTAACTGAACAAGCTGTCGCTAAGTGACAAAAATTATTAACTTTGCGAAGTTACAAATTAATTTTCAGCTTGAATTTTCCTTATTTCTTAGCCAGACGGATTATGTCCAAAGGACATCGCACTTTCTCGAAACTTATCGTTAGGGTGACTATTGGGGCTTTGGCGCTCGCAATATCTGCGATTATTCTTTCGGTAGCAATTTTGAATGGTTTTAAAACAGAGATTATTGAAAAGCAGCGCGCATTTTTTGGTGATGTGATTATTACCCAAAATGACTTGAATGCTTCCTACGAAAACTCCCCAATATCACTTACTGCTAGGGAACTCGATAACATAGCGAGGGCGGGTAACGTTGATCACATTACACCCTTCGCTACCAAGGCGGGTATCATGAATGTGAATGGCGAAGTAGAAGGGGTACTCATGAAAGGCGTCGATAGCACCTATAACCAGCAGTCTCTGATGCATAGCATCGTTAAAGGTGACACGCTTGACTTTGCTAATCAACCCAATACACAATTGTTGATTTCAGAATATTTTGCCAATCGGTTGGGGTTGGATATCGGGGATAAATTCATCATGTATTTTATTCAGGACCCCATTCGAAAACGCCCCTTTACAATAAAAGGTATTTATACTAGTCATACAGATGAGCTAGATAAAACCTATGTTATTGGATCGTTAGATCTTATCCGGCGGTTAAATAATTTAAGTCCTGGGGAAGTTGGCGCCTATCAGGTTCGACTGAGTTCCTTTGATTCCTTAGAGGCCGCTACAAGCGCAATCAATAATGTTTTGCCTATTGAGCTTAATGCAACAAATATTGTCGAGCAAATGCCTGATATCTTTAACTGGCTAAGCATGTTGGATATGAATGATAATATTATTTTTGCTTTGATGGTCGTAGTTGCTATAATCAATATGGTTTCTTCATTATTAATTACAATTTTAGAGCGCTCCTCTATGATAGGTATACTTAAAGCACTAGGATACGATAGCGGCGGAATTCGAAAAGTGTTTTTGTATAGTTCGGCCTATATCATCGGAATAGGATTATTAATCGGTAATGGGCTTGCTTTAGCCGTATATTTTTTCCAGACCGGCACACATTTCTTTGCGTTGGATCCTTCTACGTACTATATCGAATACGTGCCGATGGCCATTACCTGGTTTGAGGTGGTTTCTCTAAACGTCGCTGTTGCGCTTATTGGTATTTTAACATTGTTTATTCCGGCAATGTTAATAACGAATATCTCACCGATAAAAACGATTCAATTTAAATAGGAGATCGACTTTCGTTAAATATTACAATTCATAAAAAAAAATCTTCGTTAGCTAGGTCTATTACATAGAGGTGTTTGTAATAGGTTTTTTTTATGTAACGTGTTTGTTCACTTTGCGTTATCTATATTTTGGGTTTGCGACTATGGTTAGATGTCTTTTAATTCAGATGTATATTTTTTTAAAAATTTCGGATTAACTCTATAGGGTTAGTAGTTTTTAAAAAAACATTTACTATTTTTGATCCTATTATTTAATAATCAGGCTTAAACTGAAGTTAGAATCATTATATGGAGTCAAAAACAAAAGCGATAGCATTACCAAAGAAAAAAGCATGGGATATAAATTTTTCATATCTGTCAATTACAATTCTGGTAATGAAGTTGCTTGTAACTGGTTTTATGGGCTACTATTTAGTGATAGGAATTGCTAACAATGAAATTAACTTTGACTCAACCTTTTTATTATTCATAGTTGCGGGTTTTGTCGCGCAGATGATAGATGGCGCTCTCGGGATGGCTTACGGAGTAAGCTGCACGAGTTTCCTACTTAGTCTTGGTGTTCCAGCGAAGTTGGCCTCTGCAAGTGTACATACATCCGAGATCTTCACTACAGGAGTATCGGGTTTGTCACATATCCGCTTTAAAAATATCGATAAGCAATTGTTCTTTAAAATTGTTATTACAGGTGTGATTGGCGCTTCTCTTGGGGCCTATCTGCTGTCGGATATATTTGATGGCAACTTAATCAAACCCTATATCTCTATTTATTTGCTGTTTTTGGGCGTTTATATTTTTTCTAAAGCCTTTAAAAAAAGGAATGATGGTGAACCAAAGACAAAATATGCGTCGACCCTTGCTTTTTTTGGTGGTTTTATGGACGCGATTGGCGGCGGTGGATGGGGACCTATCGTTACGTCTAATTTATTGAGTCAAGGTCACAGTCCTAGGCATACGATCGGTACTGTAAATACCGCAGAGTTCTTCGTAACGTATTTTGCGACTGCGGTTTTCATATTTGTTCTTGGTGTTCAGCACTTGGATATCGTTTTGGGATTAGTGATAGGCGGTGTGTTAGCAGCACCTTTTGGAGCGTATTTGGCTTCCAAGATAAATGCAAAGGTGTTATTGATTATGGTTAGTTCTCTTGTAATAATTACGTCGATTTGGGGCATCCTTCAAGCATTTGTGTTTTAAAAGAGTGTATTGTTGGCTACCGTGTTTTTCTTAGACCTTCTATTATAACGCCGAATAAGTTAATTGCTGAATCGTAACTAGACATCCCTCCTGTATACCTTGTCTCTCGATTCCGGTTCTCATCGCTCAAAAACGAAAGCTTTTCCCCAAGTACTTGGTAGCTTTTTTAAGCAATTACTTTAGAATAGATCCGCCTCGAGAAGAGGGTGCACGATTTTCGTGCAGATTGTATACTAACAGCCAGATACATGCGGTCCTTTACAGAAATATAATTAGGAAATATTTTAATCTTTTCCTAATTTGAGGAGCGTTTAACGCAAAATCAATATATTATATGGATAAATTCTTAGAACACGCATCCGAAGCTTTTACCTCACCGCTAACTAATCCGGTGCTCGTTTTCATTGTTGTGTTACTGATAATACTAATCTCTCCAGTAATATTACGCCCAATTAAAATACCTGGAATTATCGGATTTATTCTCTTTGGAGTACTTATCGGGCCATACGGATTAAATTGGTTGGCAAAAATGGATGGTCACAGTGGAGATATGGCAGGTGTTGACGGGATTGATTTATTTTCAACGATCGGCCTTCTATATATCATGTTCATCGCGGGACTTGAACTGGATATGAACGAGTTCCAGAAAACCAAGAACAAGAGTCTTTTGTTTGGGTTCCTCACCTTTGCGTTTCCTATATGCATCGGCTTTCCTGTGAGTTATTTTTTATTGGGATACGACTTGCTTCCTAGCGTGCTTATTGCCAGTATGTTCGCAACACATACGCTAGTGGCTTATCCCATCGTAACGAGTTATGGGATATCGAAAAACGAAGTGGTTGCCGTAACGATTGGAGGAACTATTCTTACAGATACCGCGGTACTTGTTATATTGGCGGTTATCAAGGGGTTATCAAAAGGGGAGATAGGTTTTGATTTTTGGTTGACTCTTGGGATTTCATTGACGGTATTTATAGCAATCATGTTCGGCCTTATACCAAGGATTGCTAAGTGGTTCTTTTCGAAGGTCGAGGGAGAACAGACTTCTCATTATATTTTTGTACTTGCTGTTATTTTCATAGCGGCTTTTTTAGCAGAACTTGCTGGACTCGAACACATCATAGGTGCGTTCGTTGCAGGGCTTGCATTAAATAAGCTTATTCCGCCATCTTCGGCATTAATGAATCGAATTGAATTTATTGGAAATGCTCTATTTATTCCTTTCTTTTTGATCTCCGTAGGAATGATCGTTAATCTTGGTGTATTGTTTAGTGGTACTTGGGCACTCGTAATTGTGGTTGCATTGGCTGCTGTCTCTATATCGGGTAAATTCTTGGCTTCACTTGTTACTCAGCTTGTTTTTAAGTATACGAATAGTCAGCGAAATTTGATGCATGGTTTGAGTAATGCGCATGCAGCAGCGACCTTAGCTGTAATTTTGGTGGGATATGAAAGCGGTATCATAGATGAAGGCATGTTAAATGGAACAGTCGCTCTTATTTTGATTTCATGTTTGTTTGCTTCATTATTGACGGAGAAGGCTTCTAAGAGAGTTGTTTTTGAGGGACATCAGGATAATACTGATGCCGGTCATGTGCAGGATCATGAAGAAAAGATCTTGATACCGATTGCCAATTTAAACAAGATGGAACCAATCATTGATTTTGCAACGTTTGTTAAATCAAAAAAGTCAAGGTATCCGTTATATATACTTAGCGTCGTGGAGAGTAATCAACAGGCAATAAGAAATCTTGATTTAGCGCGGAAAAACCTTGATAAGATGGCGAAATATGCTTCGGGTTCTGAAACCGAATTGGATCTCATTACGACAATCGATTATAATATAGCGAACGGAATCGGTCGTACGTCTAGAAATATATTTGCTGATGGTATCATCTTAGGATGGCCTAGCGCAACCTCATTTATTGAAAAAATTGTGGGAGAAAAAGCTGAAAGTATTTTGAATAGAACAGATACTACATTATTCATGTGTAAGCTTGATAATCCCCTGATGACTCATAATGCTATAATTATTTTCGCTCCGCCACTTTGCGAATCCGAAGTCGGCTTTGAATTCTGGATGGAAAAGATATTAAAACTAGCAAAAGAACTGTCACTGGTAGTGAAATATGTTTGTGATAAGCGTACCCAAGACGCTATAGAAGAATTCTTAAAAAATGCAAAATCCAATATATCGGTCAATTATTCGCGGTATAACAATTGGGATAATATTTATGGGTTATCAACATTTACTAACTCAGAGGATTTATTAGTGTTTGTTTCGGCACGCTACGGCGATGTTTCATATCGTGATTCTTTAGACGGATTGGCTAAGCGAGTCGGGCGCTATTATAGCAAGCAGAACTTAATTTTAATCTATCCGGAACGACGAGCAAATATCCACATTGATGCGTACGAGGATGTGAAAACCGCACCGATATTTCGGAAGATAAGTCGCGAAATAGGGAACATGTTTAATACGGAGAAATAATCTTTTAATAGATATGGGAAATAAAATTACAATGTCTGAACAAGGGCAGCTGCAGGTGCCTGATCAACCTACAATACCATTTATCATTGGCGACGGAATCGGACCTGATATTTGGAATGCCGCCGTGCGCGTATTCGATACCGCTGTAGAAGTGAGTTACGACGGTAAGCGTAAGATTCAGTGGAAAGAGGTGCTCGCAGGTGAGAAAGCGTTTAACCAAACTGGAAACTGGTTGCCTGAGGAGACTTTGGAAACTTTTAAAGAATATCTCGTTGGTATTAAAGGACCATTGACGACCCCGATAGGAGGGGGTATCCGTTCATTAAATGTAGCTATACGTAAGGAACTTGATCTATATGTATGTTTGAGGCCCACGAAATGGTATCCCGGCGTACCTTCGCCAGTTAAACACCCTGAATATGTAGATATGGTGGTGTTTCGCGAGAATACCGAAGATATATATGCAGGTATTGAGTTTGCCGCAAACTCTGATGAAAGTAAGCAATTGCAAGGCTTTCTAAGTGATACACTGAAAGTGGACTACCCATTTACTGATGATTTGGGTATCGGGATAAAACTTGTCTCAGAACAGGGTTCCAAGCGTTTGATTAGGTCTGCTATTGAATATGCAATTGAACATAAACAGCCGTCGGTTACCTTGGTGCACAAAGGAAATATTATGAAGTTTACCGAAGGTGCTTTCAAGCAGTGGGGGTTTGAGCTAGCGGAAACCGAGTTTACTGATGAAACCTATACGTGGGGTCAATGGGAACGTACCAAAGAACAGAAAGGGCAGGACGCGGCAAATCAGGAACAGAAGCAGGCCGAAAAGGAAGGAAAGATCATTATCAAAGACATGATCGCCGATAATTTCTTACAGCAAATTTTGCTGGCGCCACGGGATTTTTCAGTGGTGGCTACATTAAATCTAAACGGTGACTATATTTCCGACGCATTGGCTGCCATGGTTGGCGGTATAGGTATCGCTCCGGGAGCAAATATCAACTACAAAACTGGGTATGCGGTATTTGAAGCAACACATGGTACAGCGCCGCGGTTTGCGAATACAGATACAATGAATCCATCCTCTGTTATCTTAAGTGGAGTTATGATGTTAGAATATATGGGCTGG
>NZ_JABMCQ010000117.1 GCF_013179575.1 Sphingobacterium shayense | reverse complement strand
ATAATTTGTGCGTTCACAGGATCAAATCCGGAGAAAGGTTCATCGAGAATAATTAAATCTGGTTCGTGCACGACAGTCGCAACGAATTGGACTTTTTGTTGCATGCCCTTACTCAAGTCTTCAACTTTTTTGTCCCACCACGATTGAATATCGAGCTTATCAAACCAATACCTTATCCTGTGGTTTGCCTCATTTCTTTTTAATCCTTTAAGTTGCGCCAGGTAAAGCATTTGTTCACCTATTTTCATCTTTTTGTACAGTCCCCTTTCTTCAGGAAGGTATCCTATACGCTCAATGTGTTTAGGCTGAAGTTTTTCACCATCGAAAATTATCTCTCCACTGTCCGGAGCATTAATTTGATTAATTATCCGAATTAATGTCGTTTTTCCAGCACCGTTAGGTCCAAGCAAGCCAAAAATGCTTCCTTTTCGAATAGTCATGGATACATTATCTAAGGCTCGGTGAGTGCTGTATTGTTTGACGATATTATTAATTTCAAGCATTTGGTTATTGGAGTTTGGTTAAAAATAGCAGAATTATTCGAAAACAGTAAGGTATTGACGAAAAAAATCAATTGTTAATAGCAATGAGATTTTTTTACCTTTGTGTATGCTTATAAAATCTGCAGAGTTTGTGTGCAGTAACACACAGGTAGGGAAACTTCCGGCTCCGAGTATGCCGGAATATGCTTTTATTGGTCGTTCAAATGTCGGTAAATCTTCGTTGATCAATGCGTTATTGCATAAAAAAGGTTTGGCAAAGACGTCCCAACGGCCAGGTAAAACACAGCTCATTAATCATTTTATTATTAATGACGATTGGTACCTAGTGGATTTACCAGGTTATGGTTTTGCACAAACTTCGAAGAAAAACAGAGCAGAATGGGAAAAATTTATACGTCAATACCTTACTCGTAGAGAGAATTTACAATGTATTTTTGTGTTAATAGATAGCCGCCATGAACCGCAAAAGATTGATCTTGAATTTTGCTGTTGGTTGGGCGAACAAGGACTTCCTTTTTTATTAGTATTTACCAAGGCAGATAAGCAATCAGGAGTTAAATCTGATCAGAATGTAGCGAAATTTAGACGTGCATTATTGAATTGGTTTGAAGAGGTTCCGCAACATTTTATTACTTCCTCGGAGACCAAGTTAGGGACGGGAGAAATATTGATTGCAATTGATGAAATAAATGGTAGTTTCGAAGCACCAGTGATTCAGCATTAGCAATGAAGAAGTATATGTCATTAGTGCTTTTTGCACACAGCGTTTTTGCGCTGCCTTTTGCGGTTATCGGTTTTTTTCTTGCTATTCAAATAACAGATCAACTGTTTGAGTGGAAGCGATTGTTATTGATGTTAGTTTGTATGGTTACCGCACGTAATGCTGCTATGGCCTTTAATCGATATTTGGATCGTGATATCGATGCTGAGAATCCACGTACCGCCATGCGGGACATTCCTGCTGGGAAAATTTCGGCGCGAAATGCATTGGGTTTTACAATTGTAAATTGTTTGGTATTTATAGGAGCAACGTATTTTATAAATATGCTTTGCTTTTATCTCTCATTTGTCGCTTTGTTTGTGGTATTGTTCTACAGTTACACCAAACGGATCACACCACTATGCCATCTTGTGCTGGGCATTGGTTTGGGATTAGCCCCAATAGGAGCCTATTTGGTCGTTGCTAATTCTTTCGCTGTCATTCCTGTTTTCTATGGTCTTGCAGTTATGTGCTGGTCCGGCGGTTTTGATATAATATATGCATTACAGGACGAAGAGTTTGATCGCAAGAACGGATTGAACTCTATTCCCGCTTACTTTGGAGGAATAAAGGCGTTAAGAATTTCACGCATACTACACGTCATATCTTTTATATTCGTGCTCCTTCCTGCGTTTTATATGCCAGTAAGTTGGTTTTATTTCCTAGGGGTTATTTTTTATGGGCTCTTGTTGATCTATCAACATCGAATAGTATCTCCAACAGATTTAAGTCGTGTTGATAGAGCCTTTATGACAACGAATGGAATTGCATCTGTAATTTTTGCAATCTTCTATTTGCTTGACATAGTTTTCTTAGTTTAAACATTGCAAAATAATTTATTTTTTTCCTCGAACTGGCAAAATTTATTGCCATTCCACTTTGAAATAGCTTTATTTGCAGAAATCATTATTTTAAATGGCAAAGAACTTACTGATTGTAGAGTCACCAGCGAAAGCAAAAACAATAGAAGGATATCTAGGGAAAGACTTTTTAGTGAAGTCGAGTTATGGACATATCCGCGATTTGGTGAAGACCGATGATGCGATTGATACAGGGAATGATTTTAAACAAAAATATGAAGTGCCGTCGGATAAAAAGGCGGTAGTTAGCGAGTTAAAGAAGCTTGCTAAGGCAGCCGAGATGGTATGGTTAGCATCCGATGAGGATCGGGAAGGAGAAGCTATATCGTGGCATCTATTTGAAACCTTATCCCTCAATGAAGATAAAACTAAACGGATTGTCTTCCATGAGATCACTAAACCCGCTATTTTAAAAGCGATCGAGCAACCAAGACGAATCGATTATAATTTAGTGAATGCTCAGCAAGCTCGACGCGTATTAGACCGATTGGTAGGTTTTGAACTGTCACCCGTGTTATGGCGTAAAGTTAAACCATCGTTATCCGCAGGTCGAGTGCAGTCTGTTGCCGTTCGGCTGATCGTTGAAAGGGAGCGAGAGATAAATAAATTTCAGGCAGAAGCTTCATTTAAAGTTCTAGCCCTTTTTTCAACGGAGAACGCGAAGGAACAGTTTAAAGCAGAGTTACCACAGCGATTTGCAAAAAAGGATGATGCTAGCCAGTTTTTGAAAGATTGTATACAGGCGTTCTTCCAGATCAACTCACTGGAGAAAAAGCCGGCAAAGCGTTCGCCTGCGGCTCCGTTTACGACCTCCACTTTACAACAAGAAGCTAGTAGAAAATTAGGCTACTCTGTTGCTCGGACAATGCAACTTGCTCAGCGGTTGTATGAGGCTGGACATATAACCTATATGCGGACAGATTCTGTAAACTTGAGCGATACTGCAATACAAGCGGCGGAAAAGGAAATCGTTAATGCATACGGTGACAAATATCATAAGTTACGCCGTTTTAAAACTAAATCTGCTGGGGCACAAGAAGCCCATGAGGCCATTCGTCCGACGTATTTTTCGAATCATACTATTTCGGAAGGCGGAAGTGAAGGACGTTTATATGAGCTCATTTGGAAGCGGGCAATAGCGTCTCAAATGAGCGAGGCCGAATTCGAAAAGACTACTGCTAAAATATCTGTT
This sequence comes from Sphingobacterium shayense, assembly GCF_013179575.1. Taxonomy (GTDB): domain Bacteria; phylum Bacteroidota; class Bacteroidia; order Sphingobacteriales; family Sphingobacteriaceae; genus Sphingobacterium; species Sphingobacterium shayense. The sequence continues at coordinate 9,707 of NZ_JABMCQ010000117.1, read as the reverse complement.
TCAACCCGTAATGAAGAGCTTGTTGCGAGTGGTGAAGTTATGAAATTTGATGGGTTTTTGAAAGTGTATATGGAATCTACAGATGAAGATTCTGATTCCCACGCAGAGCAAAGCGATGAAAATGCACTTTTACCGCCATTAGCGAAGGGACAAAATTTGACATTGAAATCGATGCAAGCGACTGAACGTTTTTCGAGACCTCCTGCACGTTTTACAGAAGCTTCATTGGTGAAAAAATTAGAAGAGCTCGGCATAGGTAGACCGTCCACTTACGCACCCACAATTTCTACTATTCAGAATCGTGGCTACGTCGTTAAAGAAGATAGGGACGGCCGAGAACGCAAATTTGTCGTATTGTCAATTCACGATGAGAGCGTTGAAGAACAAGTCAAAACAGAAATGACCGGTGCAGAACGATCAAAAATGTTTCCAACCGATATTGGCGTTCTAGTAAACGATTTTTTGGTTGAGCACTTTAACGACATTATCGATTATCATTTCACCGCCAAAGTGGAGAAGGAGTTTGATGAGATTGCACAAGGTGAAAAGGAATGGACAAAAATGCTTTCTGAGTTTTACGGCCCTTTTCATGAAGGAATACAAGATACCTTGGAAAATGCTGACCGAGCAACTCACGAACGTGAATTAGGACTTGATTCGGAAACCGGAAAACCTGTCACTGTACGCGTAGGCCGTTTCGGGCCGCTGGTGCAGATCGGTAGTGCAGACGACGAAGAGAAGCCACGATTTGCGTCTCTAAGAAAAGGGCAAATGATCGAAACTATAACATTTGAGGAGGCGATGGATCTTTTTAAATTACCTAAAAAAGTAGGTGAATTTGAAGAAAAGGAAATGACTGTCGCTATCGGTCGATTTGGTCCCTATATTCGTCATGCAAGCGCATTCTATTCCCTACCTAAAGGTTTGGATCCGATGGACGTCACTAAAGAGCAAGCCATAGAAATTATTAAAGAGAAGCGGCAAAAAGATATTGATAAGATAATTCGTGTGTTTGAAGAAAACGAAGAAGCTCGAATCGAAAATGGTCGCTGGGGTCCGTTTATACGTTTGGGAAAACAAAATATCAAAATACCAAAAGACACAGATGTATCGACAATTACTTATCAGGATGTTTTGAAATGGGCAGATGCTGATCCAAAGGGTAAAGCGAAAGCCGCGAAGAAAACTGTAACAACAGCAAAAGCAGCCCCCACGAAAGCGAAGAAAAAAGCGACGACAAAAAGTAAACCGAAGAAATAAGTATGAAAGAGGATCTACCTGATAACATTGTTGAAGATATATCCATTGCGGTGGTTCTTGAAAATGAAACACCGACCGACGCTGTTTGGTCTGTATACTTAATTAACGAAAAAGAAGTTCCATTATCGAATGTCCTTGTTACTTCCAAAGGCTACGGTAAAAAGAATGGGCGAGAGGTTAAAACTACAACGTTAAGACATTTTATCGGAGCCGTTGGTGCAGAGCAGACGGTGAAGATAGAGATAATCGATTCGCAAGTATTCGGATTGACAAATGAATATTGGTTAAGCTACTATATCGACCAAACTATATACGATAAAAAATATATTTTTTTACCTGAAAGTATCGTGGACGAGAACTTGATAAAAGTCCCATTAGTGAATAAACCAGGAATTGTAATAGGAGGGACTAAATAATGAACAATTCAAATTTTATAATTGCAATTGATGGGTTTTCGTCCTGTGGTAAGAGTACGGTGGCAAAAGCATTAGCGAAGGAATTACAATTCGTATTTATCGATAGCGGTGCGATGTACAGAGCTGTTACCCTGTATTTTATACGTAACCATGTTGATCTTAATAGCGAAGTGTCGATCGTTCAAGCATTGGAAAATATACACATCGATTTTGTTCCCAATGGCGAAAAAGTTCAAATCCTGTTGAATGATGAAGATGTATCGGAGGAAATAAGATTGATGTATGTGTCTGAATTTGTTAGCGAAGTTAGTGCGATCAAAGCTGTACGTCAAGCAATGGTTGCTCAGCAACAGAAATTAGGCAGAAGTAAAAATATAGTCATGGATGGGCGAGATATTGGTACAACTGTTTTCCCACACGCTGATTTGAAAATTTTTATGACGGCGAGCCCAAATGTCCGTGCCGAGCGTCGATTTGCAGAGCTCACGGCGAAAGGCGAAACGATTACGATGGAAGAAGTCCGAGACAACCTAGCTCATCGAGATTACATTGATTCGACACGTCAGGAGAGCCCGTTACGTCAGGCAGAAGACGCCATTGTGCTGGACAATTCATATCTTTCGCAAGAAGAACAGTTGAAAATTGTTATAGAAGCATATAATCGACGAAAAGAAAAGGCTAGCATTTAAGATATTGCCAGCCTTTGTTTCTGTAGTTTTTTAATATGTTATTATTTTTTCTGCTGGAAAAAATCACGAATCGCTTTTTCATCCAACTTGATTTGTTCTTTCATGATGTCTAAGGATTCATACCATTGGTCGTGTCGGATGAATTTTAAGAATTTTACGCGTATCGTTTTCCCGTAGATGTCATCTTTGAAGTCTAGAAGATTAATTTCAATTTTTCGTGTCATCCCGTCTACAGTTGGACGTGTACCAATATACGCCATCCCTTTCTCGATGCATTCCGGTCGAGGTTCTACGTATCTACCAGTATTAATTGACGGTACATTGGAATAGATTTCGGCCTCTACTGCATATATACCATATGCAGGAATTAGCTTGTGATTTTCTAATACATTGAGATTTGCTGTAGGAAATCCGATCTCTCTGCCAATTTGATCCCCACGCACCACTGTTCCAGTTAGCTCGAAATTATATCCGAGATATTTATTGGCCGTCTCAATATCACCTTTAATTAATGACTCACGTATTCGCGTGGAGGAGACAGCAACATCTTCAATATCCTGCTCTGGAATTTGCTCTACAGCGAAATCATAAATCGTCGAATAATGTTTTAAGTCCAGTATCGATCCTTGTCTATCTTTACCAAAATGATGGTCATATCCAATAACAATTTGTTTTGTGCCAAGTTGTCCAACAAGTACTTCGTTAATATACTGTTCCGGACTAAGATTTGAAAAATCTCGGGTGAACGGAGTGATTATCAAGTGATCGATTCCCGCCAATGCTAGTCGGTTCGCTTTTTCTTCGATATCATTAATTAACCGTAAGCTTTCGTCATTTGGGTTAATTATTAAACGTGGGTGAGGAAAAAAAGTTAGTAATACCGTTTCTCCACCGATATTGTATGCACACTCTTTTAACTTAGATAAGATCTTTTGGTGTCCTATATGGACGCCATCAAATGTACCGATTGTAACGACGGCATTCGATAGAGGTTTAAACTCACCTAGGTTTCTATATATTTTCATTCCTAATAAAAGTAGGATTAGCTAAATGTTAATTTGTTTCTTTTTGCGCTTTAATGGCCTGTACCAGCTCGTCCAAATTCCAAGCATCTTGGACATTAAGTTTTCCGCTTTTAGTCCGTCTTAAGCTGCTTAGATGTGCCCCGATACCCAGTTCTTTTCCAAAATCGTGTGCAATCGACCGAATATAGGTTCCTTTGCTACATTCAATTCTGAAATGTACGTTTGGTAATTCTATTCGTTCAATTTCGAAAGCGTTCACTTTTACATTTCTCGCTTTAAGTTCCACTTCTTCTCCTCGTCGGGCCTTTTCGTATATCCGTTCACCGTTAATTTTTATAGCTGAATGGGCGGGAGGAAATTGCGAGATCTCGCCAATAAATCTTTCCGTTGCTTTATACAGATCATCTTCGGTGATATTTGAGTAGTCGAAGGTATGATCAACACTAGTTTCTAGATCGTAGGAGGGGGTTGAGGCACCTATGGTTATTGTTCCGGTGTATTCCTTATCTTCGGCTTGGAAAGATTCAATTTTTTTTGTGAATTTACCGGTACATAAAATAAGTAATCCGGTTGCTAAGGGATCTAACGTACCGGCATGTCCGACTTTTATTTTAAGGGGCTTCATGCTATTGCGTAGTTTTCCCACCACATCAAAGCTCGTCCAGTTTAAAGGTTTATCCACCAATAAAACTTCACCTTCTGCAAAATTAAAAGCAGAAGATTTTGTATCGTCTAAATTTGTCATTTATATGATTTGCAGACTTTTACCGCTTAATATTAATCCAATAATCACCAATCCAACAAGTATTCGGTACCAACCAAATGCTTTGAAACCATATTTTGTTAACACATTTATGAAACTTTTTATCGCAATGATTGCTACAATAAAGCCAACTATATTCCCTACAACAAGCAAATTGATTTCCTCTCCAGTAAAGCTATGTCCTTCTTTGAGAAACTTGTAAAGTTTAACAATGGATGCTCCTAACATCATAGGGATAGCTAGAAAGAATGAAAACTCCGCAGCAGCTTTCCTTGTTAGTTTTTGGGTCATTCCTCCGACAATAGTACTTGCGGAGCGAGATGTTCCCGGGATAAGTGCTAAACATTGGTACCAGCCGATGATAAATGCTTGTTTATAGGTGATATCATCAGAGTTTTCTAACTGCGGTTTATTAAACCATTTGTCGACGAAAAGTAACACGACTCCTCCGATTACGAGCATTACTGCAACCATCAATGGACTTTCAAGTAAAGAATCTATAAAGTCGTTTAAGATTAGACCCAAGATAGATGCAGGAATCGCTGCGACTATCAGTTTGTAGTAGAAATCCAACGATTTAAAGAATCGTTTAAAGTATAGTACCAATACCGAAAGGATGGTACCTAGTTGAATCACTATTGTGAAAAGTTTTACAAAAGGAGACGGTTCCATGCCCATTAGAGCGGTTCCGATAATCATATGTCCCGTGGATGATACAGGGAGAAATTCTGTCAGTCCTTCAATGATTGCTAATACAATCGCCTGAAAATAGGTCATTAATCTTGTGCTTTTTTATTTTTTGTTTTGTATAATATAGAGACGAATCCTAGAGCAAAGCCCAAGACTACAACCAGCGGAGCTACTGTTATTTTAGTGAAACTGTAAATATCTTCTGAACCTGCCATTAGGAAGAATCCAATCGCTACGGTAACAATACTTGCGATAAAAAGTTGATAATTTACCTTTTCAAATGCAAAACCATGATTTTCGACTTTAGTATTTGTTTTTTGTTTCTTTTCTGACATGTTTATGAATGTTATCGGTACAGACTATGAGACTTTGCTTTTAAGTATTTGGTTACCGCAAAGTATGTGCTAAACCCAGAGATTAGGATACCCAACACAACGACGATTACGAATATTGCTCCAAATTCATACCAGTTTCGAAGAAATACCAAATCTGGTATTTGCTGCTGCGCAAACTGCAAAGTAAAAATTAGCAATAAAATGGCTATCAGCGATCCAAGCAAACCATGAAAGATACCATACAATAAATAAGGTTTACGAATGAAGTTTTTCGTTGCACCGATTAATTGCATGCTTTTTATTAAGAAACGCTGTGAATAGATAGCCAAACGTATTGTATTGTTTATCAATGCTACTGCAATGATTAACAATACAACGGTGAATCCTAGAATTACAATTCCAATGATTCGTATGTTTTTGTTTACCATATCGATTAGTGATTCCTGGTAAATTATTTCTTTTACACGACTACTTTTAGATGCTTTCTGTATAAAATTTTGAATACTATCGGTATTAGCATATTGCTCCTTTAGGTAAACATCAATGGACGGTAGTAATGGATTATGCCCTAAATATTCCACAAAGTCTTCTCCTAAGTCTTCTTTCAGGTTTTTTGCGGCTAATTCTTTACTTATATACTCGGTTCGTAACACATACGGATCTTTTTCGATATCTTTTTGCATTGCGAGAACGTTACCTTCATTGACATTGTCATTAACGATAATATTGAGAACGATATTCTCTTTGACGTATTTAGATAAATTCTTTGCGTGTACTAAAATAAGTCCTAGTAAGCCCGTCATAAGTAATACTAATGCGATACTGATGACAGTAGAAACATAAACTGACTTCGTTTTCTTTCTTGGTGAACCTTCTTCGTGAGTCGACATATGTTGTTTTTAATGTATTTTGATGCGAAAGTAAATAATAATGCTCATTAAAGAAATATTTTAATATAATATATTCCAGCAACGATGTTCTTTTTCCTCTATTGAATTAACATCTAATATGCATATTTTATTGTTAATTGTGAAACTTTTAATGCTATTTCGCGGTAAAATCGCTATTTTCGCCTCTCTTTGAGAATAGTAGAACAGGTTATAAAAATGGAATACAATCATCAGTCTTTAGAAAAAAAATGGCAAAAGTTCTGGGCTGCTAACGGAACGTTTAAACCATCCGATAGCACAGATAAACCAAAATATTATGTTTTAGATATGTTTCCCTATCCTTCTGGGGCGGGACTACATGTTGGACATCCACTAGGATATATTGCATCTGATATTTTTTCTCGCTATAAGCGTCTAAAAGGATTTAATGTTCTACATCCAATGGGGTATGACTCTTTCGGTCTACCTGCGGAGCAATATGCAATTCAGACTGGACAACATCCTGCGATTACTACCGAGGTAAATATTAAAAGGTACCGAGAACAACTAGATAATATTGGTTTTTCATTCGATTGGTCGAGAGAGGTTCGTACCTCGGATCCGAAGTATTATAAATGGACGCAGTGGATTTTTATGCAGTTGTTCAATGCATGGTATAATAAAACGACCGATAAAGCGGAATCGATTGATACCTTGGTTGAGCATTTTGAAACTTCGGGATCTATAGGACTTAACGCGGTGTCCGATGATGATGTTGCGGAATTTTCGGCATCCGACTGGAGGGCATTTTCGCAGGACCAGAAAGAATCTGAATTATTAAAATACCGGTTGGCATACTTGCGTGAAAGTACGGTTAATTGGTGTGCTGCATTAGGAACTGTACTCGCGAATGACGAAGTAATTAATGGTGTTTCTGAGCGGGGTGGGTTTCCGGTTGAACAAAAGAAGATGATGCAATGGTCGATGCGCATTACAGCATATGCAGATCGTTTACTTCGTGGCTTAGATGATTTAGATTGGCCAGAGCCCCTTGTTGAAATGCAGAAAAATTGGATCGGTAAATCTGTTGGAGCTACGGTGAAGTTTCCTGTTCCGGAATTAGATACCTTTATCGAGGTTTTTACAACACGTGTGGACACAATTTATGGTGTTTCTTTTATAGTTTTAGCACCTGAGCATGAGTTGGTTGACGCTTTAACTTCTGCTGATCAATTATCTGTAATTCAGCAGTATAAAGAAAAAACAGCTAAGAAGTCTGAACTTGATCGGATGGCTGATACAAAGACGGTTTCGGGAGCATTTACGGGTGCATATGCAAAGCATCCTTTGACAGGTGAAAAGGTTGAGATTTGGATTGCTGATTATGTGCTTGCGGGTTATGGTACTGGGGCAGTGATGGCAGTACCGTCGGGAGACCAGCGAGATTACGTTTTTGCAAAGCATTTTCAATTACCTATTATACCGATTTCAGATTCGCAAAATATTGAGGAACAGGCTGATTCGAACAAGGAAGGTCATTATATTAACTCTGATTTCATAAATGGAATGACTTATCAAGAGGCGGTACCTGCGCTAATTGCTAAATTGGAGGGACTTAAGTTAGGTAGAGCTAAGGTGAATTATCGTATGCGTGATGCTATTTTTGGTCGTCAGCGGTATTGGGGAGAACCTGTTCCAGTTTATTTTAAAGATAAACTACCTTATCTTATTGATGAGAAAGAACTGCCGTTATTGTTACCTGAAGTTGATAAATATTTGCCGACGGAAACTGGAGAACCACCATTGGCACGAGCTGAAAATTGGAAATACAACGGGCATTTTGATTATGAATGGAGTACGATGCCTGGCTGGGCTGGGTCGTCTTGGTACTGGTTCCGCTACATGGACCCTGAAAACGATTCTGCTTTTGTTTCTAAGGCTGCTGTTGATTACTGGCAGTCAGTTGATTTGTATATCGGGGGATCCGAACATGCAACTGGACATCTATTATATTCACGTTTCTGGAATAAGGTGTTAAAAGATTTAGGGTATCATCAACAGGAAGAGCCTTTTAAGAAGCTTATTAATCAAGGGATGATCCAAGGTCGATCGAGTTTTGTTTATCGATTGTTAGACGATCAAGGTAAAGGTACGAACACTTTTGTTTCTCACGGTTTAAAGGATCAATATACTACCATTCCATTGCATGTCGATGTGAGTATCGTCTATAATGACGTTTTGGACATCGAAAAATTCAAATCTTTTCGCGCTGATTTTGCGCAGGCCGAGTTTATTCTAGAAGATGGTAAGTATTTCTGTGGGACAGAGGTAGAGAAAATGTCTAAATCGAAATTTAACGTAGTTAACCCAGATGATATTATTGAATCCTTTGGTGCTGATACGCTTCGTTTATATGAGATGTTTTTGGGGCCACTAGAACAGTCTAAACCATGGAATACGAATGGGATAGAAGGAGTATGTAAATTTTTACGTAAGGTTTGGAGGTTATTCTACGATGCGCAAGGCAACTTTGCAGTGTCGGATGAGACGCCTAGCAAAGCTGAGTACAAGGCTTTGCATAAAATTATCAAGAAAGTCGAAGAGGATATCGATCGTTTTTCTTTTAACACTTCCGTTTCGGCTTTCATGATTTGTGTTAATGAGTTGACAGATTTGAAGTGTAATAAGCGTGAAATCCTTCAAGACCTTATTGTTGTTCTTCAGCCTTATGCTCCTCACATTACCGAGGAATTATGGTCTCTTCTAGGTAATCAGCCAGGAGGTATCTCTTTTGCGAGCTACCCTGTGTTGAACCCGAACTATTTGGTTGAATCGGAGTTCGCATATCCTGTTTCTATTAACGGAAAAATGAAAATGAATTTGTCTTTGGCGCTCGATTTGGATAATAAACAGGTTGAAGAAACCGTTTTGTCGAATTCAGATGTTCAGCGTTATCTCGATGGGAAAGTGGTGAAAAAATTTATATTTGTGAAAGGTCGCATTGTCAATATTGTAGTTTAGTAGAAAACTCGATTGGTCAATCCTAACATAACCTATCCACGTTAAAGATCGTTCAAATTGGACGATCTTTTTATTATCGTTGTATTTAGTGATAATTAAATTTATCACTGTATTTGTTGATAAAATATTTTATCATTAAATTTGGTGATAAGTTATTCAGTTGTTATATTTGAATGGAAACGCTAAAACTATGATAGCAGTAATAACAGGGGATATTGTCAAATCACGTACCGGTAATCCCGATGTATGGATGCCGGAGCTACGAAACGCATTATCTGTTTATTCCGATAAATTTGATATTTTTAGAGGTGATAGTTTCCAGGCAGAAATAGCAATAGAAAAAGTTCTTGAAGCAACATTTTACATAAAATCGAGTCTTATTTCGATTCAGTTGGATGCTCGTATCGGGATAGGATTAGGAGATCGAGATAAGAATGCTGAACATGTTAAACATTCGTTTGGCACAGCTTTGGTATATTCGGGAGAAGCCTTTGATGAGCTCAAAAAGGAGACTGCTTACCTTCGCTCAGCAAATCCAGAGCTTGATGCACTTTGTAATACAATCTTACCGTTAATAACGGAAATCAGTAATCGGTGGACGCCTAATATAGCAGCCACGGTTAAAGGTGCTATTATACA
>NZ_JABMCQ010000116.1 GCF_013179575.1 Sphingobacterium shayense | reverse complement strand
TCAAAATTCCCAACGTGCGCCGATATTAAAATCCCTCCTTGTTTCCTCGCCAGAGAATCTTTAAGCACTTCTATACCATCAAATTCGTAGGTAAATTGATCACGAAAACCAGCAGAAATCGCTACCTTATCTATAATAGTTTGACCGAATACGTAGTATGTTCGATAGACGTTCCAAAAAGATTTCCATGGGCTATTTCCCTGTCTTTTATTTAGGTAAAAAAAAATATTTCGAAAACTTTGTGGGTAAAAAAGGAAGTAGTAAGCAGCCACGAAATATAGCAGTCCATAAGCGGAACGAACGCCAAACTTTTTAATTAAAAATATAAAAATCTTATAGCCAAGGAGTGTTCCTTTAGATTTTCCGTCCCATTGGCGCATAATTTAGTTCGTTATTTTTAATGCTTCACCGCAATTTTTCGTTCTACAGTGTCATAAAAGTCTTGAAATGTCACCATACCTGCGAAGTCCGACTCACTTAATTTCACGCCAAAGTTCGATTCAATAATGACAACGAGGTCCACATAATCCAAGCTATCTAAGTCGAGTGATTCTTTAAGAGATGCTTCCGGATTGATAACCGCCTTATCCACCTCAAACTCTTCTATCAATATTTCGTTAATCTTATGATGTACACTCACTTTATCCATTATTAAATTTCTTTACTACCAGCGCGGAATTAGTACCACCAAATCCGAATGAATTAGACAAATATATGTCAAATTCTTGTTTTAACGTACTTGAAACTAAATTTAATTCTCGAATCGCGTCATCAGGTTCTTGCAAATTAATATTTGGAGCAATAAAGTCGTGTTGCATCATCAACGTAGAATAGACAATTTCAGAAGCACCTGCCATCCAACACTCATGACCAGTCATTGATTTAGTGGAACTAACGTAAGGATTACCGCCAAAAACATCCAAAATCGCCTTAGCTTCATTTGCATCCCCAATTGGCGTTGAGGTAGCATGAGCATTGATATACGAAACGTCGTCTGGTTTCAAACCGGCCTGCTCAAGGGCGCGTCGCATCGCCTTTGCAGGACCGTCAATATTGGGAGTAGAAATATGCCCTCCATTTGAGGAAAATCCATAGCCGACCACTTCTGCGATAATAGGAGCATTACGCTTGATCGCAGACTCATAGCTTTCAAGTATAACGGTCGCTCCTCCGCCGCTCGGTACAAGCCCGGTTCTTCGTTTATCAAACGGTCTGGAAGCCATTGTTGGATGTTCAATATCTGTGGCAAATACACCTAAACCATCAAAACTCGCCATCGCATAAGGATTAATCTCTTGGGCTCCCCCACAGATAATTAGATCTTGCATACCTTGTTGGATAAACATAAACCCTAGGCCAATGGCATGAGACCCACTCGCACATGCGGCGCTGATCGTCATATTGACGCCTGAAAGGCCAAAAATTGTCGCTAAGTTCATCGTCACCGTTGAATTCATGGACTTGAATATTGCCCCGGAACCTATCAGTTGTGTATCACGTTTCTCCCGCGCAATATCGATTGCTTCGACAACCGCTTTGGAAACAGAATCATTCCCATATAAAATACCAACCTCTCGGGAAAGTAACTCTTCTTCGGAAATTCTTGCATTCCTTAACGCTTCCGTTGTCGCCATATATGCATACTCAGATTCTTCTCCCATACTGATACGCTGCCTGCGCCCAAGAATCTGTTTAAGATCGGGCACTGGCACCATGCCTGTAAGGGGGGATTTGAAACCAAAAGCCAAGCGCTGTTCGTCGATCACTATACCCGACGCGCCATTGAATAATGACTCTTGCACTTGCCCCAAATTCGTTCCTATGCACGAATAAATCCCCATTCCTGTTATTACTACACGCCTGTCCATTTACCTTCTCTTACGAATATATTCCCCCATTTATATTGATAACCTCTCCATTAATATATCCCGATTTCCTAGAAGCTAAGAAACAAACAAGATCCGCTACTTCTTCAGGTTCTCCGAAACGTTTTGCTGGGATCATTTTCACCAAATCTCCTTCCTCCATATCCTTTGTCATATCGGTCCTCACAAACCCAGGAGCAACAGCGTTTACCGTAATATTACGTTTTGCGACTTCTTGCGCTAACGCTTTTGTTGCACCGACAACACCGGCCTTAGCGGCCGAATAATTAACTTGACCGGCTGTACCCTTCAATCCAGAAACAGACACGATATTTATGATACGGCCGTAACGATTACGCAGTAATTTTTGAATAAAGAAGTTAGTAACATTATAAAACCCTTGCAATGAAGTTTGCAGTACTATGGACCAATCGCTTTCAGACATCCACATAAACAACCCATCTCTAGCAACCCCTGCATTATTGACAATAACCTCCATCACGGCTGTAGGGTTGTTTTCAGTCCACGTGTCTAGCGCTTGTTTTACGTCCTGATTTACACCGACATCAAATTTTATGATCTCGCCTGTGCCGCCCAAATTGTTAATGATCGCTAGACACTCTAGGGCAGCCTCCTGATTACCTTGATAATTTATCAACACATGATACCCGAGTTCAATCGCTAATTTTTGACAAATATGTCTACCAATGCCTCGAGAACCTCCTGTAACTAATGCACATCTCAATTTATCCATATATTATCGCTGCATCAAATAATCTTTCACCTTTTGTATTGCATGATAAAGTGGCTTATCGTCCGAAAATGCAGGAACCATCGTTCTAACATCGTTATATACCGCTTTTGTCTTTGAAGATACAAAATTTTGGTAACTTAAAATATCGATCGCTTGGCAAACTGACATCATTTGTATTGCAATAACTTCAAAAGCATTGACAATCACTTTATGTGTAATAACGGCAGCATTCGTCCCCATACTTACGATATCCTGATTATCGTTATTATTGGGGATACTATGAATATACATCGAGGTAGCGAGTGTTTGGTTTTCCGCAGTGGTGGAAGTTGCGGTAAATTGTGCACCCTGCATTCCAAAATTAAACCCGAGCTTACCCATATTCACGAAAGGGGGTAGTATCCCGTTTATTTTCTCATTCATAAGATAATTGAGTTGCCGTTCAGACAACATCGTTAAACGTGTAATCGCTAATTTGAGTTTGTCCATCTCCAACGAAATGTAGTCTCCATGGAAATTACCGCCATGGTAAACATTCTTATCTTCGACTGATATGATAGGATTATCGCTCACAGAATTAAGTTCATCCTCAAGAACTCGTCCGACTTGTTCAATTGTCTCAAGGATTGGTCCTAAAATCTGGGGAACACAACGCAAGGAATAATATTCCTGTACTTTGTCTTTAAAAATTTCTTCCTGATTGTTGCCAGAATACAGATCCTCTTCACGCTTTTTTATCAAAGAGCTATCATCCAAATGTACGCGCATTCGCCGAGCTATTTCCCTTTGTCCTTCGTGCAATTTGACTTCGTTTAAGGTTAACGAAAAATGATCATCATGCGCTTTTGCCACCTCATTCATCGAACTGGATAACCATAAGGACCAATCAAGTAGTTTTTGAGCTAGAAAATAATTGACTAAGCCGATTCCAGTCATGACTGAGGTTCCGTTGATTAAAGACAAGCCTTCTCGTACAACGACTTCAATAGGCTTTAATTCTTGTTCTGCAAAAACCACTGATGTTGGTTTTCGTTCACCTCGAAAAATAACCTCGCCCTCTCCTATCAATACAAGTGCTAGATGTGCTAGCTGCACTAAATCACCACTCGCTCCTACCCCCCCGTGGGCAAAGATAACCGGAGTGATGTCTCGATTTATAAGTTCCCCTAGGAGGGCGATCACACTTTTATGAACACCACTCTTCCCTTTAGAAATGTTTAACAATCTGGTTAACATAGCGGCCTTAATCTGGATTGGGGAGAGTAGCTCTCCCGTCCCAGCAGCATGACTGCGAATCAGATTGTATTGTAACTGGTGTGTGTCTTCGTCTTTAATACGATATTGCGCCATTGGCCCAAAGCCCGTGTTTACGCCATAAATGACTTTATCTGCAGCAAATGCTTTAAGAAATGTATGACTTTCTTCCACGATACGCCATACTTCTCGATCTATACTTAATGGTTGCCCATTAAATATTATATCGTAAAACTGTAGTAACGTTATTTTTTTCTCTACTGAAATCATTTAATCGAACGTATTCTTTTCTAATTTTGACTATACTCAAAAAAGCAATGAGATAACTCTTATCTTTGGCTTCAAGTTTAATAGGGCAAAAGTAATATAATTTAATTTTAATCCACCAACATGGATATCCAGGAAGTTGATATTTTAATTATTGGTGCCGGACCCTCTGGTTGTGTCGCTGCGGGCTACCTACAGCGGAAAGGGGTACATATAAAAGTTATTGAAAAATCGAAGTTTCCGCGAATTGTCGTAGGTGAAAGTCTGATTCCTCGTGTCATGGATAATTTTCAAGAAGCCGGCCTCTTAGAAGCTCTAGACCGCTATGGTTTTGAAAAAAAGAGAGGTGCGGAGTTTATCCGTGGTGACATATTTAGTGTTTTCGACTTCAGCGATAAATTCGGGGAAGGATGGGATTGGACCTGGCAAGCACCCCGGGCGGATTTTGATATGGTAATGACTCAAGATCTTAAAAGTAAGGGTGTTGACATCCAATTTGAAACCACCGCAACGGATATTCAATTTGAAAAATCGACATCCATAACGACAATCGAAGATAAATTAGGAGTTCGCTCGCAGATAAAAGCAAAATTTGTAATAGATGCCAGTGGCTACGGACGAGTATTACCTCGACTTTTGGGTCTAAATAAAACTTCTCAGCTTAATCCACATTCAGCCATCTTCACTCATGTGAAAGATATAAATAGATTAGACGGCGTAAAAGGAACCCAAATCTCATTTGATGTACTTGATACGGAGGTTTGGCTTTGGGTAATACCATTTTCAAATGGCCTAACGAGCTTAGGCCTTGTTGCAGATACAGCATTTATTGAGCAATTGAAGGGAGAAAAAGGAACAGCAGAAGCCTTAAGGAAGGCCATACAGCTATCTGATTTTTACGTAAATCGTTTTGAAAATACGATTTTCGAATTTGAACCTATACATCTCAAAAACTATTCTTCAGCCGTAACAAAAATGTATGGAAACGGCTATTCTCTTACCGGAAACAGTGCAGAATTTCTTGATCCAGTATTTTCCTCAGGGGTGTGTTTCGCCACCGAATCAGGAATACTTTCAGCGAAATTAGTACACAGACAGTTACAGGGAGAAACAATTGATTGGCAGACCGAATACGCTGATTATATGCAAAGAGGGATTGATGTGTTTACGACATATGTAAAAGAGTGGTACACGGGGAACCTTCAGACGTTATTCTTTCACCGTCCTGAAAACCCAGAGGTTAAACGAAAAATCTGTGCTGTTCTTGCAGGATATGTGTGGAACGAAGAAAATCCGTTCGTAAAAAAACACGACCGAGTAATACGTACAATGGCATACATGCTCAAGAATAACCAATCATTCTCGAGCGATGCATTTGACTAAAAAAATAGAGGCTATCTTCATCGTTCAAAGCAGCCTCTATCAATCGTTTACTTCTTTAATAACGCGCGAAAATTGCTTACACTAGCCTGCACATCGGGTTGGTTATTTTCCCAATTATATTCATACTCCGCCGACAACATGCCGGTAAACTTCTGTCTTTTGAGCTCTGCGATTACTGCTTCAATCGGAAGTTTCCCTGTACCCCAATGGACGTCATGTGCCTTTTTATCACCAAATTCATTCAAATCTTTAAAATGAGAATGAATGATATGCCCCTCTAATTTTTTTAAACATTCTACGGGATCTAAACCAGAACGCATCCAATGCCCTACATCCACCGCGGCCCCCATCCGAGGACTCCTTCCATCTATGGCTTTCAATACAGTTTCCGGATTCCAATAATGGGAAGGATTCGGGTGATTGTGGATAGCGGCTTTAATATCATATTTATCACATAAATCCGAAACAACATCTAAATGTTTCTCATCAGGCTCGCAAGTGATGACTTTTACTCCGAGTTCTTTGGCAAAAGCAAACACTTTTTCCCATTCTTGAGCATCCTTGGCGCCAACTACCCCGTAGGCGTGTAAGGTTACCTTTTTCTCTTTCAAAAGTTTTCTAACAAGCTTTCGTCCTTCCTCTGATAATTCGTACGTAAATTTTTCCTCGCTTCCAGCACCGATCGTCTGACCAGGGAAGGCCTCTACAAAATGTAAACCACTTGCGTGAATTTTATCAAGTGCCTCTGCAAAAGAGAAAAGTCTAAAAGTATAGGCTTGCGATCCCAATTTCCAATCTAATTTTTCTTCAGGATATTGAGCGAGTTGTTTTGGGCTTGAGCAAGCTACCATAAAAAAGCATACGGTAGCGATCAAAAGGTAATAGGTTTTTTTCTTCATTTTTGTTATACTTGAGGTTTTTTTATTACCTAAAGTACAAAAAAAACTATTTAGTTCAGCCCACTTTAATAATAAGTGAGCCGAATTAAATTAGTTTAATAACCCTAGAGCATAATTCACACGGGAATTAACTTCTTCTTTACCAAGAAGCTCCGCGATCTGAAAAACGTCAGGACCGAATTTTCCACCAACAAGCATAATGCGTAAGGGCATCATCAGTTCACCTATTTTCATTCCTGAATTTGCTACTTTATCTTTAAACAAGACAGCGAATTCTTCTGCTTTCCAATTTTCTAATTGGTCAACGCATGAAATCAACTGACTAAAAAATACCGACTTATCATCACTCCATTTACCCTTCACTGCATCTAGATCTAGTGTCCTAGGCGCAACAAAGAAAAATGAAGCTTGCGACCAAAAATCATCTACGAATGTCATCCTTTCTTTGACTAACGATAGAACAGAATCAAGGTAAAATTCGTTTGGAGAAGCAACATCATACTGTGCAAAACTTGCTTCTACTTGCGGCAATAATATCTCATTTGGTGTAATCTTCATCCATTCATGATTATACCACTTCGCTTTTTCGAAATCATATTTCGCTCCAGATTTATTAATCCTTTCGACCGAAAAAGCAGCTATAAGTTCCTCCAACGTAAATATTTCCTTTTCGGTCCCATCGTTCCACCCTAGGGTCGCCAACATATTCACAAATGCCTCAGGCAAAAAGCCTGTTTCACGGAATCCTTTGGTAACTTCTCGTGTTTTAGGATCAGCCCAGTTCATTGCATACACCGGAAAACCTAATCGATCGCCATCACGTTTACTTAGCTTTCCCTTCCCGTCTGGCTTAAGAATTAATGGAAGGTGAGCCCAATGCGGCATCTCTTCTTTCCAACCTAAGTATTCCCAAAGCAATATGTGGACCGGAGCCGAAGGCAACCATTCTTCTCCCCGAAAAATATGTGAGATCTCCATTGCTTTATCATCAACCACTACTGCGAGATGGTAGGTCGGCATCCCGTCGGCTTTTAACAAGACTTTGTCATCCACGAGATTAGTTTCAAAGGTAACTGCTCCGCGGATCATATCTTCAAAATATATGGTCTCGTCCGTAGGCATCTTTATCCGTATCGTATGTGGCGTCCCTGCGGCCAAAAGAGCATCTGTTTCCTCTACACTTAAACTAAGAGAATTACGAAGCCCCAATCTATTCTCATGCGAATAACGGAAATTTGGGTGTACGTTACGTTGTTCTTCAAGTTCCTCCGACGTATCGAAAGCATAATAGGCATATCCTTTTTCGACCAACGCCTCTGCGTAGGCTCTGTAAGAAGCTTTCCGTTCACTTTGACGATACGGACCGCATGCGCCCGGTTTATCGGGACTCTCGTCTGGTAGAATTCGACACCACTCTAAACATTCATTTATGTATTCTTCTGCTCCAGGTACAAAACGTGTCTGGTCAGTATCCTCAACTCTCAAAATAAAATCACCGCCATGTTGTTTAGCGAAAAGATAATTAAACAATGCTGTCCGTACACCTCCTAAATGTAAACCGCCTGTCGGACTTGGTGCAAAACGCACCCTAACCTTTCTTTGTGAACTCATCTTACAAAAATACGTATTTATGATCGGAAACTAAGTATTCTGTTTATGAGTTTCGCTTTTCTAGGTATGCTAAAAAATAGCTATTTTGCAACTGAATGATAAAAAACAACGACCATCTATATCAACTCCAATCTAAAAAACGATGGAAAGCATTTCTCTTTCTGTTTGCAGCATTCATTGCAGCAGCATCATTATTGTATACAAATTATCTTGTAAAAAGTCTCTCCAAATCAGAAAGAACCAAAGCAGAAGTCTGGGCAATGAGCACGCGTAGTATTGTTACAATGCCTGATGTAGATGATCAATTTATTAGTTTCGTGTATGCTGTCCGTGATAGTCTCAGCATTCCAGCTATTATAACAGACGCGGATAACAACATTATTTTTTGGAGGGATTTGGACAGCACGAAAACAAATATAAAAGAACAAGCCGATTCCAACTTATTCTATGACCCGGCATATTTTCGTGACCAATTGGCGACGATGAAGCGAAATCACAGCCCTATCGCTTTACATCTCGATACTGGAGAAGAATGGTCGGTCTACTTTAGAGACTCTGAACCACTTCGACAGTTACGCATTTTCCCTTATCTGCAACTCTCTTTGATTGCTATCTTCTTAATCATTGCCTACACGGTATTTAACTCCATTAAAAAGAGTGAACAGAATCTCGTTTGGGTGGGTATGGCGAAAGAAGCCGCTCATCAACTTGGAACCCCCATTTCCTCACTTATGGGGTGGCTCGAACTAGTCAGAACCAAATTTGACGCGACGGACGACAGTATACTAAACGAAATGGAACGAGATGTCAATCGCCTAGAAATTGTTGCTGATAGATTCTCTAAGATAGGATCAACACCGACCCTAACTAATCATGGCGTATATAGTATCATACAAGATTATGTTCAATATTTCAAAATCCGTACAAGCGAGAAAATAATTTTTGAACTCCATGGAGACAAGTCAGTCGAGGCAAAATTGAACATCCAATTGTTCGACTGGATCATTGAAAATTTGTTAAAGAACGCGGTAAACGCAATCGAGTCGGAAGGAAAAATAACGATTAACATTAGCGACAACATTGCAAAAGAGGAAATTTTTATAGACATTAGCGATACAGGAAAAGGAATTCCTAAGTCGAGTTTTGACACTATCTTCCAGCCAGGATTCACCACACGAAAACGAGGTTGGGGTTTAGGCTTAAGTTTAACTAAGCGCATGGTTGACTATCACCAAGGACAAATTTTTGTCAAAGAGTCCGAAATAGGAAAAGGAACTACATTTAGAATTATACTTAAAAGCAATTTGCGTTATGAACCCACTCAAGTCTGATGAATATCCAGCGATCTACAGTGACTATATAGAAAATGTTGTTGGACCCGTCATAGAAGAACTTCAGGAGCAACTAGACACTTTCCCAGAATTTATACGCACCATTCCGGAAGATATGGGAGATTACACTTATGCTCCAGGGAAATGGACAATTAAGGAAGTTCTATGTCACATCATAGATACTGAACGCGTGATGGTTTATCGCGCATTACGATTCGCACGCAACGACATGACGGAGCTCTCCCCTTTTGAACAAGATGAATTCGTGCAAAATGGCCGGCACAACGAACGTACTTTTGACGATATTATCGAAGAATTCATTCATCTTCGGAAAGCAAATTTAATCCTTTTTAACACCTTCAATGAGACTGAACTAGAACGAAAAGGAATGGCATCAGGGCGTTTAATAACCGTCAAAGCATTTCTATACGTTGTGGCGGGACATTTGTCACATCACAGAATAATTTTACGAGAACGCTATTTAAACAATGAAAATGTCGACACTTTGGTTTAAAAATTATTCGCTGGCCGAGGTTAATGACATCTTCGCCAAATACATGACAGGATTTCTAGAGATTCAGGCGACTCAGATCGACTCAAATCTGTTAGTTGCACAAATGCCTGTAACAGACCGAGTAAAACAGCCGTTTGGCTTGCTTCATGGCGGCGCCTCTGTAGTACTCGCAGAGTCCGTCGGCAGCGTCGCCTCTAATATGATTATTGACAATTCGAAATACGTTGGTGTAGGAATGGAAATCAACGCCAATCACCTTAGATCCGTCTCCTCCGGCATAGTTAATGCATACTGTACACCGGTCCATATAGGTCGCACTAGTCATGTTTGGGATATCAGAATTAAAGATGAACAACAACAGCCTGTTTGTATTTCGAGGCTCACAGTTGCCATCATTAAAAAAAACAACTCTTTTTAAAACAATATTTTATCTATTCTGTATTATATATATACCATCGAAATGGTTTTATGATACGGTTTAGGTTTTGGAGAGCCTCCGCCCAACGGAGGCTCTCCAATTTTTTATATTCGTGCAACCGTTTGAGTAAAGTACAACTCTTCATTATATCAATATATTTTATTAGTCTTGTATATACAAAATTACCAAGGCAAACTGCCGGGATTGTATTTTATGACATAAACTAACAATTTAATATAACACGATGAGTACAACTACCTCCGGTAAGACAGAATTTAGGCCTATGGCCATCTGTTGTGCCCTGTTCTTTATTTTAGGCTTTATAACATGGGCCAACGGAACCTTAATTCCTTTTTTGAAGATAGCCTGTAACCTCGAGACCGACCTACAAGCTTTTTTTGTAACCTTTGCTTCTTACATTGCGTATTTCTTCTTGGCGATTCCCAGTTCTTGGATCTTAAAAAAGATTGGCTTTCAAAATGGATTAGTCGTTAGTCTATTGATTTTAGGTCTTGGATCTCTTATATTCATCCCCGCAGCCGATAACAGAAGTTATAGTTTATTTCTAACTGGTATTTTCATTCAAGGATCAGGAATGGCTTTATTACAAACTGCCGTTAACCCTTACTTAAGTATAATTGGCCCGATTGACAGCGCAGCACAACGCATCTCTATTGCTGGATTTTTCAATAAAACCGCGGGTATTATTGTCCCAATCCTATTCGGTACACTTTTCCTAAAAGACGCCGGTGAAGTTACGACGCGTTTAGAAGCGGCTGTTGACCTAGCGGAGAAAAATGTAATTCTCGACAGCCTAGTAGCACGTGTACACACGCCTTATATTGCTCTTGCCGTTATTTTTGTTTTATTTGCCATATTCCTAAAATTTACAAAACTACCCGAAGTTGACGTTGATGCAGAAGAAGAAGTTGATCTTTCCGCTGTCCAACAAACTAAGAAGAAGAGCGTGTTTGAGTATCCACATCTCTTTTTAGGTTCATTAGCCATCTTCTTTTGTGTATCGGTTGAGGTAATGGCGGGGGATATTATCGGTGTTTACGGACGAGAATTAAATGTCCACCATTTCTTTGTTACTTATGCTACCGCCTTTACATTGGCATGTATGCTCGTTGGTTACATTGTAGGCATAATTGCAATACCAAGATTCGTTTCTCAACAGTTCGCACTTCGTATATGTACACTCATCGGTATCATCTTCACCATAATTTCAGTGTTCACTACCGGGACTACTTCGTTTATATTCGTTGCCCTATTAGGCGTCGCAAACGCGTTAATGTGGCCAGCAATTTTCCCTTTGGGAATAAAGGGTCTAGGCCGTTTTACGAAAACAGGATCGGCTATTATGATTATGGGTATTGCAGGAGGAGCTATTTGGCCCCTTGTTTACGGATACCTTAAGGACACCTTGAATATAGATTTTCAACATGCATTCTTATACGCGATGATACCAGCTTATCTGTATATCCTTTTCTTTGCAGTAAAAGGACACAAAGTAGGTAAATAAACGACAATAATGATATTTGAAACAGGGCGTTCATATTGATCGCCCTGTTTCGTTTAATCAAATCTGTCCTTATACATCATCGAAAAAACTCAACAGAAATGATGACACGGAAAGCTCTCGGCAGTCACTCGCCCCAATGTAAACAATTCACGTTCAATACTTATCCGCGTCCTCCACGAAAATCCGATAATTCATATAAAAAAATCCTTTCAAAGCAGTTCTAGATTGCCTTGAAAGGATAATATAGTATTGTCAAATGATGTATTGTCGTTGAGAAAACAATAGACCGTTCTCAGAAACTATTGCGATCGAAAGCGGGTTTTATTCCGATTTCGTCTGATTAATATAATCCGACATCACATTTAAACTTTCATCCAATACGAAATCAAACTCTGTTTTAGGCTGTGGTTCGCCTTCTTTCCATAACGGTAGTCCACGAATTTCTAACCCTTTATTAATACGAGCTCTGTTTTTTGCTTTTGTTTTGTCACGTTCTTTTTGTAACTCGACCTCATTGAGACTGATTTCTTGAATAGAATCTAATTTCTTGAATTCTTCAATGTCTTCAAGCAAATACGCATACTCTGGAGAAGATTTCATACGGTCCTCATGGAGCGTATTCAATTTACTCGTGATTGTTGATAGGTCAGTTATTTTTTTGAAATTCGAGGGCTCGATCTGATCCCATGGCAATGCTGAGGGTTCAGAACTCTCGCCAAACTTTTCTGAAGAAAATTGTGTTGGAAATGCGACATCTGGTGTTACCCCTTTATGTTGTGTACTACTGCCATTCACCCGATAAAATTTCCCCATTGTAATGTTAATCTGACCATATTCAGGGGCTCCAGTTGGAGTGTCCGGATCGGCTTCCCCACCACGTGCCTTTATTAATAGCTTGTTGGTTGCACTGATAAAGCGCTCCATTTCAATCGCTGACTGCACCGTTCCTTTACCATAGGATTTAGATCCCAAAATCACACCTCGGCCATAATCTTGAATCGCCCCAGCAAAAATTTCGGATGCAGACGCAGAGAAACCATTAATTAACACACCAAACGGTCCTCCCCAGGCGACTCCAGGTTCTTCATCATTATCGACTTCAACACGATCACGAACATCCCGTACCTGAACGACCGGTCCTTTATCAATAAATAATCCTGTTAATTCTATTGCTTCTTGTAGCGATCCACCACCGTTATTACGCAAATCCAATAC
>NZ_JABMCQ010000115.1 GCF_013179575.1 Sphingobacterium shayense | reverse complement strand
CCTTTACGTCTACAAACATATGGATATATATTATTCACGCAAAGATATTTTTTAAAAAAAAGTAAGTGATCACTTTTTTATTTGGTTTTTAGGCAGTAGACGCATATTTGCTTAGAAAAAAAATTGTTGGCAGATTTGAATAATTGTTAAAATTGATGCGAATCGTTTAAGGAATTGCATTTTTTAGACTTAGTTTGGTATGCACATAAAAGGCGTAAGAGATTCAACCGTTGAGATTTGCGGTTTGTTATATCAAATGTTGAGTTCTGTCGTAACCGGATTCTCATTTTGTATTGTATTTTTATACATTTGTGCTGTGTATAATTTAACTCGCCTAACTTGTCTCATAGTCAGGCTGAGATTGGACGACGAGGTTATTGGTTATATAAAAACTTATTGAATGAAAATTTGGCAAAAAAATATTAACGTAGATTCGTTTGTTGAGTCGTTTACGGTGGGGAATGATCGGGAGATGGATTTACATCTTGCTGCTTCGGATGTTTTCGGTTCTCTAGCACATACTAAGATGTTAAACAGTATCGGTTTACTTTCAGATAGTGATTTGAGTGCAGTACAAGCGGAGTTAAAAAATATCTATAAAGAGATCCAGAATAATACTTTTACAATTGATGATTCGGTAGAGGACGTTCATTCTCAAATAGAGATGTTGCTTACTGAACGTGTAGGTGAAGCAGGGAAAAAAATTCATTCAGGTAGGTCTCGGAACGATCAAGTTTTGGTTGACCTGAAACTGTATTTTCGTTCCGAAATTCAGAATCTTGTAATGCAGGTAGAAGGGTTATTCAACAAGCTAATTGAACTGAGTGACAAACATAAAAATGTACTTATTCCTGGATACACGCATTTACAAATTGCAATGCCTTCCTCTTTTGGTCTATGGTTTGGTGCTTATGCAGAAAGTTTAGTTGATGATCTAGAGCTTTTGAAGGCCGCGTGGAAGATCTGCAATAAAAATCCCCTAGGTTCAGCTGCAGGATATGGGTCATCATTTCCTTTAAATAGGTCGTTGACAACTGAATTGCTTGGGTTTGACGATTTAAATTATAATGTTGTATATGCGCAAATGGGGCGTGGTAAAACGGAGCGCATACTGGCTCAAGGTATGAGTGCGGTTGCTGCTACACTTGCGAAGTTCGCCATGGATGTTTGTTTATTTATTAATCAAAATTTTGGCTTTATTTCTTTCCCAGCGAACCTAACCACTGGTTCGAGTATCATGCCGCATAAGAAAAACCCAGATGTTTTCGAGTTGATACGATCGCGATGTAATAAGATTCAAGCTTTACCAAATGAAATTGCAATGATGACAACAAATCTTCCGTCTGGATACCATAGAGACTTGCAATTGCTTAAGGAGAATCTTTTTCCTTCGTTTCAATCTCTTTCCGATTGTCTAGAAATTGCTACATTTATGCTGGATTATATTTCTGTCAAAGAAGATGTTTTGAATGATCCCAAATACGATTATCTTTTTAGCGTCGAGGTTGTGAATAACGAGGTGTTGCAAGGAGTGCCTTTTAGAGAGGCGTATCGTAATATTGGGCTAGCAATCGAACAAGGAACGTTTAAACCGTCAAAAGTTGTAAATCATACGCACGAAGGGAGTATTGGGAATTTGTGCAATCAAGAGATTGTACGAATGTTTAATAAAAATCTAGAAGCGTTTTGTTTTCCAAAAGTGGAAAAAGCTCTATCAGATTTGTTGAAATAGCTGGTTCTAAATAAGATATCGATTCAAGTTTGTTGCATTTCAAAAAATATAAGATCGAGCCATCGCTATATAAGGAGAGCTCGATTTATATTTTAACCCAAGGTTATTGTCCTGTTAATGTTCAGTCGGCTTAAGAACGTTTCATCGTGGGATACTACGACTAATGTGCCTTGATAGTCACTTAAGGTCTTAGTCAGAATGTCCATACTTTGTATATCGATATTGTTTGTGGGCTCATCCATAAATAAGATATCGGGCGATTTTTCGCAGATTGTAAGACAGCAAAGGATTAACTTTACACGCTGCCCGCCGCTTAAACTACTGCACAAAGTCCCCCAAGTGTCGCTGGGAAATAAAAAGCGATTTAATCTGATTTTGACTTCATGCTCTTCAAGCCCGCCGTCGTTAAACGATTGTGCCATCTCATATATCGATTTTTGATCTTCTATAAGGGAATAATCTTGATCAAAATAGATACTTTTGACGGTTGCTGACTTTAGACTACCTTCATCCGCTTTTATTTTCCCTAACAGAATATTGATGAGTGTCGTTTTTCCAGAACCGTTATTTCCCCGTAAGGATATACGATCCCCACTTTCGATATGGAGTTGTATACCTTTATTCCACAATAATTTTCCTGCGACCCTAACGTTTAAATCACATGCTTGGTAAATTGTCTTCCCCCTGTGCAGCCCAGAATTTTCTATATTTAATTTAATTGTAGGCAATGACAAAAGGTCAGACCGCAATGCTGTTAAATCAGTAGAAATATTAGTAATCTTGCTTCTGTGTACATCCTTCGCTTTTGATGTGCTATTTTCAGCGGCGTTTCGTAACGTGTTCATCATAATACGAGAGATTCCAGCATTTTCTTGCTTTTTCTTTCCTCTTGCGTTGGTTCTTTCGAATCTTTCTAGGGTCTTTCGTTCCTGCTCCTTGGCTTTCTTTAAATCTTTTTCCTTTGATTGTATTTGGAGCACTTGCGTTTCTAGCTCGTGTTCTTTCTGGAGTTGATAGAAGTTATAATTACCCCCATATATCTTGACTTGTCCATGGCTTAGTTCGTAAGTTTTTTTTGTTAAATTTAATAGTTGTCTGTCGTGACTAACTATCATTAAACCATGGTTTGTAGATTCGATGCAGTTATATAACAGGTTTCTACTATGGCTATCCAAATGGTTGCTCGGTTCATCCATCAACAAGATATCTGCGTTATGTAGTTCAGTTCCCGCTAAAAAGACCTTTGTCTTTTGCCCTCCGCTTAACTGTCCGATTTTACGAAACATGTTATTTTCGGGGATCTCCCATTTTTTTAATGCTTCGATGCATTTGTCCTCAATCTGCCAATCGTTGTCGAGCAGTTCAAAATGTTTTTCGGAAACGCTACCTTGTATAATTTCACGCATGGCGTGGAGTTTATCGGCTATACCGAGAGCCTCAGCGACGGTATAATGGTCATATTGACCATATATTTGCGGGATATAATATACTTTGGAGTTGTTGATGATTTGGCCGCTTGTAGGGATCAGCTTTTTTGCGATAAGCTGTAGTAATGTTGACTTACCACTCCCGTTATTGCCTACTAGGGCAATTTTATCCGAGGGATTGATGGTAATATTAATATTCGTGAAAAGAATATCCTTGTTCGGATGGGTATAAGAAATTTTTTGAAGATTAATCATAACTTTAAATATAGTTATCAACGGATGCTAGCAAGCGGACTTGGTAGGTGAGTAAATACTATTTTATTTGAAGCTATGAATTACATTTATTTGCGATATAGATTATTTTACAAAAATACGTATTTTGTTTATTGATAACAAATAGTTGAATCTCGAGTGTCTGCTTTTTGAAATAGATCAATCGAGAATTTGGACTTCGACAGTCGAGTTCTTATTTATTTACTGAAAACCGGAAACTAGTTTGTGATGTGAATGAAGTATCCGCTTTAAGTACGACCGAAGGGAATCTCGGCTCGTTCGGGCTGTTTGGATAATGTTGCGTTTCTAAGCAGAAAGCTCCTCTGGGTCCGTAATTTTCACCAGATTTTCCCTTATCCTTTTCAGAAAGGAAATTTCCTGTATATAGTTGTATTCCAGGTTCTGTCGTCTTTACTTCAAGCCGTATTCCCGATTCCGGAGAATATGCAGAAGCAGCTACTTGTGTGAATGGCTGCGAGTTTACAAATGTGTGGTCATATCCATTTCCATATGCTAATTGCACATCGTCATTATTAATATGCTTTCCAATAGATTTTGTGTTTCTGAAATCAAATGGAGTTTCTTCGACCGGAGCTTCTTGACCAAGGGGTATTTGATTTTCGTTAATCGGTATAAAATGGGTTGATGGAATCGTTAATTGATGGTTTAAGACATCTCCATTTCCTTCCCCATTAAGATTGAAATACGCATGGTTTGTTAAGTTCAATATTGTGTCTTTATCACAGATCGCTCGATATTTAATCAATATTTCGTTATCTTCGTTTAATTCAAATGATACATTCACACGAAGGTTTCCGGGAAATCCCTCGTCACCGTCAGGCGAGCTAAGGTAAAAGTCTACTTTCTTTTTAAAAGACACTTGTCTATCCCATACTTTATCGTGAAACCCTGATAGTCCTCCATGTAAACAGTTAGTGCCATTATTCTGTGGCAGTGTATAGAATTGGTCATTTAGTGAAAACTTACCGTTTGCGATTCTGTTTGCAAACCGTCCTATGGTAGCTCCGTGAAATTTTTCTTTGGCATCAAGATATTCCCCGATAGATCCGAATCCTAATATCACGTCTCGGAGTTCGCCATTTTTGTCGGGAACGAGAATGCTTACAATACGTGCGCCATAATCTGTAAATGCGACCTGCATACCGCTGCGGTTTTTCAAAACAATCAAATGGGTGTTTTTACCGTTTAAAGTATGAATAAAGTTTTTATGTTGAAGAAGTTTGAAAGCCATTGTTACTCGTTTGATACGCTATAAAAATAATAAATACACTTGACACGGGGAAGCAATGTGATAAAAGTCTTTCTTATGTTGGTCTGCGGATCTGCTTGTCACGAGTCCTAGGCTGTTTTGATATTACTTTCGTCTTTAAAAAAGCGAGGAGGTGTCCATGTGCTGGTAACGTGAAGTGATAGCTGACCTCTCGCATCCTTTATTAATCGTTGTACTCATTAAAATATCTAACATTAGACTAAATGATAAGTCGCTTTTATGTTCCTCAAGTTTAGAAACTGTATATTTGCAAAAGGTAAAATGATTATTTTTTAGATGGATTGGAAAAAGTTGCTTTCAGCAAAACGTTGGGGATATGAACATAGAGAAGTAACGGAATATTTCGACGCCCGATCGGAATTTCAACGTGATTATGACAGATTGATTTTTTCGTCACCTTTTAGAAGGCTTCAAAATAAAACGCAGGTTTTTCCCTTACCGGGCGCTGTATTTGTCCATAATCGGTTGACGCATAGTTTGGAGGTTGCAAGTGTGGGACGTTCTTTAGGACGTTTATTTTATAACTTGATGAAGAAAGAAAACCCTAATCTCGACCAAGATGTCCCATTTCTTCAGGAAGTTGGAAACATAATTTCATCTGCATGTCTCTCTCATGATTTGGGTAACCCCGCTTTTGGTCATTCAGGCGAAGCGGCGATATCCTCCTATTTTACCGAAGGAGCGGGGCGTAAATTTCAGGAGCAAGTTTCCATAAAGCAATGGTCTGATCTAACGCATTTTGAGGGTAATGCAAACGCGCTTCGTATTCTTACACATGCTTATCGTGGTAAGGATGAAAAAGGCTATGCGTTGACCTATGCGACATTAGCATCTATTGTAAAGTATCCCTGTGCTTCGATCGATGGACATGTGAAGAATAACCACCATCGCAAGAAGTATGGATATTTTGAAAGCGAGACTGGCACGTTCCAAAAGATTGCAGAGGAGCTTGGTCTTGAACGGGATCCCACTAATCCGCAAGGTTACCTAAGACATCCGCTAGTGTACCTAGTGGAAGCTGCAGATGATATTTGTTATAATATTATCGACTTAGAGGATGCCCATCATTTAAAAATTTTATCATATCAAGAAGTCGAAGACCTCTTGTTACCGCTTTGTATTGGGCAAGACTTGCGGGCGCGTATCGACAGTCTGGCGGATAAGGGAAGTCGTGTCGAGCTCTTACGTGCCAAGGCCATCAATACGTTAATAGATGGTGCTGCTAAAGTATTCGTAGATAATCAAGAGAAATTTTTGTCAGGAACATTTGAAAGTTCGTTGGTTGATGCGCTCGAACCTGAAATTGTCGACCAAATGAAATTGATATCAAAAATTTCAGTTGAACGGATTTATAATGCCTCAACGGTAGTTCAAATTGAAATCGCAGGTTATCATGTGATGAACGCGTTGTTAGAAGAGTTTATTCCTGCATATCTTAAGACGAATAAAAGCATGTTTGATGAAAAATTGGTAGCTATGATTCCTCAACAGTTTCATACTGACCGACCTGATGCTTATTCAAAGATTAGAGCGGTTTTAGATTTTGTTTCGGGTATGACTGATGTTTATGCGATCGAACTTTATAGAAAAATAAAAGGAATATCAATCCCTTCGTTAGATTAATAATAGACCTAACCGAATCAATTTTCGGTATATTTTAGAATAATTTTTACACCTTAGGATGAGTAGATGAAAGTAGTAATTGCAGAAAAGCCTTCGGTAGCTCGTGATCTAGCTCGCGTAATGGGAGCAAAGGAAATCATGGATGGATATATTGCTGGGAACGGCTATGCGTTTACATATGCTTTTGGACATTTGGTACAGCTGTGTACACCTCAAGCATATGGTTACCCAAGTTGGGCAGTATCCAACTTGCCAATTATTCCTGCAACATTTCAACTGGAGGCAAAGAAAGTAAAAAAAGATGGTAAGCAAATCGATGACACCGGTGCATTAAAACAACTCAATACCATTAAGCGCTTGTTGGATGAGGCGGATGAGATAATTGTTGCAACAGATGCTGGGCGCGAGGGAGAACTAATTTTTCGGAATATCTATTATTACTTAAATTCGACCGTTCCTTTTAGACGACTTTGGATATCATCCCAGACTGACAAAGCCATTAAAGAGGGCTTTGCCAAGCTTAAAGACGGAACGGAGTACGATAGTTTATACATGTCTGCCAAATCGCGCTCAGAATCAGATTGGTTGATTGGAATTAATGCTACTCAAGCGCTTACCTTGGCGGCCGGTAATCGCGGTTTGCTATCTCTAGGGAGAGTGCAGACGCCGACTTTGGCAATGATTTGCGCACGTTATTTGGAAAATAAGGATTTCAAACCCCAAACATTTTATAAAATTCAGGCTGGTTTTGAAAAAGACGCAATTAAGTTTAAAGCTACGTCTGCGAAAATTGAAAAGAAAGAAGATGCTGAAGCGGTAGTTAGTCGAATTTCTATCGGAACGCATGTCAGGGTTGTAAAGGTGGAAGCGAAAGAAACTAAAGAACAGCCGCCATTATTATTTGATTTGACATCTCTCCAACAAGACGCCAATAAGAAATATGGGTATTCCGCAGATCAAACTCTAAATATCGCACAAACTTTATATGAGAGGAAGGTAATCACGTATCCACGTACAGGTTCCCGCTATATAGGAGAGGATGTTTTTGAAAATATTGAAGAACTGTTTCAGCATTTAGCAGATTCTGCCGAAGGAGGAATCGCGGCAATTAGTCGTAATCTGATAGGGGCGAAGCTAAATAAGCGGTCTGTCGACGACAAGAAAGTAACAGATCACCATGCTCTCTTGGTTACGGAAGAAAAACCGGGACCTATGCCGAAAGAGCAGCAGAACATATATAATATGATCGCGAAGCGAATGGTTGAGAGTTTTTCGGAAATTTGCTTAAAAGATATCACAACTGTCACAATTGATGCTTTGGGAATAGAGCTGATTGCGAAAGGAACAGTAATAAAGCAATATGGTTGGCGCTTGTCTGCGGACCAGGTGGAGCTCCCAGATGATGAGAAAAATATAGACGATCTTGATAATGAAAATACGCAATTACCGAAGATTGTTCAAGAAGATGTGTTAGAAATTCTCACCTTGGAGCTGGCTGAACGATTTACAAAAGCCCGGCCCATACATACGGAGGCATCGCTGTTAAAGGCAATGGAGACTTCTGGGAAAGAGATAGAAGACGACGAAATGCGACAGGCAATGAAAGATTGCGGTCTAGGGACACCCGCGACGCGTGCGGCGACAATTGAAACGCTTTTTCAACGCGATTACATCAAGAGAGAAAAGAAAAAATTGATTCCAACTGACAAAGGGCTAACGGTGTATAATCTGGTTAAAGACAGATCCATTGCAAAAGTGACATTGACAGGTAAATGGGAGCAGAAGCTTGAGGAGATGCGTGCTAATAAAGTTTCATATGATGTTTTTATGAAACATATTAAGGATTATACAGCGAAGATTACCAAAGAGCTTTTACAACTAAGGGTCGAGGTCCAACAAGAAGAAATTAAACCTCAACAACAGGGTGTTATTAAATGTCCTAAATGTCCGAAAGGCCAGATTCAATTGTATGATAAAGTAGCACAATGCGACCACTATGCTAGAGGTTGTGACTTTAAAATATGGCGCACTTTGAATGGTGTTTTTCTTGAAGAAAAAGAAATAAAAAACTTATTAGAAAAGGGCAGAACTTCGGTTCTAAAAGGCGTTAAAACACGAGAAGGGACTACGGTTGATTCCGCATTGACATATCGGGATTCTAAGGTCAACCTTGCTTAATGGAAGCATGCGTTTATCTGCTCTAGGGCAGGTAGATGATTTTTCGTTGTAAAGGAACAAAATTTTAATTGCGTTCTTTTACAACGAAAAAATTCGAGGAAAAATTAACTTTTCGTTGAGTCTACGTTTTCTATGAAGAAATCGTTTTCGTCAAAAAGGAAACTCATTGGTGCTTCTGGATTTTTTATGATCTCAAATAGCGTATAACCCCAGGGTTTCCAAAAATTTTCGAGAACTTGACCATAGGTTTTTACCTGCCAATTGTCAAAGATTGGTTTGAGCGTCCAGTCATTTAATGGCATAGGTTCAATGAAAATTTTGTTCTGAGTTTCCATGTATGTGTATTCCGGAAGTCTATTGAACAAGTAGGCCGAATAGAAATATCGAGCACAAATTTCTTCAAATTGAATAGGGTGTAATTCTTTACCTTCTATTCTATTTAGAATCTTCTCGTGGTATATCTTATTTGTTCCATTGTCTTGAAGCGTCGCGATTATTGCGAAGTCGTTCATACGAAATGAAAATACTAACGTGTTTATTTCATCACGATAATTAAAATTAGCGTCATTCTCTTTTATTGGTAGCACTAAAATGGAGAAAGGATTTTTATGTTCAAACTCAATCGGTGTACGAATTGATTGCAACATATAATGGAGGTTTCGAAACTTATGAACGAGAGCCTGCGAAAAATTTAATGGCTCTCCGCTTAACGCCGCTTGACGTATTCCTGCTTGAATTTCGTTGAAGACTACACCATAAAGTATTTTCGCTACCCATTGGAAAAGTTCCAATTCTGAAATTTCTTTAACTGAGGTATAGCCCTCACTCATTGCTTTTTCAATTTTGTTTTCCAATTTTTCATACAATGTAGCCGCATTTGCTGAACACGGGAGTTTGAGCGCTTTATAAGTGACGATATTTTCGTCTAACATTTTAAAGGGCATGTCTTCCAGCTCAAACTTTCGCATCATCCATATTGGAAATACTTGTATTTGTTCGTCCGCGGTTTGCAGTGTTTTTCCTGTTAAGAAACAGGTTTTATTATCGAATCGAAAGCTATCGAATGGATTGTATAATTTTGATGCCATGTCGACAAAGATATTGGTTTTTCATTCCATTTTTTGGAGGATTGATCCAATTGACTGAATTCTGACTAAAAAGAGCAGCGTATTATATAAATACGCTACTCAATCAGTCATAATTTAGGGATATTCTGTTTAAATAGTTTTCGTTTCAATAGCCAACGATACTGTTTTTCTAACGATTTGTAATGCACGATCTAATTCTTCCTTTGTTACTGTAAGATGCGGTCGGAATCGGATGCTCTTTTCTCCACAGCCTAATATGATTAACTTGTTATTTAAGGCTTGTCGGACGAATCTATCCCGCTGGTCTGCTGTTTGAAAATCAAAAGAGGCCATTAATCCAAGTCCCCGCGGGTTTTTAAGATGCGGGAAAGTATTAACTAGTTCGATGATTTGCTCAAGTAGATAGTTGCCTTTTAGTTCAGCTTGTTTTACTAGATTTTCATTTTCAATGATTTCTAATATTAATTGAAACCGTAATAAGTCGATAAAATTACCGCCGAATGTTGAGTTGATTCGACTAGATTCTTTAAAGACATGTTTTTCCACTCTGTCGAATTTTTTTCGATTAGCAAGGATACCGCAAACTTGTGTTTTTTTTCCAAACGATATAATATCAGGTGTTATATCATAGTGTTCATACGCCCACATTTTTCCAGTCATACCAAGACCAGTTTGTACTTCGTCAAGAATTAGCAGAATATCGTGTTCATCACAAATTGACCGCAATTCTTTAAAGAACTCTTTTCTAAAAAAGTTGTCTCCTCCTTCACCTTGTATTGGTTCGATGATTATACAGGCAATTTTATTTCGGTGTTTTGTTAAAGCATTATTAATTTGTTGAATTGCTAGTTTTTCGGCGTCAACGGTGTTATTGATCGATTCTTCTGTTAAAGGGAAGGTTAATTTGGGGTTTTCAATCCTTGGCCAGTCAAATTTGGGGAAGTATTGATGTTTTCTGGGATCCATTGTGTTGGTTAACGAGAGGGTGTAGCCAGATCTTCCATGGAAAGCTTGTTTGAAATGAATAACCTGGTCAGCTTCCTTTTGAATATCTTTGGAAAAATTTAATCTCGTTTTCCAGTCAAACGCGGCTTTTAAAGCATTTTCGACAGCAAGCGCGCCGCCAGAAATAAAAAAGCAATATGATAGCTCCTTTGGGATTGCCACACGTTCGAAAGTCTCTAACACGTCGGCGTATTGATAGGGATAAGCGTCGGATAATGCGGGTTTATTAATCGCCATCGTGCCTAAAAAATCCTTTTTATTTACAATATGCGGGTGATTGTATCCAACAGGGGAGGACGCGAACATGGAGAACATGTCTAGATATTCCTCTCCATTTTTATCCATTATATAGGAAGCATGGCTGTTTTGGAAATCTAATTCAATCGGTAACCCATCTGCTAGAATATGTTTCGATAGTACTTTATGTAAGTCTCTCATAAATTTTAGTATTGAAATTTATTTGGAATTAAGATTAAAGGTGATCCCCTGAGCGAGTGGTAGACTCGTGCTGTAATTAATGGTATTCGTTTGACGTCGCATATAAACTTTCCAGGCATCTGAACCTGATTCTCGTCCCCCTCCCGTCTCTTTCTCTCCGCCAAAGGCACCTCCGATTTCGGCACCAGATGTTCCGATATTTACGTTTGCAATTCCACAATCTGATCCTGCATGACTGAGGAATAGTTCGGCTTCTCGCAAATTTTTTGTCATAATTGCTGAGGAAAGTCCTTGCTTCACATTGTTCTGTAATGCGATAGCTTCTTCCACACTTCCTGTATATTTTATTAGATATAATATGGGTGCGAAAGTTTCTGTTTGGACTATATCATAATGGTTCTGTGCTTCGACGATTACAGGTTTTACGTAACATCCGCTTTCATAGCCTTCTCCATGTAACGGTCCGTAATCTGTAAGGATCGTTCCCCCTTCTGTTTTTATCTTATCTAGGGCATTCGTATACATTTCCACTGCTTTTTCGTCGATTAGCGGACCCATGTGATTTTCTTGATCTAGTGGATTACCTATTTTCAATTGCTGATAAGCTTTGACTAGAGAATTCCTTACAGAATTATAAATATTTTCGTGAACAATAAGCCGACGAGTGCTTGTACAGCGCTGTCCGGCTGTTCCCACTGCGCCAAATACTGCACCAATTAAGGTCATTTCGAGATCTGCATCAGGCGTGACAATTATAGCATTGTTACCACCTAGCTCTAATAAAGATTTCCCTAAACGGGAAGCTACGGCCGTCGCAACTTGTTTCCCCATTCTTGTAGATCCCGTTGCCGATATTAAAGGCAGGCGTGTATCTTCCGAAAGCCATTTTCCTACTTCTGCGTCGCCAGTGATGAGTGAAGAGATGCCTTCTGGAAGGTGGTTTGCTTTTAGGATATCTGCGAGGGCTTTTTGACAAGCTATGGAGCAGATAGGGGTCTTTTCACTGCCTTTCCATATTATAACGTTTCCGCAGACCAAGGCTAAGGCCGCATTCCACGACCATACTGCGACGGGAAAATTAAAAGCAGAAATAATCCCAACGAGTCCTAACGGGTGGTATTGATCGTACATTCGGTGTGATTGACGTTCTGAGTGGATAGTATTACCATACAATTGCCTCGAAATTCCTACGGCGAAATCGCATATGTCAATCATTTCTTGTACTTCTCCCATACCTTCCTGGTATGATTTTCCCATTTCGTAAGAAACTAGTTTTCCTAAGATGGGTTTTATCTCGCGTAATTTATTGCCAAATTGGCGTACGATTTCGCCGCGTTTGGGCGCAGGGGTGTTTGCCCATTGCTTGTATGCGGAAAGTGCAGAGTTTATGACCTGGTCGTAATTTTGTTTTGTAGTGGAGGTTACAGTGCCAATCTCTAATCCGTCTACAGGGGAAATAGAACAAATGGGGGCTCCATTTGCGAACCAATTGCTCCCTGTTGACGTTCCATTGGAAATGGCTTCAATGCCTAACTGTTCTAATTCTTTTTTTATCATGATTGGTTTATAATATTCGTTTTCTACGTAAAAATAATGAATAATATTCTATATTAATTGTTTTTTTATAAATTTTTAACTGAATATTATTTGTTTTTAAGAAAAAAAGTGTTTTAACTAACCTTTTCAGAGTTAAATAAGAAGGGATGGCCATTATTTAGATTAATAAAAAAATCAATTTTTTGTTTCGAAGTATATATCTAAAATGGATATACAGTAGTAGTTGTTGTTCCCGGATATTTTTCCTGCTAGGGTGTTGTATTATCAAAAAATATCGTTCAGATATTCAGTCTTTTGGGGGTTATGGTAGAAATAGTTTTGAGAATGATTTGGAATTAGGGTTTTAGTTTTGCTACCTTTGCACCACTCCGCAAGGGAGGGACGGTTTTGAAAGGCGAAAGAGAGTGATTGAGAAGTTGAGATTTAGGTCTTGATTTTGGATATCGAGACAGGGTTCAGAAAATATTTCAAATATATTTTGCGAATGTTAAAAATACTCTTACCTTTG
>NZ_JABMCQ010000114.1 GCF_013179575.1 Sphingobacterium shayense | reverse complement strand
CTAACTTCAATATCAACGTCAACATCAGGCTTATCCCATACGCGTCCATCTTCAAACAAAAGATAAACACCTTTTTGATTAACATTTGGAGTTATTCCTGTAGTTTGGAGAGTCAAATAAAAATGTATCTGACCTTTATCTTTAATCTTAATCAAATGAAATTTGTTGTTACCAGAAATAGGAGTTCTATACGTTTCCGATTTTGTAAAATCATCTTTCGAATATTCTATCTCTTTCATAACTAGATCCTTTTGTATATCCATTTTCACGATGTTGAATGGAAAATCAACCCCGTGAAATATCGTGTACCGGTAATATAATATGGATGAATTCGAAAGGCGTTCCAATTCGAGAAGCTTAGTCGTATAATCGATATTAATAACATTCAGCACCTTGAACGTATCTCCTAAGACCTCTTCCTTCTTTAAACTTTTCGATCCTATATTTTCTATAGCGACGCTCTTGTCAGCATAAATATGGGTGCGATTTTCCGCAGGGTACTCTGGAGATATTTTCAAAAGACTATGTTCATAAATATATGCGCTTCTTCCAGCGTGATTAGCCATATATGCTTGCCCATTTGTTTTATTGATGATGAGGAACAATACTACGATCAACAGTGATACTTTCATGGATTAATATAGTTTTCTAAATAATTTCACTCCCATTTACGCCAAATAACTCGCATATCTGAATTCGACCTATGCGCTTTTATCGTCAGACAAGAGTTCCTTTAATTTGTTTTTTAGCAGTCGGTTGTTTTCCTCGAGAACCTGAATATATTTTTCGTTGAGTTCCTCGTAGCGAGCTTGCCAACCGAACTCCTCTACTGAAGGTTTTTGAACGATTGCGGTATCAATAATTCTATTTTTCACCATTTCACCTTTACCGGTTAATAACCACTCGGCATTCAGAAATTCACATTTCGCGTACAATAAATCAATATCATATGTATTTCGCGTATGCCACGAGGCCAGCGTTTGTGGCTTTATTCCTAGATATCGCGCGAACTCCGCGTCTTTAGCTATGTCTAAATAAGATTTTATCGCATTTAAAATCAATGATTTATCTATTTTCATAAACAATTTGTGTATAAATATTTGCTATTGTATGCAAAATGAGTATATATTTGTAATAACAAAATGCAATAACAAACAAACGTAACAAAAAATCATAACAAATGAATACGGCAACCCAGACAGAAATTATTCAGGTAAGCGGAAATGAACTACAGTTCATCCGAAAGCACGCTCCCAAAGCATTTGCGAGAACCGTATCCGAAGCCTTGACCGCTGAAGGATATCCGGTAGACCGCGTAACGGTCCATAAGGAACTGCACACCATCAAGGATGGATATGATACACGGATTATTAATAAATCGAGAGAGCTTCTCCAGGTTCTTTCTAAGGTTGAATTCGAAAATCAATAAGCCATGCTAACAGCAAGAATTGATCAACAGAGCAAAAGGTTAATCGTCGGATATCCGGGGTATTCTAAAAAGAAGGAATCTACGATCAGTGTTAGAAATTATGACGAGGCAGCGCAAGTCTTCCAGTCGAGATTAATGAAGTTCATATGTGCCGAACTACAGAGTTTCATCAACATGCGCCAGTTCGCATATAACAACTCACGAACAATGTTTAAAGCCCGCGAACAAGCGATTCAAAACATTCAGTTCATAATTGACAGCTACAGCACTGGCGACATCTTGCGGTTAGCAAAACATGTAAGTAACGCTAGGGTATCATTTTCTTTGCTGATGCCTTCCAAGCCGTCACCTGCGTTGACACACTTCGATACGCATATCATTCCAATTATCAAATACTGTACGGATTACTATTCGAAATTGACGTGAGTAACCCCGTGTCAGCGGAAGGCAGGCGATTGATCGTTCTTTACGCCGATAGGAACCGCGTACCCTTTGCCGCGCGGATTTATTAATTATTAACGACTAAAAACATGAGTGCACCCATCGTATACATAGCTGGCCCTATCTCCGGACAGCCTGATTTAAATAGACCGGCGTTTTATGCCGCCGACGAAATTCTAAAACATAAAGGATTTATCACAAGAAATCCACATGAATTCTGTTCTGATATCGTGTCGGCCAATGAAAGCGATCCAAGGTATTACCGTCGTGGAATTGAGGTGTTAACGAAAGAATGTACCGATATAATTCTACTGGACAATTGGGCGCATTCCGCAGGAGCGGCCGAAGAACGTCGTGTTGCTATACTTTGCGGTATACGCGTACATCACAGTGTAGAAGATATCGTCGAGTATTTCACTAGCGATGAGGAGGCATAGGTATGGCGATCAAACCAATATTATTTAGCAGTCTGATGGTCGAGGCCATACTCAAGGGAAGGAAGACACAAACACGCCGGATTGTAAAGAAGAAGTATGACAATACAGATATCGAGCTACGTCCGACAAAATATGGACCCCAATTATTCGAAGTTCAGAATGATCTACCGAAACCAACTAAAAACCCGAATGGCACCACGACACACTATTTACGAGCTATCGCCGAGTTAGCGCCTAAATACAACCAAGGTGACTTCTTGTGGGTTCGCGAGACATGGTTTTCAACGAGGTTCGACTTTAAAGAGCTACTAGAAGCTGGTATTACTGATCACCTAAGATTCAAGGCAGATTACAATTACGATCCTAAAACAGAATGTGTCGGTAGAGGATGGAAGCCGGCTATTCACATGCCTAAAGCAGCAGCTCGGATCTTCCTTGAAGTAACCAAAGTGAGAGTCGCGCGATTGCAAGATGTATCGGAATCGGATGCGATCGCTGAAGGTATCGAAGTCGACGAAAAAGGCATGTACAGATCCTATACCATAAATGAGAGTTTGTTGAGGTTACTAGGAACCCAATTCAATCTTTTTCGCCCCGAAAACTCATTCCGATCCCTATGGACGTCCATTAACGGATCCGAGTCATGGGAATCAAATCCATGGGTATGGGTCTATGAATTCAAACAAATTGATAAACCTAAAAATTTTTAAGATGCTGAATTTACCTCAAATGATACTTGAACAAAATGAACGTATTAACATGCTACAAACAGGTTTAGGCATATGCATTTGTGTTATCCTTCTACTGTTCTTAGCGCTCATTATGACGCTTGCTAGAGTAAAACGCTACGAAAACATTTACGAATCAAACGATACTGAAAACACCAAATAAAGAATTACCTCTACATGTCAAACTACAAAATATCGAAAGACGACATTCTACAGCTGACAAACGGCGGGTTGGACATATTCCGGTTCTATATATCGGATATCGACCAGTATGCCGGTACGCGAAAAAAGTTCAAGCTACATGACGAGAACACTCCCTCAAGTAGCATCAAAAGACTGCCGGACGGTAATTATGTGGTTGCTGACTTCGGAGACGATGGTAAATGGATGAATGCCATTGCTTATGCGCAAAAAGTTGAGGCTCTTGATTATGGAAATACAATTAAGCTGCTGGCCGGCCGTCATGGAGTTGCCCATGTTGATCAAATCGAATCGATGTATCAACCGACCTTCAAAACGGATGACGCTTTGCCGGATCAAGCTGACGGCACTTGGATATTTAATCCTAGGGATGAGACTCCGGAGAGTCACCTTCGAATAATTTTCAGCGAAAAGGTCTGGTCACACCTAGACTATAAAAACAAAAGCAAGCCAATCGACGAGCGAAAAAAAGCTGTAATGGCAGACCTTCGCAAAATAATGCTTGCTCAGCATTGGCATAGCCTTGAAAGCTACACCATCATCAAGAAACGTAAGGCAATCACTATATCCGCGGCAGAATTCTATCCGATCATCCGGATTGAGGAAAACTACGAGAAAAACGGCACCACGAAAACATTCTCCAAGATCTATCAACCTAAAGCAAAGAAAAAGAGTGAAAGGTTTTTTTATAACGGAGACTTCGATCCGCAGTTTCTGCACGGATTAATGCAGGTCGACAAAGCATACAATAACGCTTTAAATAATGCTCCTGAACCACCAGAGGGTGAAGAACGTAAAGAAGTAAAACTGGAAGAAATAATATACTGTACAGGTGGATCGGACGCGCTGAACTTCGCTGCCCTAGGTTACCAGGTAATTTACCCCTCGTCAGAATATTTCAAGCTGTCTAAAGACATACTTTTCAAGTTATTCCTAAAGACAGACAACGTTTATACCTGTCCGGATCTTGATGCCACCGGTCAGATTCAGAATCACAACCTATGCCTGAACAAAGATTCAGAACAATACTTGAATATTCGAACAATCGAATTACCATCTGCTCTCCAATTAAAACGGGATCAATACGGCAGGCCGTGTAAAGACTTTAGAGATTTTTTAAATCACTTCACAGGGAAAGATCTAAAAAATATCATAAAGGTTGCCAAGTGCTACCGGTTCTGGGACCATCACTTATCCTTCGATCGTTCTGGAAAAATAAAGTTGAAGTTCGGCAGACCCGTATTAGAATACAAACTATCGGCTGAGCGCGTGTTAAACTTTTTGGTAAAGCATGGTTTCGGCATTCACAGAATAAGCGAGGAAACGTACGAATACGTGCATATAGATGGCAATATCGTTCGGGTTGTACGTCCTGAACATATCAAATCGTTTGTTCTTGCATTCCTTCGCAGCCGATTCATGGATGAGGATCTGATAAACATTGTCCACAAGTCCCCCATCCTATCTCAGAGTACCTATGATACACTTCCGGAGAAACAACTGGACTTTAAAGATAATGACGTCAAGTCACAATATATGTTCTTTGAGAACACGACGTGGCGGATTACTCCAGAGGGCGTACATCAATTGAAACCAATGGAAGTTGACCGCATGACGTGGGCTTCTAAAATACTGCCGCATAAGGTAAGTATCCTGGATAAAATGTTTACTGTCACGCGTGACGAACACGGGCGTTATGATATCGACGTTCATGACGATCGCTGCTTATTTTTCCGCTTTTTAATGCAAACAAGCCGAGTTAATTGGCGGACAGAACTCGAAGATAATCTACAGCACCTCT
This sequence comes from Sphingobacterium shayense, assembly GCF_013179575.1. Classification (GTDB taxonomy): domain Bacteria; phylum Bacteroidota; class Bacteroidia; order Sphingobacteriales; family Sphingobacteriaceae; genus Sphingobacterium; species Sphingobacterium shayense. The sequence continues at coordinate 8,087 of NZ_JABMCQ010000114.1, read as the reverse complement.
CAGCTGAAGAAGTTGAAGCCTATAAAATCCGAAACAAGTTCACAGTCAAAGGGGAAAATCTAAATGCTGATGAACGTTACGATCAGATCTTGCACCTGGTCAACAAAATGTATGCATTTGGTTATATGATGCACCGGTACAAGCCCGCCTCTGATCCTTGGATCGTCATGGCAATGGATGACACACCGAATAAAGACGGAGGATCTCACGGCGGGTCCGGAAAGTCAATATTCTTCAAGGCATTAGCGATGATCAAGACACTGATTGAACTTGACGGTAAAAACGCGAAACTGTTCGATGACAATCACGTATTCGAGCAGGTGAATAAAAACACAGACATCGTTTACATCGATGATGCTGCAAAGAACTTCCCGATGGAACGCACCTTCTCGATGACTACGGGAAGCATAACCGTAAATCCTAAAGGAAAGACTAGGATAACGATATCCAATGATGATTCACCTAAAATGGGGATGACAACCAACTTTGCTCCGGACGATTTAAGTCCATCAACTTTACGCAGGATCCTGTTCATCGGTATGTCGAATTATTACCACGACAACAAGATGGGCGAATTCAACGAAAAGCGTCAGCCGAAAGATGATTTCGATAAAGAACTTTTCAAACAGTTTACCCCTGAAGAATGGAATTTGACGCTAAATTTTATGGCGCAATGCTGTAGCCTATATCTATCATTTCCAACTATGATTGAGGCTCCTATGGGCAATATCATGGAGCGAAACCTAAGCAATGAAATGGGTATGAATTTCTTAGCATGGGCCGAGGTATACTTCTCTGCTGAAAGCCAAAAGCTTGATCGTTTCGTTCCGACTAATGTCGCTATCAAAGACTACCTACTGGAGACGGGAATCAAGACGATAACGCCTCAAGGTTTTGGAAAAAAATTAAAATCATACGCTATGCTTAAGGGAATGATATTGGATCCTACCGAGCTGCAGGGAAAAGACGGCCGTATAATTAAGTTCTCTGACATCATTGTCTATGAAGATCGATTGAGAAAGTGGTTAAAACCCGGAGGGAAAAGAACGCAATCCATGTTCTACTTCCAAACCAAGGGCTCAGAGATCAATCCAGAACTCGTTTTTGATCCCACAATCGATCTTTCGGATTTGCCAGTGCCTACACCGGGAACACCATCACCAAATTTTTAATCTAACTCAAAAATATTATGAATGAATTATTAAAAGAATTTCCCTACGCGACCAAGCGTAGTTACAAAGGAGGCATTGAGGTGCGAGTGAAAGATCTAGATGCTGCTCTTATTAAAGCGCGGAGACTCATAGAAGAAAAGAAATTAGAAATTGAAGTCTTTGCCGTCCACTCCACGCTCCGATCGTTTGCCGTCCGAAAAAAAGCCAGTTAATGAAGCCATCATTTGTACAGAACGCACCGTGGCCACTGGGCAAAAAGTTCGTTGATTCTATCGGCAGTGTCTTCGAAGTTGTAAAAACGATATACGGGGATTCTGAAGCAGGGATAGTCTTCACAATTGAATTTGAAAATGGCTGGAGTACATCTCACGATCACGAAGAATCGCCCCAGACCGCAGTGGGATTTAAACAAGTTGGAACCGATAAGTTAATCATCCGGACTATCCAACAGATGGATGAATTTGTAATCAACGGACATTTAAAAACGATATGAATATCAACGAAGAACTAAAACGTCAGAATTTGAGTAGACACGCCAAACTAGAGCCAAATGTATACGTCAGCGTTATTCAAAGTTACATAGCGCTATTGCGCGCTAGTTGGCAACCAAAGACTAAAGAGATAACAGATCGAGACGGAGAGTTAATGACCATCCATTACGACGAATACAACGATGTATGGACGACTGAAGACATCGCATTCAAAGGTCACGTATTTAAAAAAGTATCACAAATAATCAAAAAATAAAATCAAAACCATGAAACAATTTATTACAGTACTAGCATTAACAATCGCCACTTTATTCATTTCCTGTGAGAAAGAAGATTCCAGAGAAGAAGCTCACGTATACGCAGAGCAGCACTTACTTAAACTCGGATACACAGAGTACATTATCCCTGCCGACACTTGGAATGTCAATAACGAGTTTAAATACAGCTATTCATTTTCTGGAACAGATCCAAATGGAAACGAGGTAGATGGAACTATCTGTTGGGATGATCCCACAAGAATTTTCATCTATTTGAAATAGAAATGATTACGGATGTATCAAAGAAAAGGTACTACTTACACAGGAGACTTAAAGGCCATTTTTCAGTATGTCCAAGAACTCGTGAGGTAAGGGTGCCATTTTCAAAGGCTGACGAGATTAAGTGCCATCCGAAGTATAAATGCATTGAGCAGCTTCAAGGAATAGGTTACAATATCCAAGTTGTAATAACGTGTTTTAAATTTTAGAATTTTAACCATGATAACCGCATTCATACTCCAACATAAACCTTTCGTTCCACAGATCGTTGATGATCCAAAATCAATACAGTATATCGTAATTGATTTGTTTTGTGGAGCCGGTGGAACAACAATAGGTTTCGACCAGGCTCGCAATAAATGGGGCAAACGGATGGCCATCATCGCAGCTTGTGTCAATCACGATCATAAGGCTATTCGAAGCCATTGGGAAAATCACCCAGAAGTGTATCACTTCGAAGAAGACATCAGAACACTAGAACTTTCACCGTTAGCTGACATCGTAAAGCAATATCGCGAGCTTTACCCTAATGCTAAAATCGTTTTGTGGGCATCACTTGAGTGCACCAATTTCAGTAAAGCTAAAGGAGGTCAATCACGAGATGCAGATAGTCGTACTCTCGCTGATCATCTTGACCGATATATAGTAGCGCTAGATCCGGATTATGTCCATATCGAAAATGTTGTCGAATTCATGAGTTGGGGGCCTCTAAACGAACACGGTAAGCCCATCAGTATGAAGTCTGGAAGTGACTGGATGAGATGGCGCAAGCACATTAATAGTTTAGGGTACCGTGACGAGTGGAAGGAATTGAACTCTGCGGACTTTGGTGCATATACATCTCGAAATCGTCTGTTTGGATGTTTTGCTAAGGAAGGCTTACCGATTGTGTGGCCAACCCCTACTCACTCGAAAAAAGGAACGGGCAAGCAGGATCTTTTCGGCAGCGGACTAAAAAAATGGATGCCTGTCCGCGATTTATTGGATTTTGAAGATGAAGGTGAAAGTATTTTCAATAGAAAGAAGCCACTTGTTGAAAACTCCTTGAAAAGGATATATGCAGGACTGATAAAAGAAGTTGCAGGCGGAAAAGACAATTTCATCATGAAATACAATTCGATGAACCAACAGGGAAAAATCCGTACTCCTTCGACGGATGAGCCGCTGCCCACGATCGCTTGTCAGGGACGTTTAGGTCTTGTGCAGACTTCGTTTATTGCGAAATACTTTAGCGGTGATCCGTTCGGGCAGATAACGTCTGTTGAGAAACCATTATCGGCGATAACTTGCATCGATCATAACTCAGTTGTAAATGTCGAGCCGTTTGTATTAACGTCATCGTATAAGGGTGCTTCCAAATCAATTAACGAACCCGCTCCCACCGTCCTTGCGAGCAGGAAACACCATTATCTCATCAACCCTAGCTTCCTGACGAAGTATTACGGCACTGGTGATAATGTGGCATCTGTTGACGAACCCGCTGGTACATTGCCAACTAAAGATCGATTTACGTTAGTTCAAACCCATTGGTTGGATAAGCAATACAGTGGAGATCACAATCACCAGTCAATAGACAGACCTGCAGGTACAGTTTTGGTCAACGACAAGCATGCATTAATGACAGCGAAGGGATTTATCTACAATCCCTCTCACGGTGGTCACACAATGCATATAGAACAGCCATGCCCAACTATAATCGCAAGACAGGACAAATCCCCTCTTTACTTCATTCAGTACCAACTAAACGAAGATGTGCGGATTGAGATCTACGAAGGGGATTCTGAAACCATGATCAAGATTAAGGAGTTCATGGCCATGTATGGAATATCCGATATCAAAATGCGAATGCTCAAGGTTATGGAGCTGAAACTAATTCAAGGATTCCCTGCAGATTACAAGCTGTACGGTAATCAATCCGATCAAAAGAAATTTATCGGAAATAGCGTGGTACCGCATGTAGTCTGTGCGTGGGCGGAATCTCAAGGTGAGGAACTTTTAAAAACCGTTGCATAATGAAAGTAATAGTCCAAGGCGTTTCAATCGAACTAACAAAAGAACAGGTTGAACATTTCGAGAACGAGAAAGCTAAGCAACTCAAAGAATGTTCAACTTTCACCAAAACCTTAAAGCATTTCGGGTTCAATAAGATCAATACAAAATCATGGCCCAACCCTAACGAGAACGCCTACTCGCATTATCAATACGGTTGGTATGCAGAAATTCAAGACTATGGAACGTATAAAGCTTGTTTTCTTACTGGCAAAGGTTTAAAAAGCATAGAAGGATTCCCTGGTGGTTATGTTCATGATTCTCCTGAATCGGTGGCAGCCGCCATTACAAAAGCCTTAGATGAAATGGAGGAAGTAAAATGAAACTAACAAAACAACAACGCAATGAATTGCGCAATAAATATGATGGTCGCTGCGCATATTGTGGCGACCTTCTTCCCGACCGGTGGCACGCCGATCACATTGAACCAATAGTAAGAAACTGGATTGACGGCACATGCGAATATCCAGAACGCAACACGATAGAAAACTTCAACCCCTCCTGCCCTAGCTGCAATATCGTTAAGTCGAGTCAATCACTTGAAAGCTTCCGGCGCGTGATAGGTGGGTTTGTAAAGTCCCTGAACCGAGATAGTACTCAATATAAGTTTGCTAAGCGTTATGGATTATTGGAAGAAAGAGAGATTGAAGTTAGGTTTTACTTTGAGGAAGTTAACTAGCCGTTATGGGGCTCTCCTATCAAATCTCGAAACTCAGTTCCCGTAATCGGCTCACCCTCTAAATAATAGTAAACCGCGTTGTTTTCATGCCTAACCCTTTGCATTACTCGACCATCGATCAAAGTATAGGTTTCTGTATTACCATCGATCGAAATTTTTTTTGTTTTATTCATAGTTTATTAGTTTTTATTACAACAAACGTACAAACTAATTTACACCGTTTTCGAAGGGGCTAAATCATCCAAACACTACCTATCAAATCCTCTTCACGAATATTGTCTATCGCATCATCGATTACTAGTACATTGTCCTCTTCGAAGGGAACACCTGACAGATCATCAATATATTCCCATACGTTTTCAACCTGCAATGGGTACCATGTCGGATCTTGGTGTTCAATCGACATTGGAGCCCTAAGTATATTAAAGCCAAGCAATCGCAACTTTATTAATACATCTTTAGTAAGGCGAACAAATTTCATACGTATTGGTTATAATTGTATACTAATATATGAAATTATGTGCTATCATGCTTCAACGCCTAAAACAGAATTGCTCCGCGATATAATCAAAGGTATGACGGTGCAGAATGGGTTTAAAACAATTTACCATGTCTCAGGATTCACACGTCCATTTTTACCTGTAACACTAAATAACGATATAGACTCTATTGTTTCTGCACGATGGAAGCTTATACCCTCTTGGATCAAGTCGGAGGAAGCAGCAGAAAAGAGTGGAAACACACTTAACGCAAGAAGTGAAGAGATTTTTGAAAGATCATCATACAAGAATGCCATCACTAGACAGCGTGGACTACTATACGTTCAAGGTTTTTTTGAACCGCACGCAACCGACGGTAAAAACAACGACGAGACGTATTATATCCAAGATCCGACAAGTCCAATTTTCACTTTAGGTGTTGTGTGGTCACGTTGGCAGAACTACAACACATTCTCGATCATTACTACTCCCGCCAACACGCAAATGGAAGAAATCCACAACGTAGGGAAACGCATGCCCTTAATCATTCCAGAAATCAAACGACACAACTGGTTGCTAGCGGATGGCCGAGATGAGATCGAATCGTTAATGGTGCCTTATGAAGGGCAGCTGCAGACGCACCGAACATTCAGAGTAACTTCAGCGCGAGGGATCGACACCAATATTCCTAGTATTCAAGACGTCGTTTAGCCATTTACCGTAGGAACGTAACCGTGATTAGTATATCCTGACAGGTCTTCCGGAGTTTCCTTTTCGAAAATCGTCGACAATAAAACAATCAGGTCGTCAGGAATATTTTTCGCTTCCCACCGTTCGGGATCTCCGTACATGCCCTTATAAAATATAGTACGTTTACCGTTTTCCCATGTAACATCTGCATGGATCAAATTCATATTCCGATTAACCACATATTTAATTTGTGTCGTTTTACCACGCAGTTGTATCTCCATCGCTTTCATAAATGCAAATATACATCAAAGGTATTGAGACTCCTTAAAGTCGTATATCTCGCCACTCTCCCATCAGCTCAATTTCATTCCTGCGGGGACACACCGTTGCCGCTCTTAAGTTGACTTTCGAGCGCTCGCGAAGCAGCGCAAATAAGTGGTCATCCAGTGATGGCCACACCTTCTTCTGTCAAGGTCGCTCCCGGCCCTTCGTTTTTTCTTTACATCTTTTTAAGTCTTTAACTTGAAAATTTTTGTAATTCTGTAATAAATAAAAATACAACAGTATAATGAGATGTTACTCAGCCATTTAACTCATTACAAAAATTTGTAATGAAAAATATAATTATTACAAAAGTTTGTAATAATGGAAGAGTGAAAAATCATATTACAAACCTTACAAATTTTTGTAATGGAATATTACAGAAAAACAGACAATAAACACATTGAAAATCAAATGCTTACAAGTTATTACAGAATTACAAAAAATTACGCTATTTTTGGGACCGCGACGTAACTCGTTGTAAAAACGAGGAATTAATTACTCAAAATTGATTTTTACTTTATAATCCGATTTCGACGGAATTATATGTTTAATTAAACACATATAAACATTTATTTTTCAGACTATTAAATTCCGTTTTCAACGGAAAAATAGGTAAATTTGTTTAAACCAATAAGGATGATCCATGAATGTAATTTGTCACATAAAAAACGAGATGCACAGAGACTATCTGCATTATCTTTTCACCCATGAGGATGGTGCCTTTTCCGTATTTAGAGATTCTCACATGGGGCGTTTCATCTGTTCATTAATACGTTTCTCAGATTTCCCAGTCGAACAAAAAATGGATGACGATAAAGCTGTTTACTTTCGGCTTCCGAGAACATCAGCAATGCCGAGTCTTTTCCAACGCTTCTGCTATCTTAGCACTGAAGATCAGCGCAAAATAAACGATCACCTAATAGCAACGTTTGATCTGGATTTCATCGAATATTATTACGTAGGAAAAAACCTTGGGCTCCAGCAGAAGGTCGTTATTCAAAATTTCATTTTATCGCGGAAGCTAACCAGTAGAATCGGTGAGACAGAGCAATTAAAGAAACGCAGCTACCGAAAGGAGGAAAAGGAAATTAAAACCATGTATGAGCGCCTTTCACGCCGTGTACGCCTACAAAGCGCTGCAATCAGGAAAACTATTGAAGAATATCAAAACATACTATAATGGCACTTCAGATCATTCAATCAATCGCATTTGTAAACCTTAATCAGGTGATTTCATATTATCCATATCCTACCGGTTCAGTAAAAATGACGGTAACAGAATGGACCGACTTTCCGATGCACGTTGCCTCAGGTGATATTGACACTTCATCTCGGACGGATGCGCCAGGAACTTCTTATGCCAGTACAATATCTGCAAGACTTAAGCAAGATATTATCCTGCCCGATGCTGTTATACTGAAGGTTACCCTGTGTTCCGGAGCCGAACTAATTGTGGGAACTCCAGATATTCCGGTTCGTATAAACAAAAACAACAGCCTATCCAGAAATACATTAAACATATCCTACAACGGATTTCACCAGCCGCTCAATTTAATTTATCAGTAAGTTTATCTGCGAATACCATATTTATTTACAGGCCATAATCCCCGCATTATAGCCTGTTTTCGTTGATGTGAACCTCTAAAAACGTCCTTTCTCACCTACCC
>NZ_JABMCQ010000113.1 GCF_013179575.1 Sphingobacterium shayense | reverse complement strand
CAGTGCGCAAGCTTACGGATATCAAACGACTATTAATTACTACCATTTTGATAAGCTGAGTCCAACAGACTCAAAAACATCATAAGTTTTTAATTTATTAATTGACTAACTTAGTTTAGGAAAAGTAGAACATGGAAACGATTAAATTTCATAAAACGGAGTGTGGTGTTGATTTTTTGTTAAATGTGTTAACAGAAAAAGATATTGATTATACTAATAAAGGTACTTTCGACACCGATTATTTCGAGATTATTTTTTTTAAAGAAGCAAGTGGCACTCTTGTCCTAAATCAGAAAGAAATCGAACTGAACGCTGGTTCGATAATCTTCATTTCTCCGTTTCAAAAGCGGCAGTGGAGGTTGAATACAGCCAATCTTCAAGTTACAACATTAATCTTTCAAGAAGCCTTTTTAAATGACTTCTTCGCTGACAAATTATTCACTTATCGCTTACTGTACTTTTATCAACTGGTACATCCCCTAGAAATGAATGTAAATAAGGATGAACTACTGAAGTATTGCAACCTATTGACAGAGATTAAAATGGAGCTGTTGAATAGTGAAACCGATAGTGCCCATGTCATTCGTTCTCTATTATATTATCTGCTGCAAACATTGAACCGTCGGTATGCACGTCAACACGGTCTGTCGTTGCTAAAATCAGGCAATAACGTTGCTTTACTTTTCAAAAATTTAATGGAGATTCATATCAGGGAAAAACAGCGGATTGGAGATTATGCTGAGATGCTCGGGATCAGCAGAATTTCACTGAACAAAGCCGTCAATGCTCAGTTTAACACAACAGCAAGTCAACTACTAAAGCAGCGACTTCTTTTTGAAATACAAAACTTGCTTCTTCATTCGAATAAAACGATTAACGAAATAGCCTACGAGCTTAATTTCTCTGAACCGAACCATCTGATGAGATTCTTTAAGAAGCAAACCAACCAAACGCTCACTCAATTTATCAACAATTCCTCGAAGATATCCCAGTAGAAACTGAAACACTAACGGAAAGAGGCAAAACCCACCACTTGAAATCGTTGCAGGGATGGCTTGTACTGGGGGTTATTTTTTACAGAATTCAAAGCCTGTAATGCGACATTTATTTTAATAAATAGTATATATACCACAACGCGTTAACGTATGTTAAATAACTGATAATGTAATATTTAATCGTCGTTTTTAATCAATTAAGAAAGAACAAATCATTACCATTATCGACTATGAAGAGATTTTCTAGAAACCTGTCGCTGATCGTCATTGCCGTCCCTTGCCTTCTTAACGGCTGTGATCACGATGATGCTCCCGAAACGAAAATTAGCAAATCGGGAAGTTCCTTCTCGCTCTATGCCCAAGCCATTCAAGACTCGTTTGAGATAGCTGTCCAACTTCCACTATGCTATGATCACCAGAGCGCTAAAATAAAATATCCCGTGTTGTATGTAACGGATGCGGACCTTTATTTTCCGATGTTGGCACCCGTGGTTCACCAATATGAAAAAATCGGCTTGCTGCCACCTGTTGTACTTATCGGTATTGGCTACGGTTCCATTCCGAAGATGGACTCCTTACGGACGCGCGATTATCTTTACCCCGCCGCAATACCCTCTGATGAAATGCAAGCACCTGGTGGTGGACTGGAATTCTATAATTTTATAACAAAAGAACTGATTCCGATCGTAGACAAACGTTTTAGTACCGGCGATCACCGATTGTTATTAGGACATTCATTCGGAGGTAATTTCGTTCTTTTGGCTCAACAACAGCAGCGTAAATTAGGCGCGAGGCTGTTTCGAGGTTTTGTCGCAGCTAGCCCAGCGCTTTGGTATAATAATTTTTACATACAGCAACAGGAAAAAATGCTCAATGAAACGCATCCGAAAATCGATCTATTTCTAAGCGTCGGAAAAAGCGAAGATAAGCAATGGAACATTGATCCGGTGCTCCGGTATCAAAAAGTGTTAGATAGCTTGGAACACGATTCTCTAAAAAGCTCTACGGTCGTATATCCGGGCCTTACACATATGGAAACTGGTCTATTTTCGATGTTGCAGGGTGTTATTGCACATAAGTTTGAGGGCGGCAAATAAGAAATTCTCGACCAATCCATGAGCAAATCAGTGAGAAATAAGGACCGTTACAACCTATTTAAAAAAAAGTTCTAGTGATTCTTTGATACTAAATTTAGCGTGTCATCTTTATTGTCAGTTAAACGATTGTCTAAATTTTAAAGGAGAAACCTTCGTCTTTGTTTTGAAGAGCTTACTGAATGATTGGGGGTGCTCAAAACCAAGTCCGTAAGCAATCTCACTTATTGAGAAATTTGTCGTGGAGAGCATTTCTTTAGCTTTTTCAACCAGTTTTTCATGAATATGCTGCTGAGTATTCTTCTCTTTCGGATAGCTGTAGCGCTTCATGTACTGAATAATCAAAAAAATCATAGTGTTTTATACTTTTTGCAAGCGGCGTGTTCCAAATAAAATCCGGATGTATGAGCAGCATCCACCCGGAGAGATCTTCGGATTTTTCTTTTCCAGTAGTTTCAATATTCAGAACCTGGTTTGGTGCCATAAAGAAAAGAGTTCCGCCATCTTCAAAATCGTACTGCTGCTGCCCATACCTATACTTTACGCCTTTCATATGTTTCAAGGCAACAAAATAAAAATCAAATACAGCATTCAACGTACTTCCATCTGGTAAGTCCATGAAATCATCCTTTGTTACTATGCTTAACAAAGGGTGTTCAGGTTTGGACAAACCTCTTAATCGATGGAACTCACTAATCGATTTTATCCGGATTGGTTTTGTATTTGCCATATCCAAAGATAATTAATGTCCATTGTAAACTTTTGCAAAGTCTTCTGCAAAAGTTCTCAATTTTGTTTTCCCCAATTTGGGCCGGTGCTTCAGATAATTATCAAATATTCTTCCACTGTGCGTTTCTGCGTGCATTCTTACGAATTCTGTCGCTAAATATGGTGGGAATCCGGATTGAATTAAACCATCTAATAACTCGTCCTCTGAAAGTGTTATCCATTTCAGATCAGGCTTGCCGATCGCCTCGCCTAAAATATTTGCAGCCTCATCACAGGTCAATTCATCACTTGCCACATAGCGAGTTTTTCTTCCCCGAGAAGTTTCAGTAAGTTCTTCAAACGCCACCTCTGCGATATCATTCGGCGATACAAAAGCGATTTTATCACTTCCGCCGTAGCCAGCCATTATGACGCCATGTTCTCTTATACTGTTAATATCATTGTAAAAATTGGTATAAAAGGAACCCGGACGCAATTCTATAACCGTTCTATCCGATAATTGGTTAAGTAGGAAAGAGTTTGTTACATCCGCCGCCCAACCAGTTAGAAACACAACTTTCTCAATCCCGTTTTGCTTGATCGCCTGTACATAATTGGTTTCAATTTTCATGAAATAAGCGGTCTGGTCTTCTTCGATAAAATTGAAAGGTATCATACAATACACCGCATCTGCACCCGCAAAAGCGGCTGTTAGAAAATTAGCATCCTCCAATGAACCAATAGCCGCTTTTGCGCCAATAGTTTCAATCTCTTCCTGTTTGTCAGTTTTGCTGCTGATCACCGTTACTGAATGTCCTTTTGCAATCAATGCTGTGGCAAGAGGTCTGCCGATGTTGCCCAATGAGCCTGTTAAAATGATATTCATATCCCGTCTTTTTTGTTACTACAAAAATGCGCAGATGCAAAAAATCAGAAGTAACCAAAACGACTATTTTTGAAGCCGAAATGAACAGCTTTGTATACAGTCAACCTGTATGGGCAACAGGAATCGTTTCTACGAGCAAAGAAGAAGATTGTCATCAGCAACCAATTGATTATAACCTACACGCCTTTTACGTAATACTATTACCGATCTGCTCTTGTGTCACACTACCTTAATACATCTTCTTTCAAGCAAAGCAAATCGTGAACATAACCAGTAGGAAAAGATAAGTCGCCTTTCAATGGTTTGATCCTCCACCTGCTTTTAGTAGGTGGAGGCGTATCGTTGCCGTTTATTACCCATAAGTGGATCTGTAATGCTGTCTTCACCGTTCTCCATACGACCAGCGTACTGCCGGCAAAAAAGGTTGTCTAATGATGAAATTTGAATATCATACCAGCGCCTTTGTTTTCTTATCGAAATTTTAATTTCTTTTTCAGCGCCAGCTTTAAGTTTTATTTCTTGTTCTTTTCCACCCTGATAGGCGTCGGTAAGAAGAAGCGACAGACTTTCAGAACTCGTGTTCTCTATCCTGAAAACAAGCTCATCACGTTTCGTTTGATATGAAAGTGTAATTCGAGGGTTAACTCGGCTAGAAGATCCTTGGATATTTCTATAAAACCCATTCGGCCCGTGAATAGCAATATGGTAATTGCCATTATTAAAATCTTTAACATCCCATTGGTGAGATACCGTACTTCCCGCAGAGCAGGCAAACGACCAGTTTGCTCCCTCTGATTTGTAACCATACGCATAGGCGTTAAACACGCCGGCGAGTGCCTTATCGCCAAATAACTGTTTACTGCTTTGAAAGCGTACAGCCAGCGAACCCTCGTTCAGATCTTCCTGTACGTATAGCTCATATCTCAGCGCGTTAGACGGCTTAATTCCCTGCTCTTGCATTGGAAAACACCTCGTTGAACTTCCCTTTTTAACCGCTTCAATTTCAGCCGAAGTTAATTTTCTAAAATCGTTAGGCGCGGGTTTTTCTTTTGACTTATTGATGTGCGCAATTTGTTCATTGCGGTCTAAAAATACCGGCAATGTTTGCTTATTGGATTGAAACGGACGAAAAACGGACGTCAGGTCCCCCGTTATAGCGCGTCGCCAAGTACTGATATTAGGCTCAAAGATTGACGTGCCGAACTTCTTGGAAAGGAAGTGTTCCATAAACTGCAACGTCGAGGTAATGTCACACACCTCGGAGTTTACCCACCCTCCTTTACTCCACGGCGAAGCTATGATTAACGGCACACGATACCCCAGTCCCACCGGCCCTTCAGTTGCATACTTTTCCTCCACACCATAGCTGAGCTCTTGTTCGCGGGTTACATATTCATCCCTGCAATCCAGGTCAGGAGATACTGCTCCCGTGCTAGCATCACCAGATTTCGGTGCTACAAAAGGTGGAATGTGATCGAAATACCCATCGTTCTCATCATAATTGAGTATAAAAATAGTTTTTTTCCATACCTCAGGATTTTCAGTTAGGATGCTTAGAATTTCCGATACATACCACGCCCCATACATGGGTGCACTAGGATGATCCGAAAAATTTTGCGGCGCGCAGAGCCAAGATACAGTGGGTAGCTTACCATGCTTAACATCTTCTCTAAACTGATGAAGGATATCTCCCTTTGGTACCGTAATTTTCTCTCCTTCAAAATCTACCTCTTCGACTTCGTGATATGATTCATCTCCTTCATTGGTTTGGAAGGCACGTTGGTGCAGCGACTTACTTAGCGGATCTAGCCGCTGAAATTGACTTTCGTTATACTCATCGTATTCTTTTTTAAAACTTTCAAGCTGTTGTTGTTTTTGTTGTAATTTTCTGCTTAGTTTTTGATCGGGACGGCCTGCCAGTTCTTTTTTGATACCTTCGATTTCCTCAGGTAATGCACCGATACGTTGACGGTAAAAGTCTATATGGCTTTTTTTGTACCGGATATGGTACTGCTCAAACCATTCCAAGTTATTATCGGTGAAATTCCCAAGCCAGCTTTCCGCTTCACCCGTCAGTTGATTTTGTATGCTAACCTCGTTCTGGTAGATTTTCCAGCTAATATTAGCTTGTTCAAGCCGTTCAGGAAATGTCTTCCATCGAGCCATTCGATTAAAATAGATATCCGAGTTTCGCACCAAGGGTTTGGCACCCTTTTCAGGAACACATGTTCCCGTCCAAAAGAAATGTCTATTCGTCGTCGTTCCTGTAATCGAAGAACAAAAATGTTGGTCACATATCGTAAAAGCGTCTGCGAATGCATAGTAAAAAGGGATATCCTCCCGCGTGTAATATCCTAAGGTTAAGGGGAGGTCTTTATATCGCTTGTTACCCGATCGCTTGGATTCCAGCCAATTATCGAAACGGCCCTTGTTCCACGCACCAATTTGATTCTCCCAAGAATGAGGAAGATCGCGTGTCCAGGCGGCATTGGAGTTCTTTATATCCAGCCGGAAAGGTAGATAAGTATCGCCATTTTTATAAGACTGCAGCCAGACCGGGCGTTTATCCGAGAGAATAACTGCTCGGCTATCGTTAAAACCGCGTACGCCTTTCAGGCTACCAAAGCTATGATCAAACGAACGATTTTCCTGCATCAATAACACAATGTGCTCCGCGTCCAGATAGGTAGATCCAATCGCTGGATCGATTCGAAGGGCATCTTGAATAGGTTTCGGCAAATCCTTAAAAAGGCCTAACCCTCCGGCTAATAACCCTGCTTTTTTAATAAATTCTCTTCTACTTTCCATGTATATCTCCTTAAAGGAGGTGTCCTTTATCCGACACCTCCTCCTTAGCTTCAATTCGTTATTGTAGTAACCACATTAATTTGTTGATATCATCAACACCTCCATATTGACGTTGCACTGCTTCATCGACATTTTCCGAATTATAGTTAAATTCTTCACTCGGATATTTCCATCTTACCGGAATTTTACCTGGTGCCTCCGAATTTAAACTGGATGCAGGATTGATTTTCCACTTCGGATAACCCGTGCGACGGTAGTCGTAATAGGTCGAGAACTCCGACTGTAAAAAACTAGCTAGGTACTTTTGGGTAACAATCTCTTCAATGCGCGCTTCTTCGGTTGCAGGAAAGGCGGCTCCTAAACCTGCCACGTAGCTGCTTACATAAGCTGCATCCAAAGGCATGCCATGATGAAATTGACTCGTATTCGGGGTATTATCATAAATAAAGTTCATAGACGCTGCTACTCCCTTGCTGTACCAATCCACAACTGGTGCGCTAATCCACCCTCTAGCAGCGGCTTCGGCAATGATAAAGCAAAGCTGAGCGTAGGAAAGCTGCTGGGTAGGTTCGCCCGTAGGAATCTCTGTGTACCGGTCATTAAATGTAGAGTAGTCATCGGTATTTTTGATATCTAAAATATCATCGTAAACCAATGACGGATCGATTCCCACATAAGCATCAAAATTTGACGCCGGTACGCCATCTGTTATCCGTTTGGATGAAGGATTGGCGTAATAAAATACGCGACGATCTGACCGAGATTTTAACCGGTCAATAATTTCGCTCGAGACAATCGGATAAATTGTAAAGTTGTTGCCTACTTTATAAAAAGGATATTGCTGCCCATTTTTATCCGATCGCATCAGTTGATAATTATCATCATTTGAGCTAAAAATAGGTTTATCGTTCAATATTTGCTGAAAACGAGATTTGATTCGTAGGTCCGCGTCTGATTCCTTCTTGCTCAGTTGAAGCAACACGTTTAATGTATAGCTATTCACCAGTTTCCTCCATTGTTCCGTATCCCCATCGTATACCGGATCGCCGTCAAACGTTTCGCCCTCGGCAAAGGCTTTATCGGCTAGTTCTAGTTCATTTAAAATGCCTAGAAACACTTCTTTTTGGCTGTCATACTTGGGGAAATAGTTTTTCTCATTTTCTCCCTTTAGCGCATCGTGATAAGGTATATCCCCTAAACCCATCGTCGCCTCGAAGAATTTGACGGCTCTGGCGAAATACATTAGCCCTTCATACGATTTCGCTAATCCGTCTGTCCCTGCAAATTCTACCATAAAATGAGCGTCATTGATCGAGGTAAAGCTAAGTGAACCTTCGCCAAAACCATTATATTGATAGCTCTCTACGAATTCTGTCCAAACCACATTTTTATTAAGCATGTACGGTTGCAAAAATGATTTTTGCGTAGGCTGGTTTGCCAGATTAATAATAATACGTGTAGCAATCATGGCTGAAGTTACTTGTTCAGTAGCTTCCGGATTGGTATTTATTTCGTCAAACTTGGCGCATGATACGGACAAGCTGACCGATACACCAAGGAGTATATAGTTGAATATCTTTTTCATTTTTTTAATATTAATGGATCCTGTGGTTAAAACGTTAAATTGACATTGAACCCCAAATACCGCATCGAGGGTGAGTTTAGATCTTCCGATCCGTTGTCAGGATCGGAGAAGCGGTACTCCTTGGTCCATAAAAACAGGTTCTGCCCGGTGATACCAACGCTCGCTTTCTTAGCTTTAAATTTATTCGCTATGCTTGCTGGAACATAATAGTTTAGCGATACCTCCCTTAGTTTTATGAAAGTTTCGTCCCAAATATTCCGGGTACCTGAGTAGGCCCTTTTCCAATAATTTTCATAAGAAACCACTTCATCGTTCGGCTCAAAAACCCGGTCGTCCGAAGTAATCTGCCCGTATTTATCGTATGCGACCGACCCCGAGACTATTTTAACGCCCGGACCGATAAATGTACGGTTTCCATTCACGACCTCTTCATAGCGCTCTGGGCTATCGGAATCGGGGTGTGCTCCGGTTTGCCATAAACGAGCATTCATATTTGAATAAGAGAGTCCTTTAATTCGTCCGTCGAAGCTAAACGACAAAGCGAAATCTTTGTAGCTGACCTGGTTGGTCAATCCCCAAAACCATTGTGGTCCGGTATATCCAAACAGGCGCGGTTGATGGGTGGCACTAATTGGCATACCTGAATCGTTATGAATAATCTCCCCCTCAGGAGTCCTCTCCCAGTCTCTGGTGACATAGTGGTCGGTTCGTTCACCCACTTTCACGTAGAGCGCATCTGCAGAATACTCGGGATCAAGCTTATGGTAATAGGTTAAATTTTGCGAAAGATTACCGACGATGTCCCATTTGAACTTTTCTTTTTTAACCGCCGTACCACCGAGCGTAATCTCATGGCCCTTGGTCATTGTCTGCTCATTCGTATTAATCAGTCGAGAAGAAAATCCTGAGGTAGAAGAAATCGTCGCATAGGTTGTCACGTTGTGCAGCCGTCTAAAATAACGGGTATAGTTTCCGTATAGTCTATTGTCAAATAATGCGATATCTGCCCCAATCTCTGTCATATCCCGCTGTGTTGGAGAAATAGAGAAATCTTTGATGGAGTTCGGATACGCTGCAGTAGATTTACCGTCCCAGACGTTGGAGGTGACAGCAAATGATTGCCTTATTTCATATGGAGTGGGAACAGCCTTGGTTACTGCCCAAGAACTTCTTACTTTCAAAAGTGACAACCAATTTGGTTTATAGTCCTTTATTAAATCCGAGATCACAATACTTCCTGAAACCGACGGATAAAAGAACGATTTATTCTCTTCAGGTAGCGTCGAGGACCAATCGTTCCGCCCGGTCGCTTCGATAAAAATCGCATTTTTCCAGGATAACGATAAGCGCCCATAGATACTATTGATCATCTCTTTATTTTTACTTTCTGTCGCCGAAATGGGGTCAATCGAGTTTCGTAAGGAATAAAACCCAGGAATCGATATGCCGTTCACTGTCGAGGCGACAAGCCCGTTATCTCTCCGATAGAATATGGCGGCCCCGGCCAACCCATCGATTGTGAAGTCAGAAAACGATTTGTTTGCCGTAAAGATCAAATCATTGGTCGTTGCATACCCGTCTGTCTTATTGGTCCAGTATTTTCCTTTGTTATGATAACCGGTATACCCTCCTCGCGTGCCATAAATCCCCATAGGATTTGTTTGCTGTTGGGTATTGCCGTAATAATCGTAACCGCTGCGCAGCATGATTTTACTCCAATCATTGACTTTATAGTTCAGGGTTACCGCAGCATTTAATTTATTTACTAATTCTGAACTCAGCTTCTCATATGCGGACAAATACGGATTATCATACCAGGCGCGGTAATGCCAGTTTTGTTGTTCGTTCTCTACCAGCCAATAGTCTTTATACTGGGAAAGATCATATTCGGGTCCAGTCCAAACTAAAATATTGTAGATATAACCTTGCGCGTTATAGCCCGCACCAAAATCATTTGGCGCATAGCGTCTATTATAGCCAAAGCGACTTTCCAGACTTATTTTCTCCGATATTTTCGTTTCACCCGATACGGAGATATTCGTCATATTCAACTTCGTATTCGGGTATTGTCCTTTGTTATAAATATGATTGATCGCCGTTCGGATACTCCCGTTCTCCCCCTGGTTGGTAAAGCTAACGGAGTTATTAGAGATAAGTCCTGGTTCTAAAAAATTATTGAAGTTATTCTTTCCTTTGGAAGTTAGTTCGCTCTCTTCCATCTGTTTGGTCAGCGGATTCCACTGTTCATATACACGGCCGATATCAAGTTTATCCCCCCAGACCTCGTCGTCCGTGTTATACTTTCCTCCATAACCCGCAGAATACGAAGATTGGACATCGGGCAGTGCTAAATATCCCGAGAAAAACATATTATTCGTGCTGGCTGTGATTTCAACACCTTTCTGATCAAGTCCTTTCTTTGTGGTTACCATGATGGCTCCTCCGGCTCCCATGCTTCCATATAAAGCAGTCGCTGTCGCACCTTTTAAAACGGAAATGTTTTCGATGTTGTCAACTGGTACGTCGCGTAGATTTAGATTTTCGTAGTATACACCGTCAATAACTAAAATCGGACTCATTCCCCTGAGGCTAATAGACGGCATTTTGTTAAACTCGGTACTATTAAATACACGTAATCCAGCTATACGTCCGGTTAATGTTGTACCGACATCGACTCCCTTGACTTTTTGAAGTTGATCGCCCTTGATATCCTGAACAGCATAACCTAAGGCTTTTTGCTCTCTTTTAATCCCGAGCGCCGTAATAACAACTTCTTCGAGCATCTGATTATCTTTTGTTAACTTGATAATTTGGTTGTCGCTTATAGTAAGCTCTACCTCATGATACCCCATGCTGGAAACGCTCACAACAGCCTGTTGACCAACATTTTTAAAAAAGAAGCGTCCTTGCGCATCAGTTTGTGTCGAACGGTCACCTGCCTTTAGTCGCACCGTAGCGCTAATAATCGGTTCATTCGTGCTTGCATCTACCACCGTTCCCTGCAATGCCTGCTGTGGAGCGAGCTTCTGTTGCACACCTGAGGTTTTTCCCGCACCTCTAGCATTCCCGACGGATTTACTTTGACGAATAACATACGCGTTGTTTTCAATCTTCTCAACGCTAATTTGGTTCAATGTAACGTCTTTTAAAAATTTTTCAATTTCAGAACGCTTCAACGAGTTGATGTTGAAGTTGTTTTTGATTTTTAGGTTTTTAACATCTGATTCATAATTGAAGCGTATTCCAAAACGTGTTTCAACCTGTTTTAGTACTTCTGTAATGCTCCTGTCTTGATGGAGATCAATAGAGGCGCCCATAGCAACATCCTTATGGGGAAGACCCATACTGAGAGCTATAGCTAAGGCGATGATTAACGATTGCTTTTTCATTCTTTTTCTATAATTGTTAAATTGTGGTTTGCGAATGTTCTTTCTAATACCTGTATGGCCCGATCGAGATCATTGGTCGGAAGATATCCGGTAAAGTTTAGTTCGTAAAATTTCGACGAAACGCGTAATCCTGCCTCAGGGTAGACATCATTCAGTCTTATGAGAACTTCGGATAATACCTTTTCATTAAAAAAAAGTTGATTGTCTACCCAAGCGTTAAACAGCAGGGTATCCACTTTGCGTTGCTGCAGGCGGGCTGTTCCGCCGTAATATATCGCCATCTCTTGCGGCTTCAAAACCAAACTATCATGTGTAGTTTTCAGCGCTACAGACCCTTCTGTGAGGATCACCGATTCATCCAAGGTTCGAAAATTCGCATAAAAACGTGTTCCTAGAACCCGAATGACTAATCCTTTGGGAGAATTAATAATAAAGGGCTTTTTATCATCTTTATGCACCGCTAAGAAAGCATCTCCTTTTAGCTCTACAAGGCGCGTTTCATCCGTAGAGAAATTACTAAGCTGCGTGATACTTGCATTAGGTTGTAAATAAACAGAAGATTGATCGGGTAAAATGACACGCCGGACAGTTTGGCCTGTATTTCGATATATTGCACAATCTTCTGCCTGTTGGCGAAAAAGATAAAAACATACGAACCCCACCATAAAAATACTCGCCGCCACGGCGTACTTGAAATAAAAAGGCAATCTTGCCTTACTTTTTATCGAACGCGATGCGAGAACATGATTGAGAATCTCCTGAGAACGCGTGGAATTTAATTGTATATCGTTATCGACTATAGCGTCAACCGTTTCCACAGTTAACAACTCATCGGCACTACGCATCATCACAAAAAACCGCTTCATCTCCGCGACTTCGCTTGAGGAGCACTGCCCTTGAAGGTACTTACCATATAAAAATCTCAATCTATCTGAATTCATCGATATAGTCGGTTTAATAGTATATACGAACTGCTAAAGGGGAAAGACGATCCGAAAAGAAAAAAATTATATAATATCAATGAAAATCAGTGCCAAAGGGAGAACAGAGGAGCGGCTGACAATGTATCCTCTGATAAACTTATTGCCCTTAACAAGCTGGTCACGAACCGTGTTTTTGGAGATATTTAACAGCACAGCAATTTCCTCGAGGCTTAAATGTTCAAGCTTACTGAGCCGAAAAATCTTTTGTCGCTGCTCTGGAAGATGATTAATCGCTTCTTGATATAGATTTTCCAATTCATTATAATCTACGGTTTCCTCAATGTTATTGGCACTATCAGCCGTTTGGTGGATGGCGTAGGCCGTGAAATTTTGAAATTGGATACGCTTTCTTAGTTCTTCGAACACCAGGTGGCGAGCGATAGTATAAAGATACGACCGTACGTTCTGATTTGGATCCATCAAATTCAGCCGATTCCAGAATTTCAAGAAGACCTCTTGAACCAAGTCTGCCGCAACGTCAGCATCGCGAAGGTGTAAAATGGCATATTTATAGACAGCATCCTTATGCTGATAGAAGAAAGCTTTAAATGCTTCTTCATTGCCCTCGCAGAGTCTCTGTATCATTTCGTTCATCATATCTATTTCTTAGCGGAAGACGCTTAATATCCGGAAGGGTACCCTTTGAATGAGGGCAATCTTATCTATATTATCTCGGTTACTACTGTATCTCTGCAGTGGAGTGCAAAAATAGTGTGGTTAGTTTTCTTAAATGTAAAGGAGAAATAAAAAAATTGTTAATGATTTTGCGTGTTACTACGTCTTAAAATGGCTCCATAACTACGTTTATGTCCTCGCACATATTTTGCAATAAATTATTATTCAGACGGATGTTATC
>NZ_JABMCQ010000112.1 GCF_013179575.1 Sphingobacterium shayense | reverse complement strand
CACGAACAAGAAAGTGATGATAGAGCTAGATAAATTAGTCCGAAGGCGGTTACGCGTTTTACTTTGGAAACAATGGAAGACAGGCAGAAATCGAATCCGGAATCTAATGAAATTAGGTGCTAAACACTGGCTTGCCTACCAACATACCTACACTCGTAAATCTTACACTCGAACAGGGACAAGCCCCATACTCGAAACAACGCTGACAAACTCGTATTTCACTAAATTAGGTTACGAAGGATTTGCGGACTATTATTACTGGAGAACAACACATCAAACGACGTTATTCTAACAAACCGCCTTGGTACGGATCCGTATGCCGGGTGGTGTGAGAGGACAGATAGGGAAATAATCCCTATCTTCCTACTCGATTTGTGTCAATTTTCGACTGATAGGTTTCGCAATCGTTATCGTTGATTCTTCCATTTGAAATACGGAACATCCTTAAAAAAATGCGTATTATTGAATAGTATAAGCTGAATTAAAATTATTATGAGTATTCTAGAAAAATTTTCTTTGCAAGGTAAAGTCATTGTTGTTACCGGTGGCACTGGCGTCCTTGGGAAGTCTTTTGTAAAAGCGTTAGCAGAAGCGGGGGCTAAAGTATGTATTATCGGAAGAAACAAAGAACGCGCTGAAGAACGCGTTGCGTTGGTTGAGAGTCTAGGAGGACAAGGACTAGCGATCGTTGCTGATGTGATGGATGAATCTTCTATACGTTTTGCAAAAGAAGAGATTGTCGCAAAATGGGAAACAATAGATGGCTTAGTAAACGCGGCTGGCGGTAATATTCCCGGAGCCACGATTGGGCCGGATGATGACATCTTTGATAACAAAATAGGAGATACTATAAAAGCAATCGAACTCAATCTATATGGAACCATTATTCCGACGATGATTTTTGGTGAGGTGATGGCACAAAAAGGGGTTGGCTCTATTATTAACATTTCTTCTCTTGCGGCGAGTCGACCGATTACACGCGTACTTGGGTATACTGTCGCGAAACACGGTGTTGATGGGTTTACCAAATGGATGGCATCTGAATTGGCTTTACGTCATAGCGATAAGATTCGAGTCAATGCAATTGCACCTGGCGTGTTTTTGACTGAACAAAATAGAACGTTGCTAACCAATCAGGATGGTAGTTATACCGATCGTGCGAATAAATTCGTTCGTAATACTCCATATCAAAGATTGGGTGATCCGTCCGAATTAGAAGGCACGCTTATTTATTTGTTAAGCGATGCGTCTGGTTTCGTTTCTGGTGAAACGATATTTGTTGATGGCGGTTTTAACTCTTGGTGTGGTGTATAACTATTTATGATGGAAAGAAAATTCTTACAACAAGCATGGAGATGGTACGGTCCTAACGACCCGGTCTCTCTACAAGATATAAAGCAAGCGGGTGCTACGGCAATTGTTTCAGCTCTACACCATATTGCCCATGGGGATGTTTGGCCATTGGAGGATATATTAGAGCGTAAGCGGCAGATTGAGCAGGCGGGATTGGACTGGTCTGTCGTTGAGAGTGTGACTATCCATGAAGCAATTAAAACACGGTCCGATGAAGTAGATTACTATCTGGATAACTACAAACAGACTCTAAAAAATCTTGCTTCCTGCGGTATAACAACGGTTTGTTATAATTTTATGCCTGTTCTTGACTGGACTAGAACACAGTTAGATTTAGAAATGGAGGACGGGTCAAAAGCTTTGTACTTTGATTGGGTAGATTTAGCGGTTTTCGATATTTATATTCTTCAACGTCCGGACGCATCAATGTCATATGCACCGTCTTTAGTCGAGCAAGCGAGGACCCGCTATAACACGTATACAGAAGACCACAAGGTTTTTCTGCAGGGAAATGTTTTAATGGGTATCCCTGGAGAGAAAGATCCTTCCTTAGATGACCTTCGCCGTAGTATTGAAATCTACGATAAAATAGGGTTCGATGGACTTCGTGAGAACCTTGTGTATTTTCTTACTGAGATTGCAGACGTATGTGAAGAGTTAGGAATTAAGATGACTATCCACCCTGATGATCCACCGTATCCGATTTTAGGATTACCGCGCATCGCGAGCACTATCAATGATTTTCAATTTATAATAAATAGTGTAAATAAGCCCTTTAACGGAATTTGTTTTTGTACTGGATCACTTGGCGCAGGCCCTGATAATGATCTGGTGGAAATATTTAAAAGTGTTGCTTCACGTGTGAATTTTATACATTTAAGAAACGTTCAACGAGATGAAATAGGAAATTTCTTTGAGGCCAATCATCTTGAAGGAAACGTTGATATGTATGCAGTGATGAAAGAGGTTATTGCTGAAAACCAACAACGAAAAGAACCTATCCCATTTCGTCCGGATCACGGACACCAAATGCTTGACGACCTAAAGAAGGTTACGAATCCTGGTTATTCGGCAATTGGACGATTGCGGGGTCTGGCGGAATTACGCGGGTTAGAGTTGGGGATAGTTAGAAATTTAAGTTAGCCCAAAGTTGAGCGTCGGAGCTGAATTGTAGTGGGGAGTTTAATGTCTTCCCATTCTATTTGACTCCGATTCTTTTTGTTTATTGTTTCAATTAATTTGCGAACGGATAATTCCCCGATTTCTTTGGTGGGCTGTCGAATCGCGCTCAAAGAAGGATTTAAAGAGAATGCAAGTTCCGTGTTCGCGAATCCTATCACAGCAATCGTTTCTGGTACTCGGATGGAAAGTTTAGCTAAAATTCCCAATAGGTGTGTCGTTATCGTGTCCGTTACTCCGATTATTGCATCGGGCGGATTTGGCAAATTAAACAACCTTGACAGGTGGTTTTCTAAGTCAATATGTAACTCATCAATACTCTTAACGTTACAAAATACCTTATACTCTGGATCTTTAGGAAGTTTATTCTGCTCTAAGGCTTTGTAATAACCGTTTAAACGTTGCTGTGTAATTCCTTGGTCAGCGCCACAAAATATCGCTATTTTTTTTCTGCCAATATCGATTAAGTGTTTGCAGGCATTGAATGTCCCTTCTGTATTTAATACCCCAACTTTATGCGTTTCCAACGGATAGTTAGTCCTATCAAATATAACGATCGGCGTTGTTTTTATAATTTGTTTTGCTAATTCGAGGTTCGAATTCTCGTGAATCGGGCAGAACAGCAGACCATCAACACTTTTATTCATCATAGATTTTAATGCGATCTCTTCAGATTTTTCATCCTCCATGCTATTCATAATTACAATTCTGTAGTTATGGGCAGCAGCAATGGTTTGCATTCCTTCGATGATTTGAGAATCAAACGAAGTGCTCATTTTTGGAAGTACAACACCGATGGTTTGCGATTTACCAGTTTTAAGAAACTGTGCTAGAACATTAGGCTGATAGTTGTGCAATTGGGCATATTCGCGGACCTTATTCTTTGTTGCAGCGCTAATTTCGTAACTATCGTTAAGAGCCTTCGATACCGTCGATACTGACATATTTAAACCTTGTGCTAAACTTTTAAGCGTCGTTTTGGCCATTGCTGATTCTAAAATCTAGTTAACGAAGATCGACAATTTCGTACGAAGGATATTTCGATTTGTCAAACACGAATTTAGTTGAAGGGATTTTATTATTCACATATAGTGTTTTAATTACGTATTTAAACTGTGCTCCCGACTTATCGAAGATCAGGAGATCGTGAATATGGTTGTTTTCATTTATACGAAGTTTTATTTTGGTGTAGTTTGTTCGCTGATCTTTAGGGGTCAGTTCGATCACTTTTAGGGAATCGCCGTTGACTGGCTCATTCTTCCCTAATACATAGTTATATCCAGTTTTATAAAAAGTAAAGATATTATTGGGCCCGATACTTGTCGATGCTTGATCTGCGGGAGATATCTGAACTTCTTTCTCTTCATGGAGGACAGACCAATTTGATATACCATCACTTAAAAGATCGTGGCTACTTAAATGTATACGGTATTGGGACTTCGGTTTATTCAGATATAATGTGCCTTTGTCAGAATAGTGTTCGCCGGTATTTTGTGTAGAGGAAAAACTAAATTCTGATTGAATGGTTTTATATGCGTCGTATTTTTTCGATACTTGATCTAGTATATTCTTAGCAGATTGATCCACCTGGCCGAAGACAGTTATCGTTGTCCAAATAAATGAGACAATCATTACTAACACATTTTTTTTCATCTTACTCTTTTTTTCTTAACGTGTCCAAATATTGTTCCAATGAGTATTCATCCGGATACAGTACTTCCCGTGCCTTACTTCCTTCGAATGGTCCGACGATTCCTGCGGCCTCCAGCTGGTCGATAATTCGCCCAGCTCGGTTGTAGCCTAGTTTCATTTTTCGTTGTATCAACGATGTCGAGCCTTGTTGATGCATGACAATTAGTCTAGCAGCGTCTTCAAACAGTTGGTCACGATCTTCTAAATCGAAATCTGCACTACCGGTCCCTTCTCCATTTTCATCGACGTATTCAGGCAACAAGAACGCCGAAGGATACCCACGTTGGCTACCGATAAAATCGGAAATTCTGTCAACTTCCGGGGTGTCAACAAAGGCACATTGGATACGTATAAGGTCACTTCCTGTTGCCAACAACATATCACCGCGTCCAATTAACTGATCTGCGCCCCCGGTGTCTAAAATTGTTCGAGAATCTATTTTCGACAATACCCTAAATGCTAAACGGGCAGGGAAGTTAGCCTTAATTGTTCCGGTGATAATGTTTACCGACGGTCTTTGTGTCGCTATCACAAGGTGAATTCCAACTGCGCGAGCGAGCTGCGCTAAACGTGCAATTGGTGTTTCTACTTCCTTACCAGCCGTCATCATCAGATCAGCAAATTCGTCTACTACGAGGACTATAAAAGGTAAGAATCGATGTCCTTCCTCAGGGTTTAATCTGCGGTTGACAAATTTTACATTATATTCTTTTAAATTCCTTACGTGAGCATTTTTTAGTAAGTCGTATCGTTGGTCCATCTCGATACACAACGAATTTAGCGTATTAATAACCTTTTTGGTATCAGTAATAATTGCTTCTTCTTCATTGGGAAGTTTTGCGAGGAAATGTCTTTCGATCGTTTTGAATAATGAGAGTTCGACCTTCTTAGGATCCACCATCACAAATTTGAGTTCAGCAGGATGCTTTTTATATAGTAAAGACGTAAGAATAGCGTTGATCCCTACTGACTTTCCTTGTCCAGTAGCACCTGCAACCAAAAGGTGAGGCATTTTTGCGAGATCCGCAATATAAACTTCATTGGAGATGGTTCTCCCGAGTGCGATCGGGAGATCCATGTCAGTTTTCTGGAATTTTTCCGTTGCTAACACTGATCGCATTGAAACCATTTCGGGAGAGCTATTTGGCACCTCAATACCTATCGTTCCTTTCCCAGGCATTGGCGCGATTATACGAATACCTAGGGCTGCTAGGCTTAACGCAATATCGTCCTCCAGGTTTTTTATTTTGGAGATTCGGACACCCGGCTTCGGAATGATTTCGTATAAAGTTACAGTGGGGCCGATTGTAGCTTTAATGTGTTCAATTTCAATATTATAATGGCGAAGCGTATCAACAATCCTATTCTTGTTGATCTCTAATTCCTGTTGGTTTATCGTTATTTTTCCAGCTCCGTAGTCTTTCAGCAGATCTAGAGTCGGATACTGGTAGCCCGATAGATCTAATTTAGGATCGTACTCACCAAATTGTGCAACGAGGTCGTCAGAAGTAATTGCTTTTTCTTCCACCGTTTTTTCAACACTCAAGCTTGGACCATTGGTATCTCCAACATCCTCGGGTGGAAATGCATTGTCAACAGTTAACGGGATCACATCGTGAGAAGCAGATTCTTCGGCGGGGTTATTTTGTTCAACTTCAACCTCAAGGTCAAAGGTCGTATTAGGTCTGATAACGTTTTCTGGTTGGGAGGCTTGATATGTCGAGGGTGGCGAGTAGGTTGATAATTCCTCGACAGGCTCGTCCTCTACTTTCGTTATATTATTAGCGAAATTCTTATTTAAATTATTTTGTTGAACCTCTTTTTTATTGAACGTTTCTAAATTGTCCTCATTTTTATCTTCTAATTCTTCCTCACTGATAATCGTTCTTGATGTCCAAGTCCATTTTAAATCAAGGTTGTAAACTAAAATCAATACAGTAAGGTAGGCGAATATTAATAAAGCAGCGATTCCCGTTGTTCCGATTTGTGCCGTCAAAAGTTTGTTCGTCCAATAACCAAATTTACCTTCCAATATGTGCGGTGAATCTGTGATGAAGTCTTGGAGATATCCAAATGTTATGGATAGGAATACGATTCCGACGATTGAATAAATGAGAGTCTTCCAGACAGGGAGTAAGGATTTTTTATATAGAAATTTATAACCAATAATAAAGAACATAAGTACAAAAAGAAAGGAAGATACACCAAACCATTCAAAAATAAATTGATTTGCTAATAGTGCTCCTAGTTTACCGAGCTTGTTCTCAACGACTGGTAACTCGATTGATTCATCTGTAATTTCTTCTGTGGAATTAAATAATGAAGACCATCCTCCATTTGCTCTTGCGATATAGCTTTGATCTTCTTTCCAAGTAAAAAGATAAGAAACAAATGCAACTGCAAGTATGAATGAAACAAACAACAAAAATATTCCCAAGATCTTTAAAGCTTTTCGTTGTCCCTCACTAAAGTTGATACCGTCGAATGATTTTAAACGAGGTTTTTTACTATATGTTACTGTTCGGGCGACTCGAGGTGTTTTCTTTACACTCGATGTTCCACTAGTATTTTTAAATGAATTTCCTTTGTTCGACATGAAAAATATATATTTCTCCTAGCTACAAACTTAAAAAAAAAGCGCGATTAATCGGCTACAATTTTGGTAAGGAAACTTGCAAAACGAGGAAAGCTCGCAAAAGCCAGTATTTCAAACTGGTGACAGGTTATTTTGTATCAGAAATAACGAGTTTAACTACGAAAGCGCTCCTTAAATTGATAAATTTCGGATAAAACAGATTTATTTCAATAGGAGAGCAGGCGTCATTGTAGTAGGAGTTTCGTTGACGGACTGTATTTGATTTAAAAGAAGATATTACTGTGGTATTTAGTCCTTTCCTTCGCCGATGGAGTTGGAAACCTTTTAATTGTCTAGTTGAGCGACGCGTCGTTTCGATAAAATGGCCGTTTCCGTCGATTCGCGCATTAATACTGTTATATGCTGTTCATCGATGAATTGTCGTTCTTTGAAAGTCCAAATGTGTTCCAACAAGGATAGCGTTATTTGCAGGTCGTTTTCTGCTCCTTTAAGTTTAATTTATGATAGCGTTATGGATTTTGTACAAAAATAAGTAAGGCAGTGCAAGGGATAAATGTGGATTATATAATCTTGCCTGTACCTGCAATCGATAATTTTCGATGAGTAGGAACGAACTACTCACCGAAAATATGCTTATTTCGCAACAATCAGGAAGTAGTTTTTCTTACCGCGTTGCGCGATGATATATTTTTCGTTGATCAGGTTGCCTTGATCGATCATCAACTCAATGTTGTTTATTTTTTCTTTATTAAGAGATACACCTCCACCCTGAATCATTTTTTTCGCTTCTCCTTTAGAAGGGAATACCGAAGTATTGACCGCTAATAAGTCTAATATATTGATTCCAGACGATAAGATAGATTTGTCAATGTCAAACTGTGGTACGCCATCAAAAACGTCTAATACGACATGGTGATCTAAATCGTTTAAAAATTCTAATGATCCATTGCCAAATAAAAATTCAGATGTTTTTATAGCCGTTTCGTAGTCTTGCTCGGAATGCGTACGGATAGTAATATCCTTAGCTAGCGCTTTTTGTACAGCTCTTGTGTGCGGCGCTGCGTCATGCTCCGCTATGATGGCCCGTATTTCTTCTTCAGATTTTAAGGTGAATATATTGATCCAATTTTTGGCATCATCGTCAGAGGTGTTTAACCAAAACTGGTAGTATTTGTATGGCGAAGTTTTTTTTGGGTCAAGCCATATTGCTCCTGATTCAGTTTTACCGAACTTTTGTCCGTCGGTCTTTTTTATTAGCTGCGTAGTTATCGCATAAGCAGTGCCTTGATCTTGACGACGAATCATTTCACTTCCAGTGATTATATTTCCCCATTGGTCTGATCCACCCATTTGTAGTTTACAATTGTGGTGTTTCCACAAATAATAGAAATCGTAACCCTGAATCAACTGATAGGAGAATTCAGTAAAGGATAATCCGTTCTCACCGTCTAAGCGTTTCTTTACGGAATCTTTAGCCATCATGTAATTGACAGTGATTAGTTTTCCGACATCACGAATGAAATCCAAAAATTTAAAATCCTTGAACCAATCATAATTGTTGACCATTTTTGCATCATAGGGTCCGTCTCCAAAGTTTAAGAATTTAGCAAGCTGCTGCTTTAAACAATCGACATTGTGTTGCAAGGTTTGTTCATCTAATAAGTTCCGTTCTGCGGATTTAAAAGAAGGATCCCCGATCATCCCAGTCGCGCCACCTACTAAAGCTACAGGTTTGTGCCCAGCATTTTGAAAATGGATTAACGTCATTATCTGAGTAAGGTGCCCCACGTGGAGTGAATCGCCGGTGGGATCGAAACCGATATAGCCTGAGATTTTTTCTTTGTTTAGTAATTCTTCAGTGCCCGGCATTATATCTTGTAACATGCCCCTCCAGCGTAGTTCTTCTACAAAGCTCATCTTTTTATGTTTACGATTTTTTACTTTAGGTAGCAAAGATAAAATATTAAGCCGTATCTTTCGATAAATATAACTACAAGTTGAACGTTGAATTTTCTCGCACACTATTATTTCGAACGCTATGCTCCTGAATCAGAAAGAATCTTAGGTGCAATTCTGCCTGATTTATTAAAGAACGTCGATAAAAGATACGGTTTTCATCCTCAACAATTTGAGGAAAGCCTATTCGCACACCCAAAAACTATGTGGATTTCCGAAGGATGGTATCGTCATGTGGAAGTAGATAAGATTTTTCACTCATCAATTTATTTTCTTGACCATTGTCATGTTTTTCGTAAAATGTTAGTACCCGTCGTGGAGCATCTACCTATTCGAGCCTCTTTTTTAGCGCATATTGCGATTGAGTTATTGTTAGATCATTTGTTGATTGAAAATGAGCAGGTGAATCCCGTGAGATTATACGAACACCTCGAGCAAGTCAATAGACCTATAATTGAGCGTTATTTAAATACAATAGGGGAGATCGATCTGGAACGTTTTTTTTCTTTTTATGAGGGATTCCTGCGCTCGCGCTATATTCTTGAATATAAAGACGTATCTAACCTGTCTTACGCGCTATTTAATATTTGCAAGCGACTATGGAATTTTGAAGCGACGGATCGAGACCTGGTCAATTTAACACAATGTCTTGTAGATTATAAAGACGCGTATTTAACCAATTATATTGATATCTTTCATGAAATACAACGCAAAATAGTTTAAATCGTTTTATTTTTTACCATTTTTGTGGACAAATTAATGCTGTTAACATTTTGTTTATGATTAATAAACTTTTCAGAAAGAAGAGTGTAGATCAAATTTTACTTGATTCAAAGGAAAGTACTGGTTTAGCAAAAGTGCTGGGGGTTCGTGATTTAGTATCATTGGGAATAGCTGCTATTGTTGGAGCAGGTATATTCAGCACCATTGGCTTAGCGAGTTACGAAGGGGGACCCGCAATATCGTTATTATTCGTGTTTGTAGCCTTTGCTTGTGTCTTTACCGCGCTTGCTTATGCGCAATTTGCGAGCACGGTACCTGTGTCTGGAAGCGCTTATACATATGCCTATGTTGCCTTTGGTGAACTCTTTGCATGGATAATAGGGTGGGCGCTGGTATTGGAATATGCTGTATCAAATATGGTCGTAGCTATTTCATGGTCGCAATATTTTGTGTCCATGTTGGAAGGATTCGGCTTTCATATACCGGGTTGGTTAACGATGGCTCCTGCATATGCTGTGGAGGCGCACGACAAGTTTTTAAGCCAAGGTGCCGCAGCTCTTTCAATTGCTGAGCAGGCTAATTTAGAAGCTTACCTGTCTGCCCCAGTGATTGGTGGAGTTCCCATCATATTCGATTTACCAGCTGGACTTATCACAGTTTTTGTAACCTGGCTTGTCTTCATTGGTATTAAAGAATCCCAACGAGCGAGTAACATTATGGTTGCCATAAAAGTAGGAATAATTGTACTTGTCCTCATTGGTGGATTATTCTTTGTGAGACCTGAAAACTGGACACCGTTCGCGCCTAACGGACTGCATGGCGTCATGGGATCAGTTGCAGCCGTTTTTTTTGCTTTTATTGGTTTTGATTCAATATCTACGACTGCGGAAGAATGTAAGAACCCCCAAAGGGATCTTCCACGTGCAATGATATTATGTTTAATAATTTGCACCGTGCTGTATGTCGCCATCACGATCGTGCTGACTGGAATGGTTAACTATACGGAACTTAATGTAAAAGATCCACTTTCGTTTGTATTTAAATACGTTGGATATGATAGTATGGCTGGCATCGTTTCTGTAACATCAGTTATCGCTATTACCAGTGCTTTGCTTGTTTATCAATTAGCGCAGCCTAGAATATGGATGACCATGAGTAGGGATGGATTGCTGTCAAAGCGTTTTGCACGCATTCATCCAAAGTACAAAACACCGTCTTACGCGACAATTGTCACTGGAATCGTTGTAGCTATTCCGTCTCTTTTCTTCAAAATGGATTTTTTTGTTGATTTAACGAGTGTAGGTACTTTTTTTGCCTTCATCTTGGTTTGTGCAGGAGTTTTATATATGGATCATTCGGGGTTATCGTCGCGATCAAAATTTCGTGTGCCTTATATAAATGGTAAATATTTAATTGGTATCGGCTTTATTGTTGCTTGGGCAGTTGTATTGGGATATGCTAATGAGATAGTGGAAAATTGGAAGCATATGTCCTCGATAGAGATTTTCGAACATAAATCGCTCGTGATAATATTTTGGCTAGTTTGGATCGTATTAGCTATTATGGGTTATAAGTACAATTTTTCTTTACTACCTGTCATTGGAATATTAATCAATCTTTATCTAATGAGTGAGCTAGGGGCTAGCAACTGGATCATCTTTATTGCGTGGTTATTAATCGGACTAGTATTTTATTTTGCGTATGGATATAAACATTCTAAGCTAAATAAATAGGAAGATTTACTTGCTCTGTTTCCTTATTGATCAGTCGGTGTCCTCGATGAAAGGATGTAACTAGGTTGTTAATAGTTATTTACGGCCGAAGGTATGTGTAATCATGTAGTCAGTGAATTGACACACCTAATGGTTACACAGTAATCCAATTAGGGCTAATTCAATCGTGTTAATTTGACCTCTTTGGTGTTTGGAATATTCAAAGGAACCCTTTCTACGGTAACAAAGCTACTATCTAAACCAAATCCTCGTTCTTCCGATAAGCTGAATTTTTTTAATGTTTTGTAGATTTCGATAATTACTTTTTGATGCCACTTTAGATCGTTGGTTTTTGAAATTATTTTCTCCAAGATTACGAAATTAAAATCGCCAGGAATACCATGTTTTTTTAGGGTATTATAGTTACTTGTAATATTTATTTCACCTTTTTCGACCATGTCTTCTACGACTTTGCGGAACAATAAGCTAATTTGTTGCTCTTCTCGGAACCCAAGTTTAAAATCAATGCGGATTAACTTGTTTGGAATTAATTTCTTAACGACGTATTCTCGTGTATGTGGGTTATCCATTACATCAACATGTACAAGCCAATAAACATCTGCTCGCTTTGGTTTTTTATTGATCATTGAGTAAATGATCTTATGCTCGATTTCGTTGTTATTGTTTGCGCTAGTGAGATAAACAAGGTGAGAAGCAAAAAGTGGTACCGATTTATCCTCACTAAGCTCTGAAATGATCGGGTAGTATTTTCTAATATCCACGAAGCGAACAAAGCTATTTTTTATTTTTCTAGCTCCGTACCATGAAAACATTGCAATGAAAAGTGTACATGCTAACAGCAACGTTAACCACCCTCCGTGCGTAATCTTTACAAAATTACCAGCTAAAAAAGTGAATTCAATGCTAAAGTAAGCTATAGCGAAGATCAAAATCGCAATCTTGTTTATTTGTATACGTAACAAGAATTTGCACATTAAAATCGTCGTCATAATGAAAGTCACATTGATGGCAAGTCCATAAGCGGCCTCCATATTTGAGGATTCTTGGAATACTGCAATGATTAACATACATCCTACGTACAATAACAAATTTATTGAAGGCACATAGAGTTGTCCCTTGTGGTCGCTAGGGTAGCGAATAGCCACTTTGGGCCAAATGTTTAAACGTACTGCTTCAGAGATTAGTGTATAAGACCCTGTGATCATTGCTTGACTAGCAACCACCGCGGCCAAAGTCGCGATTGCGACGCCGTAGACGACAAAGCCATCAGGCATAATGGCATAGAATGGATTGATATCACCCATCGGTTGTCCAGCGTGTTGAAGTAACCAAACACCTTGACCAAAATAATTTAGAATTAGCATTAATTTCACGAAAACCCAACTTACTCGAATATTCGTTTTCCCACAATGTCCCATATCAGAATACAACGCTTCCGCACCTGTTGTACATAGGAAAATTGCACCAATAAAGAATAATGCGTTCGGATAATTAATCAAGGTTGAAATCGCATAATAGGGGTTTAACGCTGCGAAAATCTCAGGGGTTTGCATAACGTAAACAAATCCAAGTACCCCAATTGTACTAAACCAAATAAACATCAGTGGACCGAATATTCGGCCTACTATTGAAGTGCCAAAACGTTGTATAGCAAATAGAATACTTATAATGAATACTACAATTGGTACCGTAGGCACTTCCGGGTAATGGATCGCTAATCCTTCTATAGCAGATGAAATTGTTATCGCGGGCGTAATCATTCCATCTGCTAGCAGTGTGCTCGCCCCAATAATTGCTGGAATGATAAGCCATTTTGCTTTTCGTCGAACCAGAGAATACAAAGAAAGTATACCACCTTCGCCTTTGTTATCAGCATTTAAGGTAACCCAAACATATTTGACTGTAGTTTGTAATGTTAATGTCCAAAAGACACAGGAGAGGCTACCTAGAATTAAGTCTTCTTCGATAATTCCTTTATTAAAAATAGCTTTAACGACATATAACGGCGAGGTGCCGATGTCGCCGAAGATGATACCTAAGCTTATTAATAACCCTGC
This sequence comes from Sphingobacterium shayense, assembly GCF_013179575.1. Classification (GTDB taxonomy): domain Bacteria; phylum Bacteroidota; class Bacteroidia; order Sphingobacteriales; family Sphingobacteriaceae; genus Sphingobacterium; species Sphingobacterium shayense. Next base: position 182 of record NZ_JABMCQ010000112.1, on the reverse strand, counting down.
AAAGCTTAATCGTTGTGTATCACTATGCTTAATCGTTTTCATTTAAAAAAAAATATGGTGCAAATGTACGGGAATTTATTATTGGATCCGAAAGAAATATGGCTTAACGAAGAATCTTGTTAAAAATTGTTAAAACCTAAAAAAAAAGTAAAAAATGTGGAGATCATGCTAAGAAAAAAATT
>NZ_JABMCQ010000111.1 GCF_013179575.1 Sphingobacterium shayense | reverse complement strand
GACTTTAAGCTGAATCAGTGGCTACATGGGTTAGATTCCGCATTCTTCGATGACGAGTATCCGTTGCCTGTCGAGGGGATGGGGGAGGTGTTGGATAAAATTACAAACCAAAACGGCATTATCTGTACCTATCATTTTGGCGTTTATCAATTGATTAATAGTATTCTTATAAATGCACAAAGTCGCTTCGCTTTACTCGTTGGGGCTGATGTATACAGCTCATGGCGTGATCGATACCCTAAAATGATGGAACGGCTTGATCAAGCCGTTTCGGCGGGTAGATTTGTGTTGTTAAATGCCGAGTCAGCCGGTTCATTACGAGAGATGTATCGCTTGATCGAAAAGGGCTTTACGATGATCATCTATGTGGATGGAATACAAGGGCTAAAACAAGGAATGGAAAGACAATTGACGTGTGTGTCATTTCTGGGGCAACGAATATTTGTACCCAAGGGTGCGGCGATCCTCTCACATTATTTTAAAGTCCCAATTTATCCGGTCTTAGCACTACGCCGGACAAATAAAGTTCAGATCTTAATGGGTGAAACGATTTATCCAGATCAGTTTTCTGAAAAGGAAGAGTATAGCAGGTATGCTATGACCCGAGCTTTTTCATTTTTGTCTACCTATGTTGTGCATTGGCCCGAACAGTGGACAAATTGGTCGCTCCTTCATTATTTCCTAAAAGGGCGCGCTCCGATTAACCGAGAGATAGATCCCCGAGAAGTGCCGGAATACGGAGAATATTCCTTGATAAAGATTCAGCGCACAAGTTATTTGCTTAAGAAAGCAAATTACGAGATATTTCCCTTGAATGAGTCTGATTTTGAGATTCTTCTGAATCATTGGGGTATATAGATATTTCAATTGAAATGGAGAAAATTGTTATATTAGCTTGCGATACACCTAAACTTTTACCGCATGACTATCAATTATTTTTTCAAAACGAGCAGTTCTATCCAATTTATTTTTTGGCCGATTTATTTCTTACTGATGGTTTTTGTCAACAGTGAATTGAGACCCGAAGGTTCGTTTTTAGCGACGCTTTATGGTTTCTTGATACTCGTTTTCTTCGTGAATTTTGGATTATTCATCGTCTATGTCATTTTGATGAAAGCTCCCTTAAAATGGCTTCAATTTTTGCTGCTACCCGTGATGCTGATTGTTTATGTAGCCTTTCTATATACTGCGGTAGTCATCTTTCCTTCTTTTGCGCCGAACAAGTCCGCAATCGAGCCCGCCTCGTCAGCCAACGTGTTGTTTATCAAATTGCTGGATAAATCGGTTGGCATATTTGCTTTCGTCGGAGCCATGGCTTTTTTTATAGTAAGCAGATATAAAGAGAAAATGCTTAACGAAGCGGAAAAGAATAGGTTGCGAGAGGAACTCGCTCGTAAAGATATGGAGTTTGCCTCCTTGTCAATGGAAGTGACTCCCCATTTTTTGTCAACGGAATTGAATGAAATAAGGAACGAATGTGAACAGGGAAGGCCCGAGGTTGGTGATAGGGTAGCGCAATTAGCCGAATTGATGGTATATAAACTGAAAACGGCAGGAAACGTGACAAAAACCGTCCCAATAGATCTTGAGCTCAATTATTTAGAGAAATATTTGGCTACCGTGCGCTCACGATTTCCTGACAGTATTGTTGATTTCCAGGTTGAGGGAAGCCCCATGGGCCCTCGAATAATACCTGGGGCATTAATAAGTATTATGCAGAACGTTTTTAAACATGGAGCCTTCAAAGGACCCGACAACGCTGTGGTAGCAAGGCTTCAAGTAGACGATAGCCGGATCTTATTCACATGCTCTAACCGGATCAATAAGTCGCAGGATACGTTGACGTCTACAAGATTGGGTATTGAGAACATACGCAAGCGCTTAGATCTAGCCTTTCCTGGGGAGCATCGTTTTGAAGTATCGATAACCGAAGATGAAAAGTTTTATGTTGAACTTGAAATAAACGAGAAATGAAAAGAATAAAATGTGTAGTAATAGATGATGATCAGTCGGCAATTGAAGTGTTGCGCCGAATGATTCGAGAAATTCCCGAATTAATTCCTGCAGGTTTTACAACGAATCCTGATAAGGGGCTAGAAATGATCAAGACGTTGAACGTCCAATTAGCCTTTGTCGATTTGCATATGCCAGAGCTATCAGGTTTAGACCTAATCAGGGCAGTCGGCGATAAAGTACAGATCATATGCTGTTCTGGTGATCCGAACTATGGGCCACAGTTATCGGAGTTAGATGTGAGTTATTATCTACAAAAACCAATCAGCAAAGAGAAGTTTCATCTTGCTGTAGCAAGAGCTCTGGAAAGATTGAATTTTGGAGAGTGGGCCGGTAAAGGCTATGCCATACCAAAGTATGATCCAGAAGAACAAATTCCTTTCAAAGAGAAAGTGAGCGGGCTTTTAGTGCTCATACCCCTCTGCGAAATTGATTATATACAAGGGAATGATAAAACGGCATTAGTGTTTCACCATGCCGGCGAGGTAACGGAGGTATTGTCTACGCTACGAGATATCGAAATTCTCCTTCCGTCGGATTATTTTATACGCGTGCACAGATCTTTTTTGCTCGCAAAAGGACGAATTTGGAAGTATGATAAGGTAGCCAGCAAACTAATATTATTAAAAAGCTGTAAGCCGACAGAGCAGATTCCTATAGGGACGAATTACGAAGCCGCGGTGAGGGAATTTTTCGCAGACAAAATAAAGAGAAGGGTCAATGGTTTCTAATTACTACAATAGATTTCGCCTTTTAAGGCGAAAGATTGACTCTGTAGATCTTAAGAATAAGGAAATCACGGAGTATTCAGATTTCGTTCTAGAATGTAGCGTGCTTCTTTTAGAGTTATTCGGGGATATAAACAGTTCCATGCAGAACCTATATGAAATCGCGCAAAATCGGTATTCGCTACAAAAGCATAACATTCATGTCATCACAGAAAAGGATGTCCATGATCAATTTCTCAAGGATCAGATATTGCATTTCAAACAAACTATTGCCGATTTTCAACGATTATATTTTCCCCGAGAAAATCCTTGTTTACTTCATATCACTTCTCGTGAAATACTGCTGTTTTTACGGTTGGTACGCGAGGCTGGCATCCTAAACGCCGAGGACGATCTTGGACAAGCAGTTAATTTTATCCATTTTCATTTTAGGACGAACAATCAGGATCACCTTTCCTATGAGAGTCTTCGAAAGAAATACAGCGTCCTGGATAAGAAGCAAATCAAAAATATGGACAGGATGCTTAAAGCATTATTGCGTATTAACGAAGGCTATCTCTATAAACAAAATCTGTTATAATGCGGAGTCTTATGTTGCGTGACGTCCGCTTTTTGATAACACTTAAACCACATTTAGTTGAATAGTTCGCTTCAACAACGAAAAGGAACAAAGTCTACTGATGAACTCGGAGGCTGAACTTCTTTTGGCAGGCATTCTGATCAGATGTATCGGTTATCAGAAGCTTATCCACGTTCGCGATTATCTCAATTTTTCAAAGTACCCATCTGGCGAAATTTACCTTTAGAAAAAATAAAATTCGTTTATTTAGAAGGGATTACATATATTTGTTTCTATGATCTGGCTCTGCCGATGCTTTTCTGAAACGTTAAGGTTACTCTTCTCTCTCAGTTCTCGCTTTTTCAGCTGCTAATTTTGTTGTCAATATAACAGGTGCAGTACGTTTTTGAACTTGGACGATTTCAAGCCACACAAAATACAAACATCATTTCTTGCAATCAAATGGATTTATCATTATGATGGTGTCAACATCAACATAATAATGGCGTAGGCCGAAATTGAAAATACTTATAATCAAATACAATAATACAATGCAAGAAGGAACAGTAAAATTCTTTAACGTTACCAAGGGTTTCGGTTTTATCACACCAGCAGGTGGTGGTCAGGATGTCTTCGTACATTCAACAGGTTTAATTAATGATGTTCGTGAGAACGACAATGTGACATTTGACCTAGAGGACGGCAAAAAAGGCGTGAACGCGGTAAACGTTCGCGTGGCATAAACTTGAAGAAAGAGAGTCGGTCTTGATACGACCGATATGTAGCAGAAGGCATCCGTGTTTATCTGCTATTTTTTTGCTCTAATATCCCCCAATATTGCATCTTTTCATTAACGGATAATCAGGGACAAAAGATAGGTGGCATCTTCGCCGATGCTTATTCCTGAATGCTGACTTTATTGGCACTTCTATTGTGCGATAATATGAATCCGCTTCCATCGCTAAGGAGAAAAACGTACAAAGCAGGTTCTAAAAAGAAGTTCCTTTGCACACTTTCTATTTCTCGATTTGCTGTCCATAGCGTGCCTCAAAGAATTTAATTTCAGTTGTGAATTCTAAATACTGTTGAAAAATTAGTCAAAACGAACAACCTAGAGTTAAAGATAAAAGTATAACACATCTAGAAGTTAGTATAGCAAACAAAATGAAGCGATAAGCCACCCGGCAGGACCATTAGGCTACAACTCTAGAACTTTTATTGAGTGGAACTAACCAATATATGAGTAAAATCTGCAGTGCCTACCGGTGCTATCTCGTAAAGCCGTTGTTTTCGAGATTTGAGTTTTCTCAACAACACTCCGGAGTCATTTTAACAATTTTCTATGGGGAAGATCCAACATGATACGTTCAATCCATTCTTCTTGTTGATCCTTTAACTTGACGTGCGGGCTAAACCCTATCCTGTCAATAGGCCTTGTGTCAGTCCAACTAGATTTTTCCGGGGGGATGTATAGCATAAAACCTTCAAAAGGTAGCTTGGTAGGGATCGACATACCGACATAATCCATCATTCCAACTGAATTATGCCCATATGTAAAAACTTTATCGCTTTGTTTGCTAAGATTGATGAAAAATTCAGTGGAACTGCCAGCAAGCTCATCAAAAACTAGTGCCACTTTCTCAGGGATTGGAAGGATGGAATCCAAGGGAAAGCTCACGCTCGGCATATATAAGAATTGTTTTTTTGTGATAGAGAGCTCACGATATGCTTCCCGATACGCTTTCAATGTTTCTGGAGGAAAGTATTTTTTATAGCCTTCTGGTATCGGATTGTTGACGAACGCATCGAGGTCGGACATTTTTCTATTAGAATTTTCTTTAGATATGCGAAGATAGGACCCTCCCTGATGTATCGGAGCAGTAGCAATATACGGGATCAGGCTAGTCCAGCCTGAACTTCCGCCGCCATTACCCCGCAGATCAATAATTAAAAAACGCGTACTTTTTATTATAGAATCATTTTCCGTGACGATTCGGCTAATTTTTTCATCGTTGTTTTCGAACGTAGGAATTTTCAGATAGGTAAAATCATTGTTGATCTTTTTAAACATCAGTCCATTTTTATCATCTTTCCAACTTTCCAATTCTTCGGATTCCAGCGGAGTTAATTCCGTGCCCTCTTTAACCCAAAGTTGCATGTTCCATATTTTCAGTAAACTACCTATCTTCTGTGCAGGTATATCAATATTTATTTTTCTATTATAAAGTGACGCAGAGAAAATATCTCCTTTATCGGTCAAAGTGAAGTAAACAAAGCCCTGTGGGAAAGTATCATTGGTGGAGGAGACCTTCAGCGCTTTAAAAGTATTGGTCCCGTATTGGACGATCGCAATTTTAGTGTCTTTATTATCCTTCCAGATTCCTGTAACGGCATGGCTAGTTGGGTTTGCAGATAGCTTATTAATTTTCGAAAGATCGATAGGAATTACAACACTGTCCGGTTTTGAGCTGTACTCTACTCTGAAATGTTTGTCGTAGAAATAATTTACATATTGTTTTAACACTGAGTAACAAGTATCCGTATCGTTTGTGTTTATTGCTTTATCAAGCAAATGAATCTTGAAATCATCATATTTAGCTCGGTTTGCAGGTTTGACCTTATCAGGGAAACCTGCATAGTTCTCTTCCGTTTTTTTAATGGTCATTTCAAGATTGTCCAAACAGTTGCATTTGTCCGCGGCGTATATACACCTCATACCATTGACCCACATTGTTATGAGTACTATTATTAGAATTTTCCCCGTTGAGCCCATATAAAATCGGAATAATGTTAATACAATATACGAGATTTTTGCAACATATAACTTTCTGTTAATCAAAACAATATTTCCTGATTTTGGCCAGTTTGGAGCGTCTGTAAAATACCTAACTTAACGGACTAAATTTTTTAAAGTACACATAGATATCTTAGCAGAGCTAGGGCTGCAAAGGCTTTTTCTTACGCCAGGTATTTCTGAAATATTGTTCTTCTAGGACGAGTATGAAGTTTTGAAAAAAGAGAGATCATGTAATGCTTCTTTTTTCATTGCAGCAAATGTTGTCAAATCTATTTGTTTTTTAAAAAATAGATATATATTTGAAACAGTTAATTCGATTTAGCAATAAACTTGCTAAGTCTAGTCTAACCAGTATACAAAACCTTTTTACCTTATGTTAAGAAAGAATAGAATTTTTTTGCTTAGTTGCGCATTCTTGTTTTCTAGCTCAGTAGTTTTTGCAAAACCACTTTTGCTGAACAAAACGCTGGCTCTAAACGCGTATAAAGTGCAACAACCTATTAACGGGAAAATCATCGACCAGGATGGGAGCCCTATTGCGGGAGCTACCATCAAACTTAAATCATCCTCCATAGTAACCCTTTCCGATGTTCAAGGACGATTCTCTATCAACGCCGAAGTAGGGGACGTTTTAGAAGTTTCATTTATCGGTTTTCAAACCGCCGATTTTAGTATTACCAACGATGCTCCCGTGTTCACTTTGCAATCCGAATCGCAAAGTGTGGAAGAGGTGATAGTAATCGGTTACGGTACTACAACTAGAAAATCGGTGGTAGGCGCAGTAGACCAAATAAATTCAAAAGCGATCGAGAACCGTCCCGTAGGGAATGTTACACAGGCCCTGCAAGGAGCCTCTCCGAGTTTGAATATTCAGCAGCGGAGTATGGATCCCAACGGAAACACCATGAATATCAACATTCGTGGTATTTCAACGATGAATAGCAATGGACCGCTGATTGTTATTGACGGTTTAGTGTCGGAAAATGGTAGCTTAAATAAAATAAATCCTGCGGATATTGAAAGCGTCTCCGTACTAAAGGATGCCGGTACCGCGGCGATTTATGGGTCACGATCGGCGAATGGTGTTATCCTAGTAACAACAAAGAAGGGGCAACGGAATCAGAAGCCGAAGGTTGCCGTAAGTTCCCAAACGGGGATGCAAGATCCAAATGTACTCTTCAGACCGGTAACGGGCTACCAAAATGCTACGTTAAAAAACTTAGCGCTAACCAACATCGGTGAAAGCCCACAATTTACGCCAACTCAAATTCAAGATTTGTACGATCACCAGTCCGAAGAACGCTGGAACTACGACGAGATTTTACAAACAGCTATTCAGCAAAACCATAATGTTACCGTTTCAGGAGGAGGAGAGAATTCCACGTACTTGTTTTCAGGGGGATTCTTCGATCAAGGGAGTAATTTCGTTGGTGATAATTATGGAATTCAGCGGTACAATCTGAGGTCCAACGTTAGCGCGGAATTTGGCATCTTTAAACTGAATTCCATTTTGGCCTATACCCGAAACAATAACAATGCAACGACGGCGGCAAATGCAATTATTAATTCATCGCGTATACCTTCGTATTATTACTACCGCATGCAGGCCGACAACGGCCGCTATTTGGTGAACAATGCGCTGACCGATCAAAATCCCTTGGCGGAGCTGCGGGAAGGCGGTAACCAAAAGCACGACAATGACTATTTCAATGCAAACTTATCGCTCGACGTTAAGCTGTTAGATGGGCTGAAGCTTCGCGGGGTGTTCGGTGCAGATATTTATTCAGATCATCGTTTCATACGAAGAAGACAAGTGCCTTTGTACACGAGCGCTGAGGCGGAGAAACCTCTGGTATTTGTTAACTCAACCCGGAATACAGAAGACTTTAATGAAAAATACTATCTGTTAAACTATCAATTATTATTGGATTACAACAAAACATTCGGTAGTCATAATGTAACTGGTCTATTTGGTGCCACCAATGAATCATCTACGCGCACCCAGAATGAGCTTAAACTGAAGTTTACAGACCCAATTTTAGGGACTCCAACATCCGGAACGGAGATTGATCCCACAAGTCGGGTAACCTTACAAGGCACAACAGAGACCAGTATCACCTCGCTGTTCGGGCGCGCCGGATACTCCTATGCAGACAAATACTATGCAGAGGCCAGCTTTAGGTACGACGGCTCCTCGCGATTTGCCAAAGAAAATCGTTGGGGCTTTTTCCCATCCGTGTCCCTCGGTTGGAGAGTTTCCGAGGAAAATTTCTTAACGGCATACAAAGAAAAAATAGGTGATTTGAAGATCCGTGGATCCTATGGTGTGTTGGGTAACCAAGATATTGGCGATTACCAATATATGACGACATATTCGACTTCGACAAATACATATGGTTTTAACAACCAAGGGGTGTCAGGAGGCGGATTCGCGTATGGAAATGTTGACCTACAATGGGAAAAGACCTATAACTTCAATATTGGTTTTGATGCAGCTTTTCTAAATAACAGCTTAACAGCTAGTTTTGATTATTTCAACAAAAATACTGTAGACATCCTACTAGTTCCGGAAATTCCAACCTTATTTGGTACAACCTTAAATAGAGTCAATGCTGGTGAAATGCAAAACAGAGGCTGGGAGCTCGTGCTGTCCTACCGTTTGACGACAGGTGATTTCAACCATACTTTCTCTGGAAATATAGGTGATTCACGTAATAAAGTAACCTATTATGAAGATAAAGAGCAACTAACGACCACCGATAATATTACGCGGATAATACGGCAAGGACTTCCTTTTAACGCCTATTATGGTTATAAAACCGACGGATATTTCCAAAACATGCAAGATTTGGAAACTGCTGCGCTACCAGTTGGCTTAAGTCCGACAGATTTGAGACCTGGCGATGTGAAATATGTTGATAGAAATAGTGACGGTATTATTGATTCGAAAGATCGGTACGTACTAGGAAATGGTTTCCCACGCTACACTTTCGGTTTCACCTATGATGTATCGTTTAAAAACTTCGATTTTAGTATGTTTTTGCAGGGCGTTGGTAAGCGTGATATGATGGTTCGCGGAGAGCTCGTGGAGCCTTTTCACCAAAATTATTCGTATGCGATCTACCAGCACCAGTTGGACTATTGGACGCCGACAAATATCGGTTCGCGTTATCCGCGCCTAACCGGTGCAGGGTCTGCATCGACAACGAATAACTATCAAAAAGACTCGGACCTATTTTTATTCGACGGTCAGTACCTTCGGTTAAAGAATATCCAGGTTGGTTATAGCTTGCCTACATCGCTAACTAATAAAATCGGGCTGCATAAGGTTCGCGCATTCGTTAACGCGCAGAACCTGTTTACCCTAACTCATAATTCATGGATTGATCCAGAGTCGTCAGAATTTGATGGCAATATGGGTGGAGGAGCAAACAGTGCACGAAACTATCCTACATTAAAATACTATGGTTTCGGGTTCGATATTCAATTTTAATAAAATTCAAGTATGATACAATATAAATATATCCACTTGCTGCTGCTATTTGCGGCATGGACAGTGGTAGGCTGCAATACGTTAGATCCAATTCCTACCGACAGGCATACCGATGAGACGTTCTGGCAATCTGTTGACAATGCAGAACTGATGGTGAATATGGCCTACAACCAAATGTATTCAGCCGATAAAATGTGGAATGATGAAGCTTTAAGCGATAACGTCTTTGAAGGCAGAACAAATACCGATCAGCGCGCTATCCGCAACGGAATTGCCGACCCTTCTTTAGGCCGTTTCGCCGATGAATGGAAGCAAGCATACGAAGGGTTGAAAACCTGCCACGTTTTTCTTGCTAATATCGATCGGGTCCCGGAAATCGACGCGAATCTTAAAGCTAGAAGAATTGCGGAAATCCGATTTATCCGCGCATTTATTTATTTCCGCCTAGTGAACTTTTATGGTGACGTTCCTTTTTTCACCACGGATATCACCTTGGAAGAGAGTTATACGAAAAGCCGGACTCCGAAGGCTGAAATTCTAAGTTTTATTCACAGTGAACTGCAGGAGATATCTTCCATTTTGCCGAGTCGTAACGGGATGGCAGCCGCTGATAACGGAAGAATTACCAAGGGTGCCGCAGAAGCATTCCAAGCACGCGCATATCTCTACGAAAGCAACTGGAATAAGGTTGTAGAACATTGTGAAAATTTAATTAACAACCAAGGAACATATGGCGAATATGGGTTATTCGCAAATTATGCCGGATTATTTGCCGCGGCCAATGAATATAACAAGGAGGTAATATTAGATTACGGTTATGTTCCTTCATTGAAATTTTGGGGTAAATTTTATGACGCCGCACCCCTTTCCAAAGGAGCCCGTTTAAATGCTTACGCGCCCGTCCAGAGTTTGGTTGATAGTTACATAACTTTAAATGGTCTCTCTATTACCCAGGATACGAAGTATAATGAAGATAATCCCTACGTGAACAGAGATCCACGGATGGCCTCTACCATCGTTTTTCACGGTGGAGAGTGGCAAAATTTTGGTGGATCAACGTCGACAATTTATATTAAGCCCGGTACCGGAAATAATGATACCGAGAAACTTGACGTATATGTGAGTGCCAGTTCCAATTCGACAGCAACAGGGTATTACATAAAAAAATACTACGATGTTACCGCAGTAGATAACTATAATTCAGGTTTAAATATTATCATGTTCAGGTATGCAGACGTATTGTTAATGTATGCTGAAGCGAAGAATGAATTAAGCAAGCTATCTAGTCAAGATTGGGACGGTACGATCAAATTAATTCGTGAAAGAGCTGGTCTGGAGAGCTCAGGTGCTTTGGATTATCCTGTTAGCGCCTCTCAGGATCAGCTACGGACAATCATCAGAAATGAGCGTAGAACCGAGCTCGCATTAGAGGGGCTACGCTATTATGATATCATAAGATGGAAAGCGGGGAAACAATATCTCGACGGTGAGGTTCGTGGTGCGAAATTCGAAAATGGTAACTCGAGTTACATTCGCTTAGACACTCGGAAGTTCGACGAGAACAGGGACTATTTATGGTCAATCCCGCGCAACCAAATGGACTTAAATCAAAATCTGTTACCAAACAATCCGGGATACGCTAATTAAAATATTAAAGACAAAAAAATTATGAAAAATTATATAAATATACTGTTGTGTTCATTCATTATTATATTTCTTCATTCTTGTAAGACCGATGATATGAACTATAGCGATGCACAGGTGACAGCCGTTACTGCGCTTTATTCGCCGACGGATAACGCGGCTGTGAAGTTAGTAAGTGCCGGCTCGGCTTCCCTATTTTTTGAATGGGAGCCCGCGCAAACCGAAGATAACGGTGCTGCACTTTACGAAATCGTATTTGATAAAGTCGGTGGGGATTTTTCTCAGCCTATTTACACGACAACCTCCAATAATAACGGCTACCTATCTAATGCTACATTAACTCATAAGGTGTTAAATAACGTTGCTTCGATGTCAGGGATCGGTCCTGGGGAGTCTGGGGAAATAATATGGACAGTCGTTTCCTCGCGCGGGTTGAATCGTGTTCTGAGCGATCAAGTACGTACCTTAGCGATCACCACACTGGAAGGGTTTACTGATATGCCAAACGAAGTGTATCTAGTGGGAGAGGGATCGGAAACGGGAACCGACGTGAGTGCTAGTCTTTCATTTAAACAAACGGCATCGGGGGAATTTGAAATCTATACTAAACTCGAGGCGAATAAGGATTATGTTTTTATTGACCGCAAAGGGGCTTCACCACGCTATTTTTACTCCGATGATCAGGTGAAATTAAAAGAAGGTGAGCAGGAAAGTAAAATGCAAGTGCCAAAAACTGGTATCTATAAAATCAACCTCGATTTTAACGTTGCCACGGTTTCTTTAAGCGAAATAAAAAGTATTGGATTATGGTTTTCTCCCGACAACAAAATTTTATTTGACCTTCCTTATGCAGGGAAAGGAGTATGGACGGGAACCGGCGTAGTAAAATTTAAGCAAGAGGATTGGGGAAAAGATCAACGTTACAAATTTCAATTTGAGGCAATCGAGAACGGTCAAACAGTAACCAAGCAATTTGGTACGTTGAATGCCTCGGACAATCCGCCTAATGCAAGCTCTGATCCTTCTTATTATTATGTGAAAGTCTTGTCGAATGTTACCCAGTGGGATGATAAATGGAAATTTATTGACGCTGTGGATGGTGCATCGACGACAATATCCGTGATACTACAAGGCGATAAGGAATACACACATTCGGTCACCGTTAATTAGCAAAGAGTAGTATGAGAAAGATAATAATATTGATGATTTTTATCACAGGATTTTTTTCCTGTGATAAAATTGAAGATGAATACATGTTCGATGATTCCATAGCCGAATCATGGGAAAGTATCGCGGATCAAGCTACTGATAAATTGATTGCAGAGTTTTGGAACCAGCAAGGGTATTTTAACTATGGGAGTAATGGTTCGGATAATGGATTTCAGTATTGGCCAAACGCACATGCAATGGACGCGGTAATCGATGCTTATTTGAGAACGGGCGATTCGAAATATAGCGCTTATTTTCAGCGCTGGTTTGAAGGAGTAAAAACCAAAAACGGGGGTAATTATTACAACGAGTTTTATGATGACATGGAGTGGAATGCATTGACATTTCTTCGGCTATACGAGGTTACCGAAGACCAGAAATACCTCGCTGCTGTTAATCTCTTATGGGACGATATTATCTTAGCCTGGAATGAGGAGTATGTCGGGGGAGGATTAGCTTGGAAAAAAAATCAACCCTATAGTAAAAATGCATGTTCGAACGGTCCGGCGAGCATATTAGCAGCTAGACTGTACCAATTAACGAACGATCAAAAATACTTAGACTGGGCGCTTAAAATTTACGATTGGCAAAAAAATAATCTATACGATCGCTCTACGGGCGCAGTATACGATAACATCGATGGTCGGACGAATGTAGTCAGTACCGTAGCCTTAACGTATAATCAGGGGACCTTTTTAGGAACGGCAGTCGAATTATATCGAATAACGGGAGATCCGATTTATTTAAATGACGCACAGAAAATAGCTAGCTACACCGTTACCAAGTGTATTGACGCCAGTAATAATGTCCTCAGAGATGAAGGCGAGGGTGACGGCGCATTATTTAAAGGGATATTTATACGCTACTTTGTAGATTATTTATCGCTGGAAGGAATCAATCCGTCTTATAGGACCAAATTTGAAAATTTCTTGATCAATAACGGAAAGGTAGCGTGGAATCGTGGGAATGACCACAATGTCCTATTGTTTGGGAAATCTTGGAGCGAGATCCCGGTAGGCAACACAAAGTTAACATCA
>NZ_JABMCQ010000110.1 GCF_013179575.1 Sphingobacterium shayense | reverse complement strand
AATATTTAATGCCTCTTCGTTGGCAAAGAGTACCTTTTTCGTTTCATCAATTCCAATAACGGGATCATGCATATTATCGATCAATGTCTCTATCCGTTTTTTTCCTTTTAGAATTTTGTCGAGTTTGCTTTCCGAATATTCCTCTAGTTTTTCCGCCATTGTATTGAACGATTTTGCTAAATCACCGAATTCGTTATGACTCTCGAAATGTACGCGCTTTTTATAATTTTGGCTAGCGATTTCTTTGATACTGTCGGTAAGTTCTCGAATTGGATTAGCAATATTAGAAGGTAAGTTCACTAAGAGAATGAACGCAATAACAAAGCATAACGTACCTGTGATTGCGATAACGACAATGGCTTTTTGTGCCGTATTACCGGCAATGTCACTTTTCCTATTAATCGCTTCCATATTCAAGCGCATGAGTTCAGTGATATCTTTTCTTATGGAGGAAGTCAACGCAGAATCGTCCGATTGCTCTCTGAGTTGCGTAAAATGCTTGACAATAAGATTTGTGGCTTCAATTTCTCCCACCTCTGTCACATTCCGCTTTTGTAAATCCAAATTTTCCTGAAAAGTTTCCATAGCAGATCTATCCGAGGAAATGTCCTCCAGAGACAGCAACATGTTTCGGGAATATTGTAATGTATTGTAATTGGCAACTAGGATGTTGTTGGTATCTTGTTTCAACCGGTTTATATACCAACCACTAATAGCAGCCAAAGCAAATATCAATAGGAACAGCAGCCCTACTCCGATTGTTAATTTTAGTTTTATTCTCATTTTATGATAATATTACGAGATCTATACTCTCGTGTGACAGCTTGTTCAACAAAGCATTAAATGTATCCGTTGCTAGAATAATTTTAGCCAAGGTTATGTGCGGTTTTCCAATACAAACAGTCGTTATCTTTCGATCCTCACATTCCTTCATGATGGCTTTAGTTGTATTTTTTGCTTTCACTTTTATAATTTCAGCACCCAATTCGGTGGCAAGTTTAAAATTGTTAATCAGAAAACGCTGCTTATCTAACGCTATTTTTTCTGGACTCTCCTTGGGCGTTTGTACATACATCACAAACCATTTGCTATTGTAATAGTTTGCTAGCCGAGCCGTTTTGCGAATGACATTTTTTGCTGTTTTTTCATTGGAGCTAATACAAGCTAAAAATCGTTCTTTTTTGATATTTCGTGTAAGCACGACCTCGGTTTCCACCTTGCGCTGTACTTGGGAAGCGACCTCTTTCAATGCCAGTTCCCGTAGTTGTAAAATATGCTCACTCTTAAAAAAATTGTTGAGCGCTGCGGTAATCTTCTCTGTTTCATAAATTTTGCCCTCTTTGAGCCGATCGATGAGGTCTTCTGCTGTCAGATCGATATTAACCACTTCATCTGCTTGGGCCACTATACTGTCAGGAATACGTTCCTGCACGTCGACACCAGTAATCCGGCGCACTTCTTCGTTCAAACTTTCAATATGCTGGATATTAACTGCGCTGATGACATTGATGCCGGCATCCAATATATCAATAATATCCTGCCAACGCTTTGTGTTTTTACTACCCTCGATGTTCGTATGCGCCAGCTCGTCAACAATGACGACTTCCGGACGGAGATTAATAACGGCCTGCAGGTCCAGTTCTTCTAGTTCTTTCCCTTTATAAAAAAGTTTACGCCTTGGTATAATAGGCAAGCCGTCGAGTAGTGCATGTGTTTCGGTCCGGTTATGTGTTTCGACATATCCGACTTTCACATCGATACCATTTCGCAAAAGCGTATGGGCTTCCTGCATCATTCGGTACGTTTTCCCCACGCCAGCGCTCATCCCAATATAGAGCTTAAATTTCCCTCGTCGGGATTTTTGGATGAGGTCCAAAAAATGTTCAGCACTTTTTCTTTCGTCCATACAGTTGCTTTCGGCTATAAATTTACTATATTCTTCCTAGATGGGTTATTACCTGAAATGGTATATTTAAAAGTACTAAAAATGTACTGCCAATGAGGTTATCGCCACAGGATTTCCTTTTTTCATCATGTCATCTCGATCTAAGAAAACGGCATCTTTGCTGTTTAAGGTTTTAACTTCTGTACGCCAGACTAGGTTGGGTAAGACTCGATAGTCTACATTAAGGGAAGCGCCAAACGTGCGAAAACCATTTTCGGTTCCCGATGCGACAATTACACCATTTATGTCATTGTAGTACTCCGCTCTTGCTGCAACGCTTAACTTTTGTATTGGGCTATATTTTGCAATCAATACGGAAGTATACCAAGTATCATAGTCGCTACTAGACTTTTCTTTCTGCTGTGCACCTATATCCAGTCCAGCGATCAACGAAAACTGACGACTTAACTCAAACTGCCCGTACAAGTTGTGAAAATAACGCATTTTACGCTTATCGTCTGGAAAGTCGTTGCCAATGAATGAACTGCTGTTCAATGTGACTTTTTCCGACGGACGGTAAGTTAACTGATGTCCAAAAGCAGGCGTGCTGTTACCTTCCACGCGTTGAATACGTTGCCAACCGTTCAAGATCAACAACGCTATATTCCATTTTCCGTTATCGGTACCATAAGACAATCTAGCGCCAGTTTCAAAATAAGGAGAGTTGTCCGCCATCATACTCCTAGTCAACGTAAAGCAATCGGCTCCAATTGCGCTTTCGAATCCAATGTGAGACGGCAGAATGCCAACGTCTAGCCATAGGTCACTTGTTCTTGAAAGCTTCACTCCTAGATTCGCTTCGTAAATATTCTTCAACACACCCTCTTCTGCAGCGTAATTGGTATTCATATAGGATCCTACACCTAAACCGAGATTAACGCGAACTTTTTCGGTTTCATATGCAGCTTTTATCATTCCTAGATTTACACTTACCTCGTTATTACGATTATGGCTGTATACAAATCCAGGTCTAGTATTCGACGTCGGGTTATTGAAATCGTGCTGATAGTAGACTTCTGCATACCCACCGATGGTCAACATCCTTTCTTCTGTATTCTGAGCATGTAGACTCCCAACTGCTCCCAGTAGAGCAACTGAAAACATAATTATTTTTTTCATAAAATTGACTATAAGAACCCACATCGTCATAAGCGTGTGGGAGGAACTGAGTCACTCTTCCCTCTTTGGTTATTAAATAATACTTTCTCTGCCAACATCCTTGTCTACCATTACACCGCGCGGACTTTAATCTATGTAATCACTAAAGAATCAAACAGATAAATTGTGCTCAACGAAATCGGAAGGCATGAATGTTTGTGAGTGTTACTCACTTAGTTTATCCAGCTCGATGTTTAATTTCAGTACATTGATTTTTTCTGGGCCGAATATTCCCCATAAAGGGGTTTCCGTATGGCTCTCTATTAACTGATTCAATCGATCTTCGCTGATCCCTCTTGTTTGCGCAATTCGTTGTACCTGTACTTTTGCGGCTTGAACTGAAAAATTGGGATCCAGACCACTACCGCTTTCGGTAAGCAGATCGACGGGGATTTCCGATTTATCAACCTGAGGATTACGTAACAAAAAGGTATCTATACGGGCCTGAACTTCTGCGAGGTATTCCTGATTGGAAGGTCCTTTGTTACTCCCTCCCGAACCCGAGGCATCGTAATCAACAGCTGAGGGTCTAGACCAAAAGTATCCGTCTTGGGTAAAAGTTTGACCGATATTAGCGTAATACTTTCTACCGTTGTGCTCAACGAGTTCCCCTTTGCCGGAATTTGGAGCAAGCTGTGCGATACCCCAAACGGCGAGCGGGTAAATAACGGTGAAGAAAAATATCATCACGAACGTTAGTTTGATAGCGGGCAAAATATGTTTTTTCATTATAATTTATTTTTTACAGCGTTGAAACATTAAAAGATTTCTCTTTCACTGCATTCATCACCCTTGTTGTTTTAAATGGTTAAAAGAAGACCGATATTATCATATCTATTAATTTAATCCCAGCGAAAGGCACCAATACTCCGCCAAGGCCAAAGATTAGTAGGTTCCTGCGGAGCAAGGCACTTGCCCCGATAGCTTTGTAAGCAACCCCTTTTAAGGCTAACGGAATCAACACCGGAATAATGATCGCATTAAAAATTACTGCCGATAGGATGGCACTCTCCGGGCTGTGAAGGTTCATGATGTTCAATCCCTGCAAAACTGGTATCGCGCTGATAAAAAGCGCTGGAATAATAGCAAAATATTTAGCTACGTCGTTAGCAATACTAAAGGTTGTTAATGTACCGCGGGTCATCAGTAATTGTTTGCCAATTTCAACCACTTCAATCAATTTAGTAGGATCATTATCCAGGTCTACCATGTTACCAGCCTCTTTTGCTGCTTGTGTCCCACTGTTCATCGCAACGCCCACGTCGGCCTGTGCCAATGCCGGTGCATCGTTTGTTCCATCTCCCATCATCGCCACTAACCGGCCCTCGGATTGCTCTTTTTTGATATAATTCATTTTATCTTCGGGCTTAGCTTCGGCAATAAAATCGTCTACACCGGCTTTCTCTGCAATAAATTTAGCCGTTAGCGGATTGTCACCTGTCACCATTACCGTTTTTATTCCCATCTTCCGAAGACGTTGAAAACGTTCCTGAATACCGGGTTTGATGATATCTTGCAACTCTATTACGCCTAAGGAATGTTCATTCTCTGACACCACTAGTGGGGTTCCGCCATTTTTGGAAATCGAGTTTGCTTGTTCCTCTATTTCTTTTGGAAATGCGTTTCCTGCCTGTACGATCAGGTCTCTAATCGAATCAGTTGCACCTTTTCGGATACGTGTATTTTCATAGTCAATACCCGAACTACGAGTTTCTGCCGTAAATTTGACGAACGTAGGATTTTTTACGTGATAGCTCAATGGATCAATCGCGGCCAATTCAATGATGGATTTACCTTCCGGGGTTTCGTCAGCCATCGAACTTAGTACAGCTGCTTTAATCAACCTTTTTTCATCGATACCGTTGGCAGGATAAAAATGGGTTGCCTTTCGGTTTCCTATTGTTATGGTTCCGGTTTTGTCCAGCAAAAGCACATCGACGTCTCCTGCAGTTTCAACGGCTTTGCCACTTTTTGTAATTACATTTGCTCGTAACGCTCTATCCATACCCGCAATACCAATAGCGGATAATAAACCTCCGATCGTTGTCGGTATCAGGCACACGAACAATGAAATAAAGGAAGCGATGGTAATACCCACGTTCGCATAATCCGCAAGCGGTTTTAACGTCACACAAACTATGATGAATACCAAAGTAAAGCCCGCTAGTAGTATGGTCAAGGCTATTTCATTAGGCGTCTTTTGTCGGGCAGCACCTTCTACTAAAGCAATCATTTTATCTAGAAAGCTTTCCCCTGGCTGCGTGGTTACTTGAACGACGATCTTATCTGATAACACTTTTGTTCCGCCAGTTACCGAACTTTTATCGCCACCTGCCTCCCGGATTACCGGTGCGGACTCGCCGGTAATGGCACTTTCATCAATGGTCGCCAGACCTTCTATAATCTCCCCATCGGAAGGGATGGTGTCACCGGCTTCACAGATGAAAATATCTCCTTTTTGCAATTGTGCTGATGATACCGTTTTACCCGTTTTTAGTCTCGCCGGCGTTTCCTCTCTGGTTTTCCGCAGACTGTCCGCCTGTGCCTTTCCTCTAGCCTCGGCAATAGCCTCGGCGAAGTTGGCGAACAATAAAGTGAGCAACAAGACGATAAATACTATGAAATTATATCCAAAACTTCCTTGGCCTTCGGCTCCCAACAGGGTCAATACACTGACGATCAGCATGACCAAGGTTCCTATCCAGACAGTAAACATGACCGGATTAAGGAACATCGATTTAGGGTGTAGTTTCACAAAAGATTGTGTCAGTGCTTGCTGAACCATATCTTTTTGGAACAGTGATGTATTATTGTTCATTTTTAATTTCTTTAAACGGTTTTAATAAAGTGAAAAATACTCCGCAATAGGGCCTAAAACCAATACTGGGAAAAATGCTAGCGCTGCGACGATCGCAATAACAGCAAATACCATCAGTCCGAACGTGGCTGTGTCAGTCTTTAACGTTCCGTCTCCTGCTGGAATAAACTTCTTTTCAGCTAACAATCCGGCTATAGCTACCGGACCGATAATCGGCAGGAAGCGAGAGAGTATAAGGACAAATCCCGTACTGATGTTCCACCAAAAAGTATTATCTCCCAACCCCTCGAAACCGCTACCATTATTTGCCGACGATGAAGTAAATTCATATAACATTTCGCTCAGACCGTGGAATCCGGGATTATTTAATGAAGCCATTGTATGCTGTGGTGATGCAGCTGCCAACGCAGTCCCAACGAGTATCAGGAATGGATGCAAAAGGGCAATTATCATCGCTATCTTCATTTCTCGGGCTTCTACTTTTTTACCAAGAAATTCAGGCGTTCGACCGACCATCAAACCGCTGATAAAAACCGCTAATATGATAAAAATAAAAAAGTTCAATATCCCTGCACCAACTCCTCCATAAAAGGCGTTTACCATCATTGCGAGCAGTTCATTCATGCCCGATAATGGCATCG
The DNA here is from genome assembly GCF_013179575.1 of Sphingobacterium shayense. Lineage (GTDB taxonomy): Bacteria > Bacteroidota > Bacteroidia > Sphingobacteriales > Sphingobacteriaceae > Sphingobacterium > Sphingobacterium shayense. The sequence continues at coordinate 7,043 of NZ_JABMCQ010000110.1, read as the reverse complement.
AACTGTCGTGCATAGAGTTGACTGAGCCCGTAGAAATCACAGTGGTTACAATACTCCAAAATCCCGACGCCGGAGCGCCTAATCGTATTTCTTTTCCCTCCATCGCCCCTAATGAATTATCGATGCCCATGGCAGCAATAGCCGGATTTCCCTTCATCTCCATATTGACATTTGGAAGCGCAAGGATCAAAAAACCTATTGTCATTACGCCAAATATCATCCATGAGAGCTTTTTTCTATTGATAAAGTAGCCAAAAGCAAACACCATCGCCATAGGCACAATCAGCTGCGCAATCATCTCGACCATATTGGATAGATAAGAGGGGTTCTCCAGCGGATGAGCAGAGTTTACACCAAAGAAACCTCCGCCATTGGTTCCTACATGTTTGATTGCGACAAATGCTGCAACAGGACCTCTGGAGACTTCTACCGAATCACCTTGTAAAGTCGTTATAGCATCTTTCCCCTCAAAAGTCATCGGAGTACCTTGGAAAGTGAGGATAATCGCAACAATAAATGAAATTGGCAATAAGATCCGTGTACAGGATTTTACAAAATAGCTGTAAAAATTACCCAAAGTTGTCGCCGATTTATCTTTGAATGCCTTAAACACTAACACCGCTGCAGCCATTCCAGTACCAGCACTTACAAACTGTAAAAACATCAGCCAATATTGCCCGAGATAACTTAGTCCTGATTCTCCCGAATAGTGCTGCAAATTACAGTTCACGACGAACGAGATCACCGTATTAAACGCGAGATCGGCTGGCATGTCTGGATTTCTATCTGGGTTTAGCGGAAGGCTTCCCTGAGTCATCAGGATGAGCATTCCTAGGAGAAACCAGATCAAATTAATCGTAACTAATGCTACCATCTGTTCCTTCCAGTTCATTTCTGACTGCGGTTTGATGCCACCGATTTTGAAAAATATCCTTTCTATTGGATTCAATACTGGATCGAGTAGCGTTTTTTCGCCAGCATACACTTTTGCAATATATTTTCCCAATGGTATTGCAAGCAATATCGATAGGGTAAACATCACAATTATTCCTAAAATTTCTGTATTCATTTTCTTTTTTTAATTTGGTTTTTAAACGCTATCAATATGCTTAAGCATCCCTATACAACCGGCAATATCAAAATACCCCTGTGCCACTGCGCAGATAGTCGTCTTGAATCTTTTTGATACTTAAAATGACTTAAAATTTTTCCGGTTTAAGTAACACGTAACACATGTATGCAAAAACACCCGCTGCTACTATTAATAATATTGTCATAGACGTACTTTGTATGTTAGATAATTGTTGTTTTGAAGTTCATAGATACTCTTCAGGTTGCTCGGAATGAGCTGATAGATATAAATCCATTGCTCAGCTGTGCAACGTCTTTTCATTCCCGCGAATGAGCGTACAAAAAGGTTCTCAATAATTTCCTTTACATAAACGTTACCTCTTTTGTACAGCCATCCGATAAATTTAATTTTCGTTCCTATTTTCTCAATTTGTCCTTTGGAAAGTAGAAGATTAATATGATTTACGATCGCTTGAAATATTCCAGCAAAATTTTTATGATCCGATAATTTGCTTATTTCCTCCTTAATTTCGCCGTAGTGATACGCCAAGTAAAAACTGGCTGCATTTTCATTTATATTATTCATTTTCTTATTCGCATTTATTCCTAGAAATATATTATATGGACAACCGTGAAGAGGCAAAAAAGAAGGGGTCAATCCCGCTCACTTTTACCTGGTAGAGCGTTGCTTCTTTCTCGAGCGGATTCTTTGTCATTTAATTATCCAATATCGTTTTGATATACTCTTTTCGTAACTCATTAGGAAAAAGCGCAAGATGTTTTCGTAGACTTCCGGGACTCTCCTCTGCCGAGAGTGTTGTTAGAAATTCATTCTCAATAGCGTTGCGGGTATATTGATTACCCTCTTGATAAAGCAGGTTGACTACTTTCGTTATTTTCTCTACATCTTCCAGTTCGCTTTCCAGACCGGAACTGATTTTTTGTGCACAAGCCTCTGCTAGCTTATGTAGCAGAAGGTAATCTGCAATTGAGTTATCCAGACTATCTAGGTCGGGAATTAATCCGACAATCTCCGGAGACCATTGGCGTATTGTATTGATAATTTTCGTTTTCATTTTTAGTATCAGATTTTCTCAAAGAACTCAATTGACTTAATGAATAGACCGAAACAGGCTACGCCCGCCATGACTAAAATTATTGTTATCATTTCTATAAAATTTTAAGGTTACTTTGCCTAAATGCTCGACGAAAGTTTCAGAAACAGTCGCCGAACGCGCTGGGAGCCAAAATGGGTACGCACCGGGTATTACCTGAGACGGGAGTAGTTCTCCTAGTTGCTTCGATTTGATGTTCCTTTTTCTCATTTTTCGATTCTTTGATAGCTACAAGCCAAAATCCATTCCAGCGAAAAAAACAACATCATAAATACTTAAATATAAGATATATATGTGTTTTCCGTAACGTTCTGAACATAAAAAACACTATCATTTTGATAAGGTCGTTATCAAAATGATAGACTAACAATAGTCTGTTTAGTGATCGCTAAACTTAAAGGATGAAATAGCATGGAGGAGTGGACATACCGGGCGTCGCATTAATATCGATAAAGCGTAGCATATCTTATGCAAACTCGGACATTCCAACAAACAGCTGTGTCTATTTCAATTGCAATCTGAAACGATGACAGGCTAATAAAACCTTTTATCTGCTATAAGTTTCAAATCGAAAATTTGGACGGTGAGAAATTATTAAAAAAGCACAGAGCATAGATGACATTGCTGCTGAGCGGATTAGTGGTTTATAAAACGGAGCGTAAAACCCAGATGTCTTTAGCCTGTGGGATGTAAGCGACTACCCGTGACCAGAGTAGGTACCCACGGATGGTCTCAGGAGACACCTCATCAATAGAGCAAACCAAGTATCCATCTGACCAGAAAGTATGTTCTTTCCAAAATGTTTAGATAAGAATGGCTTATGAGTTGAATGCCGGATAGGGTAAGTAGACTCGTGCTTTAACTCACAAGGGCAAAAATAGAATGACGGTTTATTTGATTTTGTACTCCTCAATTTTTCTATAGAGTGTCGCTACTCCTATCTCCAATAGTCGGGCAGTTTCAGCTTTATTACCACCAGTATGATTGAGAATTTTTTGAATATGCAGTTTTTCCGCACTGGCCATAGAAAACGCCGAGAGGACTTGTGATCCCGTATTTTTATATTGAAACTCTGTCGGTAAAGTATCCAAATCCAACGTATCTGTATCCGCAAGAATGACACTTCGTTCAATAACATTTTTTAATTCACGGATATTGCCCTTCCAGGCATTGTTTTCCAAAGCAGCAAAATATTCTTCTGTTGGCTGCAAGGATTTCCTATTTGATTTCAGCGCAAATATTCCCACATAATACTCGGTCAATAGCTTAATGTCTTTAGGTCGTTCTCGTAAAGCAGGCAGATGAATTCCAAATACCGAAAGGCGGTAGAACAGATCACTACGGAAATGCTCTTTTTCAATTTCTTCTTCCAGATTACGGTTAGTAGCGGCAATAATCCGTACATTAACCTTAATTTGCTTGGAATCCCCTACTCGGAGCAATTCCCCGGTTTCCAATACCCGCAAGATTTTCGCTTGTAAATCCAGCGCCATCTCTCCGATTTCATCTAAAAAAATGGTGCCATTATGGGCCTCTTCAAAAAGCCCCTTCTGGTCTTTCGCAGCGCCAGTAAAGGCGCCCGCTTTGTGGCCAAACAATTCGTTCTCTAAAAGATCCTTACTGAATGCTGAACAGTTGATCGCTACAAAATTTTGATGAGCCCTTTGACTATTTTGATGTATTGCCTGCGCAAAAACTTCTTTACCTGTCCCGGTTTCGCCCGTTAATAAAACGGTCGCATCGGTGTTAGCCACCTTCTGTGCAAGCTCGATTGCTTTAAGAATGGGCTTAGATTTACCAATTATTTTATCGAATGAGTGTTTTTCACCCAACTGTTTTGTTAACTGTAAAACTCTTTTATTTAAAGTAACTTTTTCACTTGCCTTGTACAATAAAGGAATGATCTTATTGTTATCATCTCCCTTGGTAATATAGTCAAATGCTCCATTTTTAATTGCTTGGACACCGTCCGGAATATTCCCAAAGGCAGTCAAAAGAATAACTTCAACAGCAGGATATTTCTCTTTGATTATTTTCGCTGTTTCCACACCGCTACCATCCGGGAGCTTAACGTCGCATATGATGACGGCTATCTCCTCTGATTCTAACCGCTGCAAGCCCGACTTGATAGTCGACGCCTGAAAAACCTCGAATCCTTCAAATCCAATGATTTTTGAAAGTAGGTTTCTTAACTTTTCCTCGTCGTCTATTATAAGTACTTTAATCACTGTTGCGCTAAGTTATAAAACACAAATCTACAATTATTAGGAAACTTTCTGTCGGTATTTTAACGGTCCCGGATAAATCGCCCCTGGTTGTCATTGCTCACTCTATTTAAAAACATTCTCTGAGGCAATACGCCGAGCCAAGCGCCGTGTCAAACTACAGCTGTAATGTTACCGTCTTCTTACTTTGGGCTGATTCTATAGCAGCTTCAAGTATCTCGACCGTAACCACGTTAACGGGTAATCCATACAGGTCATTTTCTTCCAAGACTAACCCTCCGTTGACAACAGCAGACAATACCGAAAATGGGTCGTTAAAGGGCGCCGGACGCGGACTCAATTTTAATGTTTCTTCCCCCTGATCCTCTCTCACCCGTTGGCGAAGAGTAGTCGCATCAGCGGCAATCGCATATCCAGCGGTGCCATAAACTTCCATATCTTTTCTCGAGAATGGCCAGTTCCAAGAAGCTTGAATGATACACTGTGCTTTAGGATACTGCAGAATAATAGTCGCTTCATCGTCAACCTCTTTGTAGATCTGCGGTTTATTTTGCTGTGTAACAGCCGTTACCGATATAGGACGCATACCATCCATTAACCACGTCATTAAATTCGCACCATAACATCCAAAATCTATCAGTGCACCCGCGCCGTTCTTCATTGGATCGGTAAGAATTTTAAAAAATTCGTCGCTAACGCCAATCTCTTTTGGGCCTTGATGGCCATCGTTGACGACTACCTTTCTTATTTCGCCCAATTGACCCGTTGCCAGCATCGTTTTAATTTGTTGATTGCTTTGATACCAAGAGGTTTCAAAATTTGTTAAAACGTGGGTCTTGTGTTTACCTGCTAACGCTTGAATTTCTCTCGCATCAGCGGACGTCGTTGCTAAGGGTTTCTCGACCATCACATGGATATTGCGTGGGGCACATGCTCGTACGACCGTAATGTGCTCACTGATTGCGCCAAACGCGGATACCGCGTCGGGTTTTAAGGTATCCAACATTTCCTCTAGATTAGAAAAGAAACGTCCCTTATCAATATTATATCGCTGTGCATACCGCTCCACCAACTGAGGATCGGTCTCATAAATGCCTACCAGTTCGATATCCTTTTGGTCCTTCCTATTAAATATCCAGTCGACATGTCCATGACTTAATCCGGCCACAGCAACCTTTAAAGGTGTCTGAGAAAACGTTGAGGAAACAAATAATATAAAAAGACATGTTAAGAAGATAGATTTCATAGCGCGATTTTTTGTTAGCGTTAAAATAGCTATTTTCTTCAAGACTAATTCACTATATTCGGTTTTACTTCACTTTTCAGCAAACTAAACTAAAAATACGCGCGTGAAAACAGTATTAAAGTTTACCTCTTGGATACTCGGCATTATGCTATTAATAATAGCGTTACTCCTTTGCCTTTTCAATAGTAGTCCCAAACCCTCTACGTGGGTCATAAAACAACTATTTAAGGGTAATCAGACGATCCAAGACAGTATAGGCTACGCGGAGGTAAGGGACAAGGTCACGGCTATAAATAACATAAGATATCCGTCCGTACATGCCGATAATACCCTAGATATATACTTCCCAACTGGGAAGACGCATTTACCTGTACTTTTTTGGCTCCACGGAGGTGGGTTTGTTGGTGGCGACAACGTAGGACTGCGTGAATTCGCGACCTATCTTGCCGAAAAAGCGCAAATAGCGGTGATCTTAATCGACTACGAAAAATCACCGGATTTGCATTATCCTGGACAAGTGTTACAAACAGGACAGGCGATAGAATTCATACTCGGCAGGCAGGCGAATTATCCTATGTTCAATCTTTCAGCAATCGCATTTGGAGGCGATTCGGCCGGTGGCCAAATTGCCGGTCAATATACACTCGTACAAACCAATCGTGACTATGCGAAAGCTCTTGATATCGAGAGGCAGCCAATTAAGGATTCCGTAAAGTGTTTTATCAGCTACTGTAGCCCGCTGAATTTAAAACAAATGAAAGATGTAAAACTAGAAAGCCGTTTCATGAAATTTTTCGTCGGGACTGTGAGCTGGGCATGGCTTGGGAAAAAAGACTGGAAAACCTCAAAGGAACTGCTGCAGGCTTCCCTGGTGGATCACCTTACCGCTGAATTCCCGGCAAGTTTCATTACGGATGGAAACACTTTTTCTTTTGCCGATCAGGGGATTATGTTCCACAATCGATTAAAAGAGTTGTCCGTTAATAGTGAGGCCCTGTTCTACGAAGATAGCAGCGAGCAAGTCAATCACGAATACCAATTTAATTACCAAACTGCCCAAGCTCAGGACTGTTTAGAGAAAACGGTAACCTTCCTAGACAAATATCTCAAAGCCGGTCAAGAACAGTGACGAAGAGCCGTTTGAATGATAAAGCTAGCCCACTCTGGGTCAAGCAAGAACAATTAAGCTGAACGCTCTGACTTAGCCCTTTTATTTTTAAAGGCGATCACCATGCTTGCTGCAAGAAAACAAACCATCGCAATAACGGTCATTGCGATTAGCGGCTTATAGGTGTGATAGGTGTCCGCATGCTGGATAAACATCAACCTAAAGATACGCAGGAAATGCGTCGAGGGAACCACATTGGCAATCCACTGTACCCAAAA
>NZ_JABMCQ010000011.1 GCF_013179575.1 Sphingobacterium shayense | reverse complement strand
ATAACAACGCAATCGATCCAGTTGCGGATCAAAACTCAGGTTATTGACCTTGAAAAAAAATATTAGAGCATATGAAAAGGAGATCAGCTTTGGCGGCTATGGGCGCCATATCATTAGGCTTGACGTCGACAAATTTGTTGAAGGGTGAGGTTTTGCAAAAGCCTCGTTCGCTGAAAAAAGAAACGGTAAATACCGATATATTAGTTGTTGGGGGTGGAACAGCGGGCGTCGTTGCCGCAATTCAAGCGGCTAGAGCCGGTAAAAAAACGGTTTTGGTTGAAAATGGAAGCATGTTGGGGGGGACCACCACCACCGGAGGAGTGAATTTTCCGGGAATATTCTTTGCCTGGGGGAAGCAAGTTATTGGAGGTATTGGCTGGGAGATGGTTCAAGAGGCTGTCGCGCTTAATAACGATCAGCTTCCGGATTTTTCTATTCCACATGGGAGGCAACATTGGAAACACCAAGTGCGACTAAATGGGCCATTATACAGTATGGTCATCGAAGATAAATGCGTAGAGGCGGGTGTCGGCTTGCGGTTTTATGAAAGCCCCGTCTCGGCCGTAGAAACCAAGGATGGCTGGAAAGTGATCACGGTCGGCAAAAGTTCTCAAACCGAGATATTTTGTAACCAGTTGATCGATTGTACAGGCAATGCAAATGTAGTCTCGTTAGCAGGCTATAACCTTCTTCGAGAAGAAGAAATACAGCCGGGAACTTTGATGTTTCGTATTGGAGGCTACCAAATGGATCAGCTTGATATGAAAATGATAACTGCAGAGTTCAATCAAGCAGTGGAACGGGGGGATTTAATTAAAGGAGAATTTCTAAGCGTACAGTCCCTGCTTCGCAATGCGGGAGATAATGTGCAACATATCCATGGAGCAGATGCGACCACCTCGATATCTCATACTTTGGCCAATGTGAAAGGGCGTGCTTCCCTTTTTAGGACATTTAAATTTCTTCGAGGACTCCCAGGGTTGGAAAAGCTGAAAATTATGGATATGCAAAATGAGACGGCAACAAGGGAAAGTTTTAGAATAGATAGTATTTATAAAATTACCCACGAGGACTATGTAACAGGGCGCGTTTTTGAGGATGCGGTTTCTTACTCCTATTATCCCATTGATCTGCATGACGCAAATGGGGTGGTTCCAAAGCATCTAGAACAAGGCATGGTCGCTACGGTGCCATTGCGTGCCCTTATACCTGCTGGAAGTCGTAATTTAATTGTTGCCGGTCGTTGCGTCGGGAGTGACCGACTAGCGAATTCAGCACTGCGAGTCCAGGCATCCTGTATGGGGATGGGACAAGCTGCGGCGGCTGCAGCAGTACTTGCCAACACACAAAGGACCACACCAGACAAGGTTAAGATTTCTGATATTCATCAGTTATTGACTGAGCACGGTGCGATAGTTCCAGTTAAAGAAGCTTAAAGGGCAACGGGATGGTGAAAAAGCCGATCATTATTGTTTTCTTATGTTTTCTACTATTTGGGGCGTGTATGAGCTTATTTGCCAAGCCTTCATTTCAAGATACCATTGGATATTTCAGAACGGCTACGGTACCCCAAAATATTGCCTATATTGACCGAATTCCAATTGATACAGGAACTAATGTACGTGGGACAGATACTTTATACCGGTTGATGGACATGGGAAATGCACCACTTTCATACTATAGAAAAATTCTCAAAGAAATCTGTTTTGATGGAAATTGCCGGATGTTGAATGTAAATCTTTACTGGAACCTCACAGGCAGATACCTGGGGTTCGAACTGCCACCGAATGAATTCTTGAGCAAAGCAGAACATACACCGTTTATTGGTCGAGAGTATGAGCAGTTGCATCGGATATTGGCGGATAGTCTTTCTGCGCTAGGTAATTTGCGCTATGAAGAATTATTACCAAAACCGAGTCTCCTAGAACCGGCCGATGCAGTGACAAGACCAACATCCAAAGATGTCTTGGCGCATGTTGTTCCAGGAGCAGTATTTACGACATATTCGATGTGGCATTTGATATATGGACAAATGCAGGAGGACGTGGTCAAAGCTACTGATTCCGACTTATCTGCCGAATTATTATTAGACATTTTGAACAGCCCGATTCCTTGGGACTGGACTTGGGGACTGGATCGATTGAGTTTTTTCCCGGAAGCTCCGACGGAATTAAAACAAAGGGTTCTTGAACTGGTAGTAAGCGATTCTTACAATTTGGCTTCAAAGGCAATTGCTTGTATTCCTGTTCAATGGTTTAACGATGTAGATTTTCAGAAAAAACTTTGGGCTAAACTGGACGATGTAGAATATGCGCTTAAATCTAATTTGATCCAAAAGATTTCAACAAGTGAAAGTCCTGATAAAACGGTACTCACGGAACTGGCAAGGAGGCTAAAGGAATTTAACGGGGCACTTTTAAATGTATCCTTAAAATGCCTAAAGAATTACGCGGCTGATAATCCAGAGATAAGGTCAGAAATTGAACTACTAGCCAAGCATGAGAATCCATACGTCGCCTCGCAAGCTCGGAAGATTATTCAGGAATTGAATTCAAATCGGTCCGGACCTTAACGAATTGATTTGTTGTTGTATACAAAGGCGATTCTACATTCATATTGGGGAATGAAGAACAAATGGAATTGATAGTGAAATCATTTTGGATTATACATCAATTAATACCAATAGATGCCATAGGGGGTGAGTCTTGGGGTAGAATATCTTTCCAATACGAGGTATACCTAACATACGCTCAGTTCTATGGTTATAATAGGTTATACCCGTGAAAATGGTATTACGTTAGGGTATAAATTTTAGTGCGACCTTAAAAACATTATTGCGCATATCAGCACGTTATTTTTGATTTAGTTAAACTATTTTTTTTCTTCATAGTCTTTAAATTTAGAGGGTGCCGTCGACCTTATCTTGTTTCTATTTAAAAACTATCGTTATGAAAGCCTTACATTATCTCTGTCTTTTAGTTTTGTTCATATCTGGTATTTCCCTAAGGGCAAACGCTCGGCCGTTGTCTGATCGTTTTGATGTAATACTTAAGGATTCTGTTCATAGCGAAAATGAAGATTTGTTTTACCGGATAGGGGAACATCAACTATTAGAATTGGTATATAATCAGATCTTTGGTGAATATTTGGGCAGCACAGTTCTCTGGTTGAATGTCTTTAGCGATGAGGCGTTATCAAATTTTAGCAAAAGTGATTATCTAATGCTTGAAAATAACAGGTCGGGGGGATTTGAAATCTATGATGAGGACAACAATTTCGTCTCCATTGCGCCGGATCTTCAGGGCAATTATTCGCTTGAAACAGCGAGCGGTAACTGGGTAAAATCAAGATCGAACGGTTTTAACAAAACCTATTTCAGTAACGATAACGGGAAAGAGTATACGATGACCTTTAAATTCAGTCTGGGAGGAAAGAAAAGTATAAAAGACGAGAAGGGGTATGAAATTAGCGTCAATCAAAAAATTAATGGAAATTATGATATTTCAGATAATGAGGGGCGCGAAATGAAGATTAAGGTCGACCGATCGGGTGTTTACCGTCTAACGGAAGGTGATCGTGAACGTAAACAGATGGCCATTCAAAGCATACAAAGCTTTCATATTAGCGATACAGACAGGGATAATTTGCAGATAAGAATGCGCGGTCGATTTAACGACCTAATTTTTACCTTTGCAGATGGCCATGAAGTTTTTATCCAAAATAGATTTCGTAAACCAATGCCTCCTGTCAAGGAAGAAGAAAAAAATAACAAGGAATAAGTTGATTTATATAGTTGTTCCGTCCACAGACCAAGATGTCTTTGCAAGAATTCTGGATGCTCAATACGTGTTTCGGAAGCTGTACAAAACCGGTAGTGCGCCCAGGGCCTAGCAGGTCAGGCAAAGCATACAATCACTTGCACGATGAAACATAATTTTAGTTTATGGGGTAGTGTAAAGTGACTCCGTGACAGTGCGCTTTACAAATGATATTTGTTAATGCAAAGGTAATTATGTTTGTTTGTATCAACAGTACACGCCACGCTACCCGTAAGAACAGCGTCCCAGGGCGTGTCTTTTGTTTTATAACCAGATCTTAATCCTTTATGTCTTAATTTTTATGTATAAAAAACAAGCATTTACTATTGATGAACAAATAAAGCAATTAGAGCGACGAGGGTTAATTGTTAGTAAATCTGATGATGCCCACAGCATTATCTGTCTCCTATTGGTTAGTCTATTATTTTAATTAACGCCTGTGAAGTATTTTCCCTTGGTGGAAGAACGGGTTGTTTTTTACTAATTATGCTGCTAGAGGGGGACAAGTTCGTCCTTTTAGAACAAGAGTCCAAGTTTTGTGAAGGGCCATTTTGTTTTTGGAATTATGTCAACGAGCCGCTCTGGAAATATCGTTCTTTAGTTTTAGTGCAAAAATGATTATGTTAGTTTTTTATAAACCTTCAGGTGATGGAAAGTTACTACAAATATCTACCTACTAGTGGCCAAGATAATAAATGGGGATTAACCCTACTGAATACAGGATGCGGTGAGGTTGCTAACAATGTGGGCTATCCCAACAATCAGCATCCCGAGGCCTATGAATTTAAATGGCTACAGGGGCGCATTCTTCAAGAGTATCAACTCATTTATATTTCTAGAGGCAATGGGGTGTTTGAGTCTAAAACCATAGGTGAAATTAAAGTCGGGGAAGGTTCATTCATTTTACTGTTTCCAGGTGAGTGGCATCGATACAAACCCGATACGCAGACAGGTTGGGTGGAATATTGGATTGGCTTCGAGGGCTTTGTTATCGATTCCTTAGTCAAAAGTTACATTTTTCAACCTGCAAATGCATTGATTTATACAGGCGTGCGGCCAGAAATTATATGCTTATATGAGAGTCTTTTGGCTCAGGCCGAGGCTGAATTACCCGGTTATCAATCATTGGCCGGAGGAATGATTCTGCATTTACTCGGACTTGTCAATTCCCTTGAAAAGCAGCAGAACTTAATAAGAGCCAACAAAGATCACCAGCAGCTCGTTCAGAAGGCTATGGTCATGATTCGAGAAAATGCAGGGAGCACGCTAAACTTGAATGATGTTGCAAATGAGCTACAAACCAGCTATTCGACGTTTAGAAAAATTTTCAAAAGACATACTGGACTCGCTCCTGGTCAATACTTGATTCAATTGAAAGTAGACCGTGCGAAAAATCTCTTACTATATACTGATAAACTTATCAAAGAGATTGCGTATGAATTAAACTTTGAATCGGAATATTATTTTTCTAAATTTTTTAAGGAACGGACAGGGTTCTCACCTATAGCTTTCAAAAAACGCTATTCTATGCAGGCGTAATTTTAAACTTTTGCCAAAATTTACAGGATAATTATCAAAATGTCTATGTCCTGTCGCAGCCTCACGCGCTAAATTTGTGTCATACAATATTATAAACACCGAAGGATTAAACCTGAGATAATTATTTATGGCAGAAAAAATAACGCTGAACGTCGGACTTTTTGGTATTGGACTCAATACCTATTGGGAGCAATTTGAAGATTTAAACGCGCAGTTAAAAAATTATTTATCCACTGTACATGCACAAATCAATGCTGATTTCGTTCACTGCATAAACTATGGTCTGATAGATACTGTTGATGGAGCCTTTGACACTGGGCATGCATGTAGGCAGCAGCAGATCGACCTACTTTTAATACATTCAGCAACGTACGCACTTTCAGCAAGCGTTGTACCTGCCGCACAATTAGCCAAAGTGCCGATCATTATCTTAAACCTATCGCCAGATAATGCGATCGATTATTCACGTTTTAACCAGCTTTCTAGCCGTCGAGCAATGACGGGCGAATGGCTGCGTCATTGTGGAGCTTGTCCAGTTCCAGAAATAGCAAATGTTTTTCGCCGTGTGGGAATCCCTTTTTTCCAGATCACTGGAAGGCTTGATAAGTCAGATCCGTGTTGGCGGGAATTAGCAGAATGGATGATGGCAGCACATGTGGCAAAAATTATGGCTCACAACCGTTTAGGAGCTATCGGGACCTATTATTCTGGTATGATGGATATCTACACGGACCTTACAAAGCAGGTCAGAACATTTGGAGGTCATATTGAAATATTAGAGATCGATGAACTGACGGCTATGCGAAAAAATGTGACCAGCCAAGAGGCTGAGGGGCGCGTGTCAGTCTTCCGGGACGTCTTTGAGATACAAAGCGGTTGCGAGGAAACCGAACTGTTGCGGGCGGCGATAACCTCTATTGCTCTGGAACGCCTAGTGGAAAAGTATAAACTCGGCTCCATTGCCTATTACCATAAAGGAATTCCGGGCACGGAAAACGAAGATACAATAACCTCTATTATACTCGGAACCTCTTTTCTTACTTCCCAAAATGTACCCGTAGCTGGTGAATATGAAATTAAAAATGCTCAGGCGATGAAAATTTTAGATGCTTTTGGGGTAGGCGGATCCTTTACAGAGTATTACGCAATGGATTTTAACGACGATGTAATCTTGATGGGGCATGACGGACCGGGGCACCTTAAGATTGGTGTGGGAAAAACTAAGGTCAGACCACTGGAGGTTTATCACGGTAAAATCGGCAAAGGGCTAGCTGTTGAAATGCAGGTACAGTTAGGTCCTGTGACCCTGCTGTCCGTGGTGGAAGGATCTGATGGTAATCTACTTTTATTGGTCGCTCATGGAGAATCTGTACCGGGACAGATTCTAGAAATTGGCAATACGAATTCCCGGTACCGGTTTGCTATAGGAGCTAAAGAATTTATGGAGACTTGGAACAGCTACGGCCCGGCCCACCACTGTGCTGTTGGGGTGGGACATGTATGGTCAAAGATTGAGAAATTTGGGAAAATACTTGGGATCCGGTCGGTGAGAGTTTGTTAACGGAAAAAGAAACTAATCAATACTAATGAGAACATTTATGAGACACCTACTTTACTTTTTACTAATCGCGACCTTTCAATTGGGGCTGAGTAGGGCGCAGGAGAATAGCCCAGATGATTTCTTGGCTATAGTTAAAAAATTTGAAAACCCTGATAAGGAATTTAGAAGCGCTCCCCTGTGGGTTTGGAACACTAGAGTCGATAAGCAAAGCATTAAATTTGAGCTTCTGGAACTCAAGGAAAAGGGTTTTGGTGGTGTGTTTGTCCATCCGCGGCCAGGGCTTATTACCCCTTATTTGTCCGAAGAGTGGTTCGAGCTGTATAAGTACACTGTCCAGCAGGGTAAAAGTATAGGACTGGACGTTTGGATATACGATGAGAACTCCTATCCAAGTGGTTTTGCCGGAGGACATGTCCCCGCGGAAATGCCAAGCTCATATAATCAAGGGCAGATGCTTCATATGGAAGTAAGCGATGTTTTTCCTGCTACTGATTCAGCTGTCTTTGTAGTTGTTCAAAAGGATAACGAAGGTAAGTTCACCCAAGTAAAAAGTTCATCCCAACATAGTGACTCGAGCTTTTATATTTTCAGAAAGCAAAATTATGAACAAACACCTTGGTATGGGGGGTATTCTTATGTGGACCTTCTTGCCAAAGGGGTAACCGAAAAATTTATCGAGGTAACAATGCGAGGATATGAGAAACACTTAGGTGATGAATTGGGTAGCACTATTCCGGGAATTTTTACCGATGAGCCTAATATCGAGGTGCAGGGCCGTGGTAATATCCGCTGGACACCAGATCTATTTCAAGTTTTTAAGGAGAAATGGGGTTACTCACTTGCAGAGAATTTGCCTAGTTTATATTTAGAATTAGGCGATTGGAAGCGGGTTCGGCATAATTATTACCAAACGCTGCTTCAAATGTTTATTGACAGGTGGAGCAAACCTTGGTATGCATACACCGAGAAGAAGGGGCTGGAATGGACCGGGCATTACTGGGAACATGGCTGGCCTAATCCTAATCATGGTGGAGACAATATGGCAATGTATGCCTGGCACCAACGCCCCGGAATTGATATGCTATTCAATCAGTTTGATGAAAGTAGCCCAAATGCACAGTTCGGAAATATTCGCGCCGTGAAGGAGCTCTCTAGCGTCGCCAACCAGACGGGCGCAAAGAGAACCTTGAGTGAAACTTACGGAGGTGGGGGATGGGAGCTTACCTTTAAGGATATGAAAAGATTGGGGGATTGGCAATATGCTTTAGGTGTCAACACGTTGAACCAACACCTTTCTTTTATGACTATAGTCGGTGCTAGAAAGTACGATTATCCACCATCATTTTCTTACCACTCGCCATGGTGGTCGTACTACAAAAATCTGAACGATTATTTTGCCCGATTATCGTTAACACTTTCACTTGGAAAACAGGTCAATGACATCTGCATTATTGAACCCACCTCAACTACATGGATGTACAGTAAGTTTGAAGGAGATAACATCGTTCGAGATTCGATCGGCAGAGTCTTCCAGCAATTTGTTCGCAGGTTAGAAAATGCACAAATTGAATATGATTTAGGATCAGAGAATATTATTAAAGATAAAGGTGGGATACAAGCAGATAAATTTCAAATAGGGCATAGGCAGTATGCAAACGTGATCCTTCCTCCGAAAATGGAAAATCTGGATCGACCGACGCTCGCTTTGCTGAATAAATTTTTGGATCAAGGAGGGAACCTCGTTGTTCTTTCGAGGATTAAATATGTTGACGGAAAGGAGAATAAAGAAGATCTTGAGCGGATTAATGCAAAATTTCAAGAACCTGAGTCATTTAAGTTTGAGCAGATAAATGCTTCACCGCTAATTACTCAGACCGATTCTAACCCGGTTTCCTTATACCATCACAGGCGAGAACTGGCGACAGGCGAGATTTTATTTCTAACAAATACGAGCCTTGATGACCCGATCTCCCTAAGAGTACCGGTGGAATTCAAACATGTTTATAAAATGGATTTATTCACAGGAACGGTGAAAAAGGTTTCAGATTTTGATGGAACCGGGGGGAAGAACCTATCGCTTTCTTTAGCCCCTGTGGAGAGCTCCATGTACTTTTTATCTAACGAAAAATATTCGTTCCCGACTAGCGATGGATCACCGAAAGCGCACGATGGCAAGGTGATAAATACGGCGACTGAAGTCGTTTATTATCAACCTAATGTGTTAACAGTTGACTTTTGCGACCTAATTATTGACGGGCAAAAGCAGGTATCTAAATATGTATTTGAAGCAAACGATACTCTTTTTAAATATTTTGGCTTTGAAGATGGAAACCCATGGAATACTTCTGTTCAGTTTAAAGATGAAACGGTAAGGAGAGATACTTTTGCAAAAGACAAGTCTTTACAGATTGACTACCACATCCAGGTTAGTGCGGACTTCACTGCTGATGACCTACAAATCGCCATTGAAAGAGACAGTTTGTGGGAAATCTATTTTAACGATAAACCTATCGATCGGGACGCTCAGGGATGGTTCATTGACAAAGATATTAAGACATACAAGATTCCAAATGTTCGTCCTGGAGCAAATACACTATCACTCAGGCGCAAGGGAATGAGTATCTACGCTGAAATTGAACCGGTATATGTTCTAGGTGATTTTGCCACTCAGCCTACTTCCGACGGATGGAGAATAACAAAAGCTATAGCGCCAGCTCTTGGCTCCTGGAAAGAAAATGGACGTCCAATGTATGGATTCTCGGCTGGCTACGTAAAGAAACTTGATGTGCAACCTTCCAAGAAATACCTGTTACAGTTGCAGGAGTGGAAAGGTACAGCCGCCGTGGTGAAAGTGAATGGTAGACTGGTCGGAGATATCAGCTACCCACCGTTTCAGCTAGAGCTGTCTGAACTAACACCGGGTGAAAATGAGATTGAAGTTATCGTTGTGGGCGCGCTGAAAAACACACTCGGACCGTTTCATAACAACCCCGCACCGGGGATGGTTTCGCCATGGCATTTTAGAAATATCTCTGGAAAAAAATCAGGAGAATCCTACCAAACCCATGACTTTGGGTTGCTCCAAGATTTTAAGCTTTTAGAGCTCTCCGAATAACTAGATGGTTGTAGCTGAGCTGTGCTGCCGACAGGACAGCTCAGCTATTATTCGTTGCCGGATAAATTATAAACTATTTAAAGTAAACCAACTAAACGATAGAAAATTATGAAAAAAAGAAATCTGAGTAAGCCATTGATGATGGTGTTACTATTACTAGGTATTGTCTCTGCTAGGGTGTTTGCCCAAGAGTCAACTAGCGTGAGGGGATCAGTTTCTGATGGAGCTGGCCCTTTAATAGCCGTAACAGTAACGGTAATTTCCAGCGGCCAATCGACGAAAACGGATGCTTCAGGCAACTTTATCATTAATGCGGCCGCAAGTAGTCCACTTAAGTTTTCGCTAGTTGGCTATAAGGATACGGTCGTTATAGCAGGTACAACACCTATGGAAGTTATGCTTTCTAAGCACACTCAGGATATTGAAGAAGTAATTGTCGTGAGTTACGGTACCCAACAAAAAGCGAAGGTAACAGGCGCGATTTCTGAGATGAAAGCGTCAAAAGCTAAGGACGTACCCGTCGGCCAATTCACCCAAAAAATGCAGGGCAGAATTCCTGGTGTGCAAATAACACAGATAAACGGTAAGCCAGGCCAAGGTATGGCTGTTAGAATTCGAGGTTCGGCATCTATGAACGCGGGAAATAATCCTTTATATGTTGTCGATGGACAAGCAATAACCGGTGATATTAACAATATTAATCCCGATGAAATCGAAAGTTTTTCTGTTCTAAAAGATGCCTCGGCAACGGCTTTGTATGGTTCGCGCGCTGCGAATGGTGTCGTGTTGATAACAACAAAAAAAGGGAAAGCTGATGGGGTCTCCATTGACTTTAATACCTATTACGGAGCGCAATATTTACCACAGCGAGGACGCCCAGATGTGATGAATGCGAATGAATTCGCACATTGGCAAAACATGTTCTATCAAGACAAGATCAAGTACGAAAATTGGGTTCTTCCAGCAACTGGCCTGGCGGAAATACCAGAAGACTACCGTAATCCCGATCAATATGGTGAAGGAACGGACTGGTACGATGTACTTTTTGATAAAGGTGCTCCCATCCAGAGCTACTCGCTCTCGGTGCTTGGTGCAAACGAAAAAATAAGTACGGCCGTGTCGGCTGGTTATTTTAATCAGCAGGGTATATTGCTTAACACCGGTTATCAGCGGTATAGCTTTCGCGCGAATACGGAGTACCGGCCCAATAAACGGTTGACCCTAGGGTTCAACGTTGCTCCCTCACTGCAGTTAGATCATAACACACTCATTAATACCGACGGCCAGCGGCAGGTGATCGATGGCGCTTTTATAACCAGCCCGATTTCTGCAGCTGTACTGGAAGATGGATCGATGCCGCTGACAACAAATACATACGGGATGTTTGCCAATCCAAATTGGCTTCGTGTACTACTTGAAAAGCAAGATAATTTTAAGCGACTGCGTTTGCTTGGTAATGTTTCTGCTAAGTATAATATCTGGGATAATCTGAATCTTGCCGTTAGAGCAGATTATGATTTAGGAGACCTTGTGCAGCAGAATTTTACGCCATCAACTGCCGGCGGAGGACTGTTCGTCGCGCCGCCGCAACGTGCCACTGGTGCCTACAATACCGACAATTATTATTCCTGGTTAAACGAGAATCTACTTACCTATAATAAGTCCTTAGACGATCACAATTTTGACGTGCTGTTAGGTTATACCACTCAGCGGTATATGATCCAAAGTGGACGGCTTAGTAAAACTGATTTTCCAAATGATGACATCCCCTGGCTAAACGCCGGGGCGACTGTGACCAGCTCGGGTAGCAGTACCGCTTCTTGGACTTTGGAGTCGGTAATCGGTCGGTTAAACTACGATTATAAAGGTAAATATCTGCTATCAGCGGCCGTCCGCCGTGACGGTTCCTCTCGGTTCGGCAGTGATAAAAAATGGGGTACTTTCCCTTCGATTTCTGCCGGTTGGTTGCTTTCCTCCGAAGATTTTTTGATGGATAATTCGCTTATTTCTTTTTTGAAGCTTCGCGCTAGCTACGGAGTCGTCGGAAACAATAATATTGGGAACTATACGTCGATTGCGATGATGGGGACAACAAACTATACTTTTGGGAATATTTTGAACCAGGGATTGTCTATCACCTCGCTTGGGAATACCTTACTCAGCTGGGAAAAAACAAAGCAGTGGGATCTAGGATTAGATGTGTCCTTATTTGAAAACAAAGTTAATTTCCATTACGATTATTATCATAAGGTAACAGACGGAATGCTCTACCCCATCGAGTTGCCTCGAGCCTCGGGATTTTCTTCCATCTCTACTAACATTGGTTCCTTTAAATTCTGGGGTCATGAAATTGGAATTGATGCAAATATTATGGACAGGGAAGATTTTCAGTGGAATGCAGATTTCAATATCTCGTTCAACAGAAATGAAGTTGTGAAGCTCGGAACAAACAACACACCAATCGGGGGTTACAGTGATCAAGCGGATTTTAATCGCACAGAAGTGGGCAAACCAATAGGCCAGTTTTACGGATATGTTTTTGACGGTGTGTATATGAATCAAGCGGAGTTCGATGCTGCCCCTAAACATATTTCCTCACAAGTAGGCACCGTGAGGATGAAAGATATCAACGGTGATAGTGTCATCGATAACAATGACAGAACATTCTTAGGCGATCCGAATCCGGATTTCATTTATGGATTTAATAACACATTTCGATATAAAACCTGGGACCTAAATATACTATTTACCGGTTCTGTGGGCGCGCAGACAATGGCCGCGGTTTTCGAGAATACAGAAAATATCGATGGCGTGTTTAACATGAGAAAAGAAATGCTTAATGTATGGCGATCCGAAGAGAATCCAGGAAATGGTCAGGTGCCTCGAACCTTGACAGGTACCACCGGTCTCTACCGTTTTACGAACTCCCGGTGGGTACACGATGCGGATTATTTATCTCTTAAGAATATTACGTTAGGTAAGAGGTTTGATTTACATTCCGAGTACATCAAATCAGTACGAATATATGGCAGTGTACAGGAAGCGTTCATGTGGACGAAATATCCGTACGCAAACCCAGAAGTAAGCACTAGCGGATATAACCCTTTGGCTTTAGGTGTTGATCAAACCGCTTACCCTATCCCTAGGACGTATACGGTCGGAATAAATGTTGGATTTTAAAAATTGACAGATGAAACTTAAATATATTATGTTTGCTTGGGCGTTATTATTAACCTCTTGTCAAGAGAACTTTCTAAGTCTGACCCCTGATTCAGAACTGGGCGCAGATGACTTTTATCAAACCGAGGAGCAGTTTACGCAGGCCTTAGCTGGCGTGTATCAGGCTCTTCGCAGTACCGTTGGTGAGAGTGGCTACTTAATGGGTGAAATGCGTTCGGATAACACGCATTACGATTATTATGCTCCGGATCGGGGGATTCATATTGTTCGTCGTGAAAACATAGATGATATGCTCGATGACTCACAAAATCAATGGACCAATGAATATTTTAACGCATCCTATATCGGTATTGCCCGGGCCAATACGATCATCGATAGAATTGAAATGGCGCAAATTGATGAAGCAGCTAAAAACACGATTATTGGCCAGGCAAAGTTTTTAAGGGCGTACTTTTATTTTAACCTTGTGCGGTATTTTGGGGAGGTTCCTCTTTATTTGAATGAGGTCACAAACGAGCAGCAAGCCTTTCTTCCAAAATCCGCTATTCCGGAGATTTATGAAGTGATTATTGAAGATCTTAAACAGGCGATTGAAAAACTAGCAAAGCCTAATTTTCCACAAGACGGTAAAATAACGAAGGGCGCAGCGAGTACGCTGTTAGCAGATGTATATATGACTAAAAAAGATTTTGCTGCCGCTTTACCCTTGTTAAAGCAAGTGCAAGAGATGGGCTATAGTTTACTTCCTAATTATGCTGATGTATTTGAACCCAGTAGAAAGAATAATACAGAGTCAATCTTTGAGATACAATTTATGATGGGGGACCAGGGACAGCATAGTATGTTTAGCTATTGGTTTATTCCCAAATCGAATAACGTGGCACTAATAACTGGTATTGAGTCGAACACGCTTAACTATGGAGGTTTCAACGTGCCGACAGAGGATATGATAAGTGCTTATGAAGAAGGAGATACGAGAGAAAATGGGTCAATTGGAATTGCAGAAGGAATTATCGCCGCGGATGGAAGTTTTGTAATTCAAGCGGTAAAACAAAGCGATGGATATGTTAAACCTACTGGAAAGACGGCTAAGCCTTTTGTGAAAAAATATTTGCATAGCCATAACCGAGAGCGAAACACCGACGACAACTGGCCCATTTATAGGTATTCTAATGTGCTTTTGATGCTTGCTGAGTGCTTGAATGAGACCGGTAAAGCTACCGAGGCGCTAGCCCCGTTAAATATGGTTCGTAAACGAGCAGGAGGCCAATTGCCCGCCATCAATAGTACTGATAAATCTCGACTAGCAAGGTTGATTTTGAAAGAAAGACGTGTAGAAATGGCATTTGAAAATCATCGGTGGCATGATTTGATAAGGACGGATAATGCAATTGAAGTAATGAATGCACATGGCGAGCAAATGAAGGCTAAATATGGGCACATAGCGGCAAATGCCTATAAACTGACTGCGGAAAGGCTCATTTTTCCCATACCATATTTAGAGTTGCAGTTAAACAACCTTCTTACACAAAATAAGGGTTATTAAATGACCTGAGTGCTAGTTAAGAAAGAAGCGTTTGCAATAGTAATACAGCGCCAAAGGGGGAATTCTATCCCCCTTTTTCAGTGGAGGCGAAAAAGAGGGGGAAATCTTAGCGTAAACGCGTTAGCTAAAGATAGTATTTTTAAAAATGTATAGAACTTTTGAGCGTGATCGGGGACAGTGTAAAGCGCCAGTATGCAATAGTAGTTACTAATCCTAGTGTACAACAAAGCGGTGTTCGAGGTCAAATAGACTCGGTTCTGTGAAATCAAATTTTTGTACGATTGAAAAAAAAATGAGAAAAAGGCTTTTAAAGGATGTTAAATTAATTTGCGTATAATTCTTACCAAAGATATTAATAAACACTTTCTTTGCTTCGTAGATATAAAAGATGTTTTATATATTTATTAATAAAATGAATTAACATATACTATGAAAAATCTTAAACGTCATATTTTTTCGAATGTGTCCCGCATTACATCGAGACTCAACGAACCATTTCGACTAGCTAAAGACATAACTGTTATCGATTTCGCAATTGTAACGTCATTCGTTACAACTGTAGGGTTCTTTTATCTATGGATTTACCTTGATGAATTTGGGTTTAATTATTTTTTGGCTTTTTTTGACATCGCAGACGCACTTCCCGTGTTATATGAGAAATTAATGCATGTAGTTCTACTTTCTATTTTAATGTTTCCCGGAACAATAGCGATTCTTCTTAGTATTATGCATAAAAACGGGTATAATTTCCAAGTTACTAAATTTATCATTGTGTTAATTATAATCGCCGTCCTTTTAGTGTTAGGAATTTTGTTACATATTTATGGACTTCCTAAAATTACTATTGCCGCCTTAATATCTTTGACTGCTATATTTCTTTTTATAATTTTCTTTAAAAATAATTTCGCTGGTCACATATTATTAGTCGCTTTCGTGTTTTTATGTACTTATTCAATGGCGAGAAGTGAAGCTTCACAAATTCAAACTTCAAGACCGAGATATGATATTGTGCTCAAGCAACATCAAGAAACACCTATTTTGCGTAACGACGATAAACACAAATTCCTTATTTATAAAACGGCGAACTATTATTTTATCAAGGATGATTCCGTAAATCGTATTTATGCCTATTCGGTTTCGACAAGTGAGATGTTGTCGATAAAGCCTTATGAAAAAGCCGCTGATTGAGAACTGTACAAGTATAGTATCCGTTAAACGAAAATGTAAACCGAGTTTTCTAATTCACGTTGTGAAAATTCCGTCGTAATATGTACGGTGTTTTAAAGTGCAATATTAATTGTTGAATAAGGGCTCTTCTTTCCAGTTTAGTAAATTTCCGTGACCGTCTGAGGGAATACCCAAATATTTAATAGGTACCGAGGGATATTTGTTGAAGAGATGGCCTAGTTTGTTACTCAGGCTATTATTGTCACCTGATAATAACTAATTTGTTGTAAATAAGAAATAGAACGTTGATCATCTAGTATTTCCAACCCGCGGTTCTTTCAGTTTTGTAACTGATCGACAAAAGCTAACGGAGGTTTATCATATGATTTCTTTGCCATAGGCTGTAAAAAGAGAAGACCCCCCAAGTGTGCATCGAGGAGAGGCATGGAGGGTGTATTATTTTTAGTATCTAACGGTCTTATTTGGATCTCTTCTTCAAAGAAAAGACTTGATACTACAACGGTAAAAATAATATCCTTTTATCATCATATGCATGTTTTATTTTTAGTCATATAGAACCCACGATGTCATTTCCATTGAAAACGAATTCATTACTTCGCTATCTTCTTTTTTTAGAAAAGCCCATATAGAACGTTGTTGGAAAACCAATAACTTGACTTATTTTGTCCCTGTTTTAGAAAAAAATCTCTTTTCTTTTTTGGATAGTTTTAATACGGTTAATGAGTTCTACTTCGATGTTAAATAATATATCTTCGTATTTAAAGGATCATTTTTCTCGTAGTGCTTACATTGGAACGAAGGGAAGGGCGGTATAAAGTTTATGCTCAATAGCCATAAGCTTCTCTTCAGCAACTAAATTAAAGAAATTCCAATGCAGACGAGATTAGTTATATTCATGCCTCATGATCTACAAATGGCTTAGATTGGCAATTTGGTATGGAAGCCCCGTAAAGAGGAGTCCTTAGCAGCCGGAGTAATCTGCTTTATTTACAAATGAGAATGCCTCAAAAGCTATTAGGTTTTGAGGCATTCAGTTTACTAAAGCTAAATTTAAGCTTTTATTTACAGTCGATTACGTCTTGGAATATCTCCCAATCCTAATAGTGGTATACCACTCCTTTACTCATCGCTACGAGCATTCCTTTAGGGAACATCGATCCATTCGGCATGGCGATGGCATCTGCCCCGTCGCATTCAATAGCGGATGCAGGCACCTCCGGCCATAAACGTATGTTGATTAGTGTTTCCTGTATCTCCTTCTCTAGGGTAGATGTTGAATGAATTGTTTTGTTGATTAGATGCTACAATGTACCCAGCGCTGTCAGATGCTTTATAAATTGCCGGTAAATTGCTCGATTGTATCTAAGATATAAAAGATAATGTCAGTTTTATAATCTTGACTTTCTTTAATTACTTCATTGATTTCCCTGTTGCAAAACAAAATTTTCACCTCATTTAAATACCCCTTTTATAACTAAGTTACTCGTTTGGATCTTTGTTAATGCAGGATTTTCAGGTTTTGAATTAGATTCAAAAGAATTGAGTTAGATTATGGTTTTTTGTGATGTGATTTTTTATCTTTGGTTGTAGAAAGTGTTTGCGTAGTGCGGCACTTTTAACTAGTGCCCGTTATGAACACGAACTTGTGCCCACGCGTCAGAAGCCTTTTACCACATTTTTGACTAGCTGCCTCTAAACCGAAAATGAAAACAACTAGAGAATAACAATTATAATATATAAGCTGTATAAATAGATACTACTCTGATAAAAGGATCTGTTATCTATTCTACAAATACCTACTATACCTATGAAAAAAACATTAAACTTAATCCTCTTCCCACTATTGTTGGGCTTGACCCAAACGGCCGAAAACCCCAAATCATCAGCAAGAATAACCACACTTGCCTATGTTGATACTGTAGCAATGCTGCAAGATAGTTTGGATACCGTATCTGGCGCACCGGAAGACTTGTTGATGACATCCTTTACAGGGCCAGATCTAACACCAAGCCCGGCTTGTTTAGCGGTAGCACCGACAGGCGAAGTATTTGTGGGGGTGGATATGATAGGTTCGTTAGGGAAAGATATGGGCAAGGGGTTTATCCGACGATTTGTTGATTTGGATAACGACGGTAAAATGGATAAACATACTGATTTTGCGCGAGTAGACAATCCGCGCGGTATTTTTATCTTAGGTGATCAGGTTTTTGTCTTACATACTACTTTCGATGCGACAACAGGCATAGCGACAGGTATGGACTTAGTTGTGTTTGAAGATAAGGATCAAGATGGTATCGCCGATGGGTCCCCCAAATCGCTGGTGGTTGGATTGAGCAATGCCAAATACATCCAGGAAAGGGGAACTGACCACGCAACCAATGGCATTCGCATGGGAATCGACGGTTGGGTCTACATTGCGGTAGGTGATTTTGGATTTCATGATGCTAAAGGCACGGATGGAAAAAGACTGTCCATGTACGGTGGTGGCATTCTACGCGTTCGCCCAGATGGGACAGAACTAGAGGTCTATACGCATGGGTTACGTAATATTTATGATGTTGCTATCGATCCTTTTATGAATATTTTTACAAGAGATAATACCAATGACGGTGGTGGTTGGGACATCCGTTTCTCCCATCAGATTCAGTCGGGTGAGTATGGATATCCTTTATTATTCCAGAATTTTACGGAAGAAATCATTCCAGCGTTAGCGATGCTAGGCGGAGGATCGGGCACCGGTTCACTTTATATGGACGAGGGTACTTGGCCTGCGAAATATAATAAGGTGCCCATGATGGCCGACTGGGGGAGAAGTTTCCTTTACTTGCATCATGTGCTTCCAGATGGACCAAGCTTTACGCAAAAAGAAGAAGAGTTTATTAAGTTACCGCAAATTACGGATTTGGACGTGGATGGTTCGGGCAGGTTATATTTATCAGCTTGGGATGGGGCTGGTTATTCAGGTAATCCAGATAAAGGGTATGTCGTAAGGGTCGTTCCTAAGGGATGGACCTACGCCGCGTTCCCTGATATTAAAAAGGCATCAGTTTCTGAATTGGCTGACTTATTAAAATCGGCTAGCGCAACAACTAGGTTGTATGCTTCTCAGGAGCTACTTTCCAGACCGGCTGATGAAGCAGCTGCTACTGTTTTGAGTTTGGCAAAGAACAAGGATTTACCTTTAAGCACGCGTGTTGCCGCAGTCTATACGTATGCACAGGTGGCAAAAGAAAAAGCGATTCCCGCCTTACTCGACCTTGTAAAAGAAGATCAACTGCGTGAATTTGCTTTGCGTGCACTGGCTGATCGTAAAGGTAGATTAGAAAAGGTTCCAGTTGATCCGTTTATTGCGGGATTGAAAGATCCATCCGTGCGCGTCCAAACGGCTTCAATAGTGGCCTTAGGCCGGCTTGGACGTGTCGAAGTTGCCAATGCTTTGTTACAAACACCTGTGCCCGCTTCGTTTGTTGCCCCGGTCAAAGGTACTGAAGGTCCACATGATAAACCAAATGCAGAAATTATTCCAGCGCATTTGGCTGTGCAAGCTTTAGTTCGTTTAAACGCAGTAAATGCGAGTATAGGTTTCTTAGGGACAGAAAGTCCTGATTTGGCGTTGTGGGCCCTGCGTTATATGCATGACCCGATAGCCGTTGAGGGGTTAATAACGGCTTATGGGAAAACTAAGGATCAAAAATTGAAGGATAAAATCTTGGTTACTTTAGCGCGCTTATATAAAAAGGAAACGGCCTATGACGCCTCATGGTGGTGGGGTACTCGTCCTGATTCTCACGGACCATACTATAAAGGCATCGATTGGGAGTCATCGCCTGTCATAGAAAAATTCTTAACAGCACAAGCGTTAAAAGCAGGGGCAACAAAGCAACCATTTTTTGCTCGTTTGAATGATAAATTCCGTATGGAAATTGCGGCTTTCAACGTGGTAAAGAAAGAAGTGGTTGCAAAACAAGTACCAGAGAAAAAAGTAGATTTGGAGAAAATTAAGAATCAAAAAGGACAGGTCGGAAAAACCTCCATAGAGGATGTTTTATTAGCGGTAAGCAAAATAAAAGGTAATCCGACTAAAGGTAAGGCGCTTTTTGCTAAACAAGGCTGTGTTGCCTGTCATAGCATTAGCAAAAATGAGCCGATGAAAGGACCATTCATGGGCCAGGTTGGAGCGATTATGAATCGTGAACAAATTGCAGAATCTATTTTGAGACCGAATGCTTCTATTTCTCAGGGCTTTGCAACGGTGCTGATTAGTACAAAAGATAAAAAGAGTTATATGGGATTCGTGACCCAAGAAACTGCAGCTAGCGTTGTATTAAGAGATATTGCTGGTTCGGTGACAACCATAAAAAAGAACAATATTGCCTCCCGAAAAGAAATGCCTAACTCGATGATGCCAGCAGGATTAGGAAATTCCCTAACTGTGGAAGAATTTGCTTCACTTGTTGCTTTTCTAGCACAGCAAAAATAATGTAGATGTCGTGGGTTCGTATCAAAAATAAAATGGTACGATCCCTTTTTTATGTTCTTTTCTAAATATTCTGTTTTTTGCCAGTTGGCAATGTTGTTATTATTTTGGTTGAATAAAATATAGTGTTAAAAAACGTAATGGGGCTGTATCATGATTATACAGCCCTATTTTAGTGAGACATTAATTTGTGTATTTAATATCCGATTTGATCCCGTCAACAAAAGGCTGCTAAGGTTCATTGCTTCTTCAAGGAGGACTTAATGTTTTTGTGGCTAATATTA
Organism: Sphingobacterium shayense; assembly: GCF_013179575.1. GTDB lineage: Bacteria > Bacteroidota > Bacteroidia > Sphingobacteriales > Sphingobacteriaceae > Sphingobacterium > Sphingobacterium shayense. The sequence continues at coordinate 25,823 of NZ_JABMCQ010000011.1, read as the reverse complement.
ATACAAGCCGAATTTTCTGTATAAGGTCTTTTTCACCATGTCATCTGTTAGCGGTATGGGTATCCGATCATGAAACCTACATCATATAATGATAAGTATTCGTGCATTAAAATTTTAGACAAACGTTTGCTTTTGCTAAATACTTTAAAATGAGAATTGGTATCGCTAGATTTAAATAATCCTTAAAATAGACCCTTATGAAATTTAAAAATTTATCAAATAAAATTTTACTTGTAACAGTACTTGGATTTATCAGCTTTACATCCTGTTCTCAAGACTTCCAAATTGAATCTTCAAAAGAAGAAGAGTCTTTAGATACAATTTATAAGCTTCCCTTAGCAGGGAATGCTTTCCTCTCATCAGAGAGCGGAACATTTTCTGAAATAATTACAAAGAATGGATTAGCAAATTGGAACAACGAGAATACAGTTACGAGTACTTATATTCGAGTTAATAAAGATGGGAAATTAAATCTTGGACTTAAAGCCAAGGTCCTTCCTTCCGGTAATACAAGTCAGGTGCAAATTTCAATTAACGGTGAGCGTCGCACAGTAGAGCTTTCTGGTGCAGACCTTAAGGAATATCCCATTGGTGATTTTGATGTGCAGGCCGGCTATATTAAAATTGATCTTCAAGGAGTAAATAAATCTGGCGGGTACTTTGGTGATGTGGAAAGTTATTCTGTTACGGGAAATGCAATTAATGAAGGCGTGATTTATAGCAATGACCCTGAATATTACTATTGGGCAAGAAGGGGTCCATCTTGTCACTTAGGTTATACCATTCCAACTACTGAAGATGTAAGTTACTATTATTCCGAGGTGGAGGTTCCCGAAGGTTCAGATCCAATTGGATCTTATTTTATGGCAAATGGATTTAGTGAGGGTTATTTTGGTTTTCAGGTGAACAGTGAATCGGAAAGAAGAATCCTATTTTCTGTTTGGAGTCCGTATTCTACTGATGATCCAAATGCGATTCCTGAAGATGAAAAAATTATTTTAAATAAAAAAGGACCGGGAGTTTATACGGGTGAATTCGGAAATGAAGGTTCTGGTGGACAAAGTTATCTTAAATATAATTGGAAGGCAGGTAATACCTATAAATTCCTTTTAAAAGGTCAACCTGACGGGAATGGAAAGACAGATTTTACCGCATGGTTCTATTCTCCTGAGGAAGATAATTGGAAATTAATAGCAAGTTTTAAGAGACCTAAAACGGATAAATACTTAACTGGGTTTCATAGTTTCCTTGAAAATTTTAATCCAGAAAAAGGAGCATTGGCAAGAACAGCCAATTATAAAAATCAATGGGTGATTACAAGTAACGGGCAGTGGAAGAAAATTGCGGAAGCCAATTTTACGGTCGATAATACGTATCGAGCAAACCAAAGAATCGATGCCTCGGGGGGAGCAAACCAAACAGGTTTCTTCCTGAAAAATGGAGGGTTCTTTAGTGAAATCGTTGCCCCGAATACTAAATTCAATTTTGATAATACAGCTGCGGCACCCAACATTGATTTTGAAAATCTTCCTTTATAGTAGTTTGAATTTTTTAGATAGATGGGTTGTTTGGGACGAAAGCTCGCCCAAACAACCTGTTTTAATTCCAATTTCCTCCTAACGATATTTTGGTAATAAGAAAAGTGATTTAGTAAAAAATGATTTTTCTAATCGTTCAGAAGGTCGCTAAGTTAATGTGATCTCCAGTAGGCTAATTTATAATATTTTCGCGACCAATTCTGAATGCACTGATTTCCGGGAATATCGTATTTATTTTGGCAAGACTATTGATAGGCGTTTACTCGGTCGTTAACACAGTATTATTAATTTATTAATAAACCGAAGCATATAGTTTGTCCTGAAAAAACTTTATAGCGAGATTAGAAGATCTATTTCTACGACATCCCAATGTAGATCTTAATGCGCTTGGAATGAAACGAAATTGGCAACAAGAAGCATTAACGGATTCTCTGCACTTTTGTACTTCTTATAAAAAGGCTTAGTGTATCCGCCCTATCAACATATGACGCTAAAGGGTATTTTAAACATATTGGTTCTGCCAACTCCGATTCTGAGCTGGCAGCCTTCCTCGTGGTAACCGAAGATTTCATTGAATGATTGCTCACACCGTAATTATATTTCTTTAAATGACTTTAGTTCTACTCTTCCTTTCAGAAAATAGATAAATAAAACCGTTTAAAAAAAACGATACCAGCACCGTTACGGATAATGAACTTGGAGCAAATACCCTCGGCCCTCCCCAAACCACGAGCCATAAGAGTATTATAGACAGCAGACATATTGTGGTTATAATAAAATAGTGCTTTTTAATACCGGAAATAAAAAACCTTTTAACCAATTCAAATGGCATTAACACACAGAACAGGAACAACAGACTAGACATCGGAAATCCCATCTGATGAAGTAATTTTGATAAATACACAGAGAGGCTACTATATTCCGCATCCTGTATTGTATAGTTTCCAAAGACGATATTATCAAAATACTGATATAATGATAAAACCGGAATTACAATAAAAGCGAGGATTAGATTTACAATAATCTTTTTCTTCATATCCTGTATTAAGATTTACGTATTGACTAAAATATTATTTGACAAAAACTAACAATCATTGGAGAGCAAAATTAAAGATGCTTTACCCTTGATTATTTTCTCCAAAAGTTCCCAATCGGGTCTATGGATTTGTTCCATGTCGATTTTAGCTTTTCCTTTGTTTTTATTAACAAAGTTAGATATTTTATCTTGGAAGGATCTCCACAACGCATCTGCTTGCCCAAACGGACTTCCTCCCATCATAAATTGTAAAAGTTCACTGTCTTGTATCCACGAAGCATCGTAGTTTGTGAGCCGATCAACGCCTCGTGTATAAAAAGTGAAAGAACCATCAGCGTTACGTTGATATCCAAAGTCGCGGTTGCCGCTAACTGGATGATCATTAAATTTTGGATCGTTAACCGTTGTGAATGTCCAAGAGGTGGGAGTATAATTCGATACGATAACCGCACCATTATCTGGTAACCAGCCTCCAATATCAATCCCGATAACTGCATTTATCGGATTGGAAGAATTCCAAAGGCTAACGTCGTCAATACCATAATATTGATAAGGCGTAAATTTGGATCGATTCGTATCTACGAAATCGTTTAAATTTTTTCGTATATAATTTAACATTTGCTCAGGTGTTTGACGAACACCATTTATAATGGGTAGCTGATCGATTGTAACCGGGAAATAGTCCATGTTAACTACCGTACTATAAGCGTCTTCAATCGCTTGGACACGAGCAATGATGGGATCATTTAACCAGGGTACAATATTTGGCGTCGCTTTAATAGTTTTCAATTTATCTATTTGTTGCTGATGCGGCCTGTGCTTTGCTGTCTGTACCCATTCCTTTATTAATTCACAAGGAATATCAGCAATCAGAGCAAAGGGTTTATTAAAAAGCTTGTTTTTTAACTCTGAAATCGCGGCAGCGCTGCTTGAAGCAGAACCATTCCCCCCTCCGCCTCCCGAAACACCAGGTATACTAGGTATTTCGGGAGCACTATTGTATTGATCGTCATAATTGTTTCCGTTTGTATAACCTGTCACCACAACCTCTTCAATTTCATATCCGTCTGCAAAGCTACCAGTACATCCACTGCATGAAATTTTGTTCTTAATATTTGCCAAAATATCTGCGCTATGCTTTTTGGCCAAGATGTACTGCATTCGTCCAGATTTGTAGTTATATTTCGCTCGCTCTAATAAAAAACCGGATCCACTGTATATGTTTAATAGCGTGTTCTCAATTGACGGATTGCCAACATATTCTTTAATCACGCCAAATGGTTCCCCAAATTCATTTTTCACTAGATTAATTTCGCGGTAAAAGGAATCGTTTTCACTCTTAATTGGGATATATATTACGGAGTCTCCGTCCCTGTTAAAAATATATCCGTGTTCATCCCAAGAAATTATAAATTGTTGTGGATCGATACCTGAACGTGAATCTGAGACTAGGTTACCATTTTCGCGGTACCATGCTCGAGTTAATTCAAGATAATCCGACGGCCAAGGCTGTAGCTCCCTCGACGTATCCTTTTCACAGGAAATAGAAAGCAATGCCAATATTGTGCAGAGAAAAAGTCCTCTAAAGTAGTTTTTCATTTTTTAAGGTGTTAGATAAATAATCAGAAATGTATAGTTTAATTTGCTCAGATTCTGAGGATTTTACTTTTACAGGGTAGTCTCTAATAGCTTTTGCCATTTCTAAGGATTGTTGCACGTCGCCAGATTCCCTATAGAAGTTAAATAACAGTAATTTGGAGGACAGAACTTTTGGTGCCATTTGAATACTTCTTAAATAGTAGGTTTCTGCGCGCTCGTCATCTCCTATTTTCTCATATAATAAGGCAGTCATTAAATTTGTTGATAAAACCGTCATTTGACTATCGGATTCGAGACTTTTTTCTAACGCTTCTCTAAACATTCCCATACTAAAAAGTACTCGGGAGTATTCGTTTAGGATAATGGGAAACGAATCCAAAGTTTCGAGGAGTATGTTAGCTTTTTCAATAAATGCGATCTCATTGTATTTATTATAACGACTTTTCATTAACCTAGACCATTTGCCCAAGGCAACTTGGATGCATGTGACGTGTATTAGTAAAGTAGAAGTTAAAATCAACAAACACATTTTCAACGTCAATAATTTATACTGCTTAACTTGTTTAACCTCGTATTGGTAACAGGTAGATATTAAAATAACTAAAAGCATGCAAATTGTCATCGATGACAGGGGGTATGATGAAAAGGATATAAGAACGAAGGTGCAAAAAAACATAACGTAAGCTTTTCGATATTTTAAAAGGGCTTGAATTTTACCGTGAATCATAATGAGACCATATACAAACAACGACAATCCCACAATTCCATTTTCGATAAAAATTCTCAAAAATTCATTAAGAACAGTATGGACTTGCCCTGCGATTAGTTGTTCTGAGAGTGGCCGTTCTACGGAAAAGTATGCCGCTTGTAGGGATAAGAAATGATTAAAAACGAAACCGCTACCTCTGCCCAAAACCAGGTCTTGAAAACTTAAGGAGTATATCCCAATTTTCCAAATAAGAAATCTTCCGAAAATTGATTGAATATTAATAAGCGCTAGAATTATTCCTAAAGATACTATACTCAGAATTAGGGTGCTTTTGTCATATTTCTTATCAAAATACGTTAAACTTATGGACACGCAAAGTCCTAAAAATGCTGTTCTAGAATAGTAAAGTATGATAGGACAAACAACCAAAATAAATAAATATTTTAGTACTGTTTTCCGCAGGACATAAACGTTAAACGGGAATACTAACGATAAATACAAAGCAAGGGAGGTTTGATTTTGAAACGCTCCAAATTTGTTGTAATTAAGTGAAGGGATTTGCCACTCTATGTAAGCTAATTGGACGATATAAAACAACGTTACAAGAAGTAACGAGCGGAAAAACATATCTGTATCTATATAATCCCTAATAAATTTGATGATAAAAAAGGCGCTAAATAAAAGCGTTGACTTCCAGTGTTCGGTCGGCTCAATTCCAATAACTAGAGAGTTGGCAAGGATGTAAAAGTAGTATAAACAAATGATAGTGTCAATGGTAGTCCATTTCAACGTTTTTTGTCGCATTAGAAATGAGGCCCCAAGGAGAGTCAATAGAATTAATCCAGAACATAAGTAATTAAAATAAGTATTTTGATAAGGGTAGGGAACAACAAACATATGTCCATATGTTGAAAGTAAAAGTAGAATCAGAATGAGTGCTGCTTGCCTTTTAATATGGAAAGACTTCGTCAATAACCTCATAAATAGATTAGTTATAATAGCTTAGGTACTCGAGCATAAAAATAATTATTAACAATAATATATATTCACTCGAAAATAATTAATATTTGAATGAATATATAAAATAAAATAAAATATTTCAAAAAGATTATGGCTCGTGATGTTCTCGTCAATAGTTTATTAGAGATAGTCTGTATACTGGGTTGTCTTGAATATCCAAAATAACATACTACTTTGAGAAGGTGATTTTACTCAATCTTTTTTCTCGTCAATTTCGCGATGAGACCCGCTAAAAGTATTTTCAGTTGTTAGGTAAAAATAGTGTAGATGCTGTTCCGGGAATCGTGATTAACTTTAAGGAAATAAACTAAATTTTAACATGCGAATTATTGCGTAATACTTAATCATTTGAGCCAATAACCTTCATAAGGAACAGGAACTCCCGTCATTTTTATGACTAAATATAAAAAGAGGATCTGAAGTTTATGGTAAATAACCGCCGCTTCTCATCAGTAACAAAATTACAAAAAAGTGCCACGCAGAGAACATTCTATATATTCATTCCCATGATCTACATATTGGTCAATTTAGCTATTTGGTATGTAATTCCCGTCGCGAACACATGGCTAACCCATAAAAATACCTAAAAATGCTACTAGCTTTTGAGGCATTCAGTTTACTAAAGCTAAATTTAAACCTTTATTTCCCGTCGATTATATCTTGAAATATTTGCCAATCGTAATAGTGGAATACCATCCCGTTACTCATTGCGATTAGCATTCCTTTAGGGAATTTCGACCCGATAGGCATGGCGATTGCATCTGCTCCATCGCATTCAATAGCGGATACAGGAACCTCCGCCATAAGCGTATGTTGATTTGCGCTTTCTGTATCTCCTTCTCTAGGGTAGATGTTGAATGAGTTATTTTGTTGATTAGATGCTACAATGTACCCCGTGCTGTCAGAGGCTTTATAAATAGCTATCCCTTCGTGGTCTTCTTTGAAATCTTTTTGTCCAAAGATTGCTAGCTCCTCATTTCCCTTGGATGGGTCAGCATAATACTTATGAATACCGAAGCCTTCGTCGGAATAGTAAATGTAACCTAACTCGTTGTCGATCGCAATAGCTTCTATTTCCTTGCCGCCATTAAAATTTCCGAATTCACGTACCTTGGTACCGACTACGACACCGTCCTTATCTTGAAGTTCGTATTGGAAAAGGTATGTCCCGCTAGGCCCTGTTTTCCGTCCTACAACTGCATAGATTTTATTGCCTGAAGTATCGGCCCGTGTATATAAAGCAATACCCATGGGAGACTTTTCTGTTTCCCCTTCAAATACGGGGATCCCTCCGTTATCGAGTGGAGCTAAGTCGGGCAGGCTAAACACCCTGATTTTATCGGTGCCACGCTCCGTAACAACAGCGATATCCGTCTTCTCGCCGTCCAAATCAAATCCGTAAGCGATATCGACATTGTTTGGACGGTCCAAAGGGATTACTTTGTTAAGTATTTTTCCCTCCATATCGTAAGCATAAAGGCCGCCTGTTTTTTCATGCTTATCTGTACCGATGACCATCACATCAGTGCTATCATTTGGGTTTACCCAAATAGCTGGATCATCGGTATCGTTAGGAACTACTTCGGTAATAACAGTGGGCTTTAAGGCATTATCCGCAACGGTTGCGTACTTATTTCCGCAAGAAGAGAGAAGCGCTACTGATAGACTAAATATAATGAACTGTTTTTTCATGGTTTGTTTGGTTACAGGTCGAACTTAAGACCTAAGGTATAACGTGGTTTATAATATTCTAATTGACGCATATGCTGTACTTCTCCCTGGTAATAACGCAGTGGTTGGTTAGTTAAGTTGTTGGCTTCAGCAAAAATACGAAGCATTTTTGTGATTTTGTACGATGCATTAGCGTCCAAGAAGAACTGTTTATCATAATAAGCGTCCGTGAAAGCATCATCACCAATTTCATCCAGGTAGGCCGCGGTGTAGTTGGCAGAGATGCGTGCTGAAAACTTGTTGTTCTCCCATGATAATGAACCATTCAACATATGGGGGGCTGTCCTAGGAAGACCAAGTCCTTCACGTAACACACCGTCTTCGCCCGCAATACCTTTTGCTTTGGATTCGGTGAAGGTGTAATTGGCAAGTACAGAGAATCCTTGCAGGAATTGTCCTGGGAGGAAATCTAGCTGCCGTTGGATCGCTACTTCGAAACCGTATACATCAACATTATCTCCATTTCTATACTGTGCAAAGTCCCATGTCTCGCCTTCCTGAATAGGGTTTGTCAGCGTCGGGAAGACCTCGTTGAAGCGGTCTGTCGAAAAACTCCGATCGTTGTACATATAGATGAAGTTCTTTAGTCTCTTATAGAATGCACCTGCGGACAGGATACCTACGTTCTGGAAGTATCGCTCCAGCATGATGTCGTAATTTGTGGAGTAGGTAGCTTTCAGGTTTGGGTTACCAGCAAACAGCTCTTTATCTCCAATGTTTGAATTTACGTATGGAGCAAGTGCGTAGTAATTCGGTCTGGCTAGACTGGTTGTTACAGCAGCACGAAGGACCAAGTTCTCTGAAAAATTGTGTTTTAAAGTAATCCCCGGGAGAATATTGGTATAGTTGTTTTTGTTATTGATTTCCCCGGCTAGTTCCTCTTCATCAACAACATTGTTACCCGTGTAGTCAATTTTAGTATGTTCTATTCGAGCACCTAGAATCAATGCCGTGTGTTCGGTAATATTTTGATCCCAGCGAACATATCCGGCGAAAATCTGCTCTTTAGCACGGTAGTTTTGTGAAAGGTATTCTTTTGGATTCGCCTCTTCTTCGAACTTCGATTTATCCGTTAGGTTTAAGCCGCCCAGATAGTTTTTATCGACAAACGAACCGGCAGCGTATTTCGCGCCCTGGTCCCAATTTTTGGCGTCCCAGGTCTGTAATGGTAACTCCGCCATGTTATCAAATCCGGTTAAAGGACTGTATTCAAAGAAATTATTTTCTCTTTCTTTGGTTTTCGTTCGCAGGCGACCGCCAAAACGAATTCTACCTTTCTGACCATCGATTACAGATAAAGGGATTCGGAAATTCAATTTCGCTCCGAATTCATCTTCATGTGTGTTGTTCTCATTTTCTGTAATCTCTTTCAACTCAAAGGCCGAAAGATCGCTGCCTGAGGTACTGACAAAAGGCAGGTAGGTGTCTGCGGCGTCAACATTTAACGAAGCACCTTCGTGGACATAAGAAATATACCGCTCATTAGGCCGCCATTCCGACGCACGAGAATACGATGCCGCCCAGTCCATGTCTAACGTAGGTAGCAGCAGATGCTCCCCCTGCATCGAGAAGTTCATAACGGACTGACGTTCTAGACGACGTCCTTTGTTGCGGTTGTTATCGATACCTCCTTTAGTTTCACGTTCAATTTCACCCGTGTATGTTTTTGTATCAGGGTCATATTCTAAGTCGGAGAATGTTGTTGCAAACCGATTCTCTCGGTCGTCACGCCAATTGTGCATTGCATTCAACGCGATCCGATGTTTGCTGTTGATGTCGTAGTCCCAAGCTGCAGAAACACTTCTACGAACGCGGGTGACATCGTACTTACGGATCTGCAGCTCTTTTAAGAAAACATCACCCTCATCTTGGTCCCATTCGGCCTCAATATTATTCGATCCAAAGTCATTTGTCTGCATCGTTCCACTAAGCACTAGTCCCATTTTGTTGCCCATAAACCGGTTACCGTAAATGAAGGAACCATTGTAAATTACCTTTTCTCTGACTGGAGCATATCCGCCAGCTAGCGTGGCGGAAATCCGTTGCTTATTAGGCGCAGCACGTGTCACAAGATTTACGCTCCCACCGATAGCATCGGCATCCATGTCTGGAGTCAACGTTTTGTTTACCTCGATGGATGAAATCATATCAGATGGGATTAAGTCCATCTGGACGTTCCTGTTGTCGCCCTCTGCTGAGGGGATACGGTCACCGTTTAGGGTGACTGAATTCAACTCTGGGGATAGTCCGCGGACGATGATATTTCTTGCTTCACCTTGGTCATTCTGCATGGTAATACCAGGAACACGTTTTAAGGCGTCACCAATATTTTGGTCAGGGAACCGGCCCACCTGGTCAGAGGAAATAATATTGGAAATATTACTGTTGTTCTTCTGTTGATTCAAGGCTCTGGCTTGTCCTTTAGCGATGTCGCCGATAACCTGAATTTCATCGATGGCATTGCTTGCCGGCTCCAAATAAATCTCCAGCACTTCGGCTGTTGTTTTAATTGCCGCAGAGTAATGTTTGTATCCTAAATAATCAATGCTTAATGTGTAGGTGCCGTCAGGCAGGTTTAGAAATTCAAAATTCCCGTTGGCATCGGATACAGTGTATTTATTACCTTCTTCAATTCGAAGGGCCGCTCCTGGTAAGGAAAAACTGTCATTGCTATCCATAATTTTTCCTTTCAAAACAGTGGTTTGGGCGAAGGAAATGCAGCAAGAAAAAATTAAAAGTAGTAGTAGAGGTATTCTCATGCGGTTAATTAGTTTGTTTTGGCAAAACTATGGATCGGCGTTTACTCGATCATTAACCCAGTATTATTAATTTATTAATAAACCAAAAGAATATCTTGTTGACTTTCCCATTTGAATGGAGTGTATGGAAATACGCTTTTCTGCACTTTTAAAAGTGCATTTTCTTTTGTGTATTGCACTTTTAAAAGTGCAATAATCGAAGAATTAATGGATTTATCAGGCGTTTTGCTTGACCGAACTAATTTAGATTTCTGACGGACAATTCACCTTCGAAGTCGGCGGTAAACATAAAACACCCCAACAGATACAAAGTATAGAGAATGCACGGCTTGTTACGGATAATATTGTCCAACAGTCTGGCCGTGCAATTCCAATATGGATGTTTGGGTTTCTATATTAACGATCTACGCCTATTTTTGGCTGTAGTGTTTATTGTCCTTTTTTAGTTTCCTGATAGTGTTCAATCAATGTGTTCAATTCATTCATATCTATGTTAGATTTCAGGTCAACGAAGACATGGTCATCCTCATCCGTGATACCTAAAAGAATGGTCTTTATTTTGTCTCCTTTAGTTTTAGTATTAATCGATATTTTAGCGCCATCGCTATAGATACTCATCAGTTCCTCAAAATTATTGTCGACAAGGTAGGTGTTGAACTTCTCAAAAAGGTTACTGCCACCGTCTCCTGATACGGCCATTAATTTAATTTTTTTGATTTTCTTAACAGCGAGAGCTAGTGCGGGATCATCTTCTTTTAACTCTTTTATTTCTCCGCGGATAAAACTTTTCATAAGAATACCCGGTACGTTGATGGAGACGATCTCAGCGTTTTTTGAGAAATCTGATTTTCTTGCAAAGTCCATGTTTGCTCCTCTTTTCACAACGCAGCTTTGCATGCTGATTAAGAGGACTGCCACACAAATAATTCCAATAAGACGTTTCATAATTTTAATATTTTAGGTTTATATTAATTGTTGTTTACTAACGCATTGATGTCATCATATTTTAACGATCCGTCTAGAATCATAAAAATAGTTTCTTCATCGGAGTTTATACTTAATAGAAGATTGTCTAGAAAATCGCCATCTACCTTTTCAGCGAGGAAGGTGATCTTATCTCCATCTGAATTTATCACCAGCAATTCTTCATATTTTAGATTGCCAATGGCGGAAGCAACTTCGCCCTGAATTGCTGAACCGGCATCTTCGAATACCAACATTTTGATTGAATTTACCTTGCTTAAAAGGGGGCGGACGGCCTCTATATCTGCATCACCGATATTCATTTTGTTGAGCATCTTGAACATGGGCTTGCCAATTTTAATCGATGTGACTCCTTTTTGCTCCTTATATTGCTCGAATATTTGATCCAATTTGGAGACCTGTGCCTGCGCCATTGTAGCGGCAAACAGACTGATTATTAACATGAGCGTTTTCATAGCTTTTATTTTTTAAATTTCAATTTTTAAATACTTGATGTTCTCAACTCCTTCCATTCCCTTTTTGAGATTGGAAGTCGCAAGTTGCAATGCCGTTTCGGTTACTTTTATCGCTTGTTCTTCATCGTAAATCTTTACACCATTTATTTCGACATACAGTTGTTCTTCCATGGCATGTTCCGGTGTGCTGCTTTCCTTTGCTTTCTGAGGCCCTCTTTTATCAGAAACAGCGTACGAGTTTTCTAATTCACGAGCTCTGAGGAGCGGCGTATTAATTTCGGGCGTATCGTCTTCTGTTAAGCGGACTTTGTCATCAGTTTTAGGGTTTTCAACATCTAATAGTTGATTATTGATCTCCACTTGCGCTGTGATCGTCTTACTTATATCTTCGTTCGGTTCGGCTATTTGACGAATCAAGAAGAAGCCCACTACTACGGAAGCAGCAACGGCTGTCATCGTGATGATGCGACGCGTGATTGGAACCACTTTCTTTAATTTGGGGACTTCCTGCTCAGCCACCTGTTGCATAAATTCATCAAATTCCCAATTCATCTCCGTTTCAGGCTTCTGAAGCGATGTGAAGAATTTCTCATCGTTCAGCTCTTTTAGCCTACGCTCTTCTTCCAGCGAAGTTTTGCCTTCCCAATACTTTGCCTTTAGCCTATCCAATTCTTCTTTTTTCATAATCAAAAACTTTAGTTAAGTTTGATCTTACTGTTGTTCTGGCCCTTGACAAATTGACCCTTACAGCATTTTCCTCCAGACCTGCCATCTCTGCAATGTCTCCAACCTCATGTTCTTCGACGTCTCTTAGATACATCACTAACCTTTGCTTTTCCGGAAGCGCATCGATTAGTTTTAAGATTAATTCCTTCGTTAATTCTGGGTACTTTTCTGATTGAATATCTGGAGGAAGCTGATCTAAGTATTTCGCTTGCCTTCCTAACTTATCAATCTTATTGTATGCCATATTTCTCACCATTTGCATGGCGAAAGCCTCTATGTTTTGAACTTGTTGCAACTGCGCTCTCTTTTCCCATAGTTTTAACATCACTTCTTGGACCAGATCGTAAGCGTCTTCTTGATATTCTAAAAACCTGTTTGCAAATCGGTATAGTTTATCCTTTAGGACAAATACCGTATTTTTAAAGGTTTCTTGATTCATCATTAATTATCGCTTAGTTAATATAGAGACAGATATCCCTGTTCAAGTATTACATGTGAATTGGGAAAATTATTATTTTTTTATTAAAAATATAACAATCAACATATTAAAAATGCGTGCAGGTGCTTGGGAACGGGAAAACGTGTAGTAAATATGCGCTAATTGAGCAAGTTGGATCAACCAAGAAGCTTTTTTGTGAAGAGACAAATACAGAACCTGGGGAGATTCCCTGCTAAGATTAGGTAATGAATTAGTTTTCATCGTCTGCCTATGCTTTTCGATGAGCTTGTTTTAGTAACTTAGGCAGGTAATCCGCGCGCAACTGTAGAAATGGTTATAAGCCATTTTAGACCGACGTGAAATTACCCTAATTTAACCTAGATTAAATTGTGAACATGAAACCGGATATTAATCTTAGACAAACGGAAATCGAGGACTTGGAGTTATTGTTTCAATTTCAATTGGACAAAGAAGGGCAGTACTTGGCTGCATTTACGCCAAAGGATCCCGCAGACAAAGGTGCATATATAGCAAAATATACGAAACTACTGAGAGACCAAACGGTTAACAATCAGACGATTTTTATTGACAATATTATTGTCGGAAGTATTGCGAAATTTGTGATGGACGGAGAGACAGAAATCACTTATTGGATTGATAGAAAATTTTGGGGGCAGGGGATTGCAACCAAAGCATTAAGCGAGTTTCTTGCAATAGAGACCAACAGGCCGGTTTTTGCTCGGGTCGCCTTTGATAATCTTGGCTCGCAAAAGGTTTTAGAAAACTGTGGTTTCGTCAAAGTCGGTACTAATAAAGGTTTTGCAAATGCACGGCAAATAGAGATAGTAGAATTTATTTATAAACGGAGTTAAGGCGTAACTGAAGGCTTTGCTTTTATATCCAAATTTATACGTAATTGTTTCGTTGAAAAGCCTCTGCTATCTAATTTCTACGATAGCCATTACTCCAGAAAAGATAAGCCGGGTCACGCGTGATTCGATCTGTCGGCTAATCTATAACTATTCCCTCTGCTGTCATAATTTTCTCGTTCAAAACAGCTTGGTACCATTCCTTATTGGTTAATTGATGAGTATATACTTTTTTTCCGACAAGTTCGCGATAGATGCCCGGAGGGTTCCGAAAATAAAAATCATATGATCCACCCACGATGCCCATAGTGGGAACATAGATGAACCGTCCGATACCCTGTGAAACATCATAATTATCTGCTACGTTTGTTTTTGCACTTGTCCAAAACTGATATCCCACTTCTCGATCATTTATCGTTACTTTTCTCGACAGAAATTCTTTCCATACGCGCCAGTCATTTAAATTTGCGGATTGCCCGGGTACAGTTAATGACGATAATGCGGAACCATCTATGTCTTTTGAAGTCGACGGTGAATAATGATCAACAAATTCTTTTATAGATAGTGTAGCTTGATTTAATACAAGCTGCCCATACAAGCTTGTGAAAAATACGGGTTCTTTCTGGATAATTTCAAACGCTTCAACTAAACAGTTTTTCGATACCCATACTTTGTTATTCTCTTTCTTAAGGAGCCTGATCTTGTTTAACGTTTTTAGAGCAAGCATATCGTTGTTAAAACTCCCTAAGGGAAAGATCTTACGACAATACTCGCGAGGCTCTATTGTTTTATTTTCAACATCTTCACTTTCTATTTCCTCCCAGAGCTCGCCAGTTAGGACATCAGGAAGAACTGTGACTAACAATATGCGTTCATGTTGATTATGTTGCTTCGGATATATCACGTTAAAAACCTCAATATTGAAATCTGTATTGTAGAGTTCTTTAGTATTTAGCACGTAATGCTTCAGGTTGTAAACGGAATCATCTTTATTTAAAACCAAGAACTGCGATGAGGCACATCGAGGCGTAACTAGGAATACAAAAATTAAAATATAGAGCAGCTTCATCTTTTCAAAACATTTAATTGTGTTCCTAGACATAGGCAAATATAAATATTTTATCTTCACACAGGATCATGGTTTCTGGGAAGGTTGGCTGTGGTCTATCCCCTCGGTATCAATATTAATTAGTGTAATTTAATCTTCTATAGAATTGCCAACACCAAGATACGCTTGGTTTTAGAGGTGCCAAATGAGTCTGACGGGCTTTTTGTTTTAAAGTGTTTTGTACTTCGATCCTGAATACTGTACCTTTTAGTTTCTTGGTAGTGTTTTATTAAATTGGTCGGCGATGGGGAATAAAATTCTTTTCTACCCCATCGCCTCCTTGTTGTATTTAGTTCGGTATTCAAGCGGTGACATTCCTGTTATTTTTCGGAACACTTCGCGGAATGCTTTCATATCCGAATAACCTACTTCGTACATAACCTCATTTATTGTTTTATGGCCAATTTCAAAAGCTTTTTTGGCTGCTTCGATTTTCACCCGCTGTGTATATTCTACCGGGGTGTTACCGGTAGCCTTAATAAATCTCCTGTCGAAGTTACGTCTGCCGACAGCAAATGTGCCGGACAGCTGCTCAATAGATATTTTTTCATGCAGGTTGTTTTCTATAAAAGCCTGAGCTTGTTTTATGGTCTCATCACTATGTTGCTTCTGCCCCTTGAAGATGATGAAGGGGGATTGGTGTTGTCTGTCTATTTCAATTTGGAAGACTTTCGAACAGAGTATAGCCGTCTCCCGATCGTAATATTTCTCCACTAGGTAGATCATTAGATTCAGGAAAGAATAGGCGCCGCCATTGGTATAAATACCGTATTCATCCGTTATCAGTTTATCAGGCAGAAGATTTACTTTCGGGAACATAGTCCTAAAATCATCCGCAACCGCCCAATTGGTCGAGCATGTCCTTCCATCCAACAAGCCGGAGGACGCCAGTAAAAAAGCGCCAGTACAGATTGTCGCGATTTGCGCGCCTTCTTTGTACCGACGTTCAATCCAGTCAATTAATATCCCATTTCTCTCGACTGCTTTCCTATAATCATGGTTTAAAGATGGAATAATAATCAGGTCGGTTTTGGTAACCGCTGAAATGTGGGTATGCGGCTTGACGGTGAATAAGCCCTCGTGAAACGCAACAGTCTCTGAAATACCCGCTAGTTGGATTTTAAAGACACTTTTCCTTCCCGATTGTTTCCAATAATCGTCGGCCCGAGTTAATATTTTGTAGGCCCCAACGATACTACTTAGGTTGTTACCTTCCCCATCAGGAACGATAATGGTTACATGTTTCATCTGATTTGTATATTTAGCTGTTTTCCATTTCTTTCAGTAAAGGTAACAATGGAAGTTGTCTAAATCAACCCACCATAATGTCTATTTTGCACCCTGTAGAACTCTTCCGAAGCTACTAATTTTGTGATATAACGAAAAAGTAAAACCATGAAAAATCAAGATTTCAGTACGGCTCTCCTAGTTGATGCGACACCGCAGGAAGTTTTCGATGCCGTTAATAATGTACGCGGATGGTGGTCCGAGAACATCGAGGGAGAAACCGCTCGGCAACATGCCGAGTTTTGCTATCACTACGAGGATGTCCACCGTTGTAAAATAAAAATAACTGAGCTGCTTCCCAGTAAAAAAGTGGTCTGGAAGGTACTCGACAATTATTTTAAATTTACCGAAGAACCGGGTGAATGGATCGGAACGAATGTTATTTTTGACATTTCCGAAGAGGATGGTAAGACGCGATTGGTATTTACGCATTTGGGATTGGTGCCCGAGTATGAATGTTTCCAGATTTGCCGCGATGCCTGGACGCACTACATACAGGAAAGTCTGAAAGGCCTTATTCTCACTGGTGTCGGCAGCCCCACGCCCGCCAATATAAAGAATGAAAGCACGGAGACGTCGTTGTTGCATGAGCACGGATCAGCTACGCAGCCGATACCGGGCGGTATCCACCACCGATTACTCATTAATGCGCCGGTGGAAATCGTATATAAAGCTTTGACCACCCGGGATGGGCTGGCGGGCTGGTGGACACCTGAAACCGAGGCGAAGCCGGAAGTAGGTAGCATTGCACGGTTTACCTTCGGCTCCGACTATTTCAAAGAAATGAAAATCGAGGAACTCAGACCTTATAGCAATGTTAAATGGCGTTGCCTCAAAGGTTATGAATCCTGGATAGGAACCATAATTAATTTTGTACTGGAGCCACACTGTCAAGGCTGCTGGCTATTGCTTGGACACGAGGGTTGGAGGGAATATACTCCAGGATTCGCTGAATGTAGCTATGATTGGGCTATGTTTCTAAGAAGTTTAAAGATTCTATGCGAGACAGGAACGGGTCTCCCTTACCCCGATCAATACCGGTAAGCGCTAACCGATATCCGTTTCTAATGCATATAGAGGAAAAAATGCGAAGCGGCTAAGATCAGACAAAGGGGCGTGTACAAGCGGGTGTCCCATAGCGCGAAAAGGCTTTGCTTGTGGCGCTTGGTGAGACCTATGTAGCGAAAATCACCTATAGCGCGTAAGAAGAAGATGACGGCGATAAGCAGGATACTGTAGCGGAAATATAGTGGATCCAAATTGGTGTGCATTATACCGGCAAATGCTATGTTACATAGGCCAAACAGAGACAAGCCCATTGCCATGACAAGTGTTATACCCCTACTTGGACGAAACAACTTACGTCCGTTAACATCTGTGGGGATGGTGGCGTTTATTCCGCTGTTCCCGCCAACCGCCCAATAAAGGTGAAGTGCTGCTAATAAAAAGAATATGACGGTGTTTATGACAGATATTTCGGGTTCCATTTATTAAGGTTTGATTCAATTGTATACAATAATAAGGTGATAAACCGACAAATCGAGAAAATCAGCACAATCCTGGTTAGTTTTACTTAAGAGAACTTCTTCAGCACGCCAGTTGCTTTCGAGCCTGCTAGCTGCATTAACGGTAAAGCAACCTATTCTCCAATTGTTGGGATATATCCTTTACCAAATAACGGTAAACCAACCGGTTTAAGTTTGTCTAAATTTTTCTTCACTAGCACCGGGTCGTCGTACATTCCTCCTCGATAAGGACTTGCAATAAGAATCATCATAATTTAAAGTATGTTGTTAAGTTTTAAGTATTGAAGTAACATAATTGTTTTTCCATCTTTAATTTCTCCCGTTTCTATCATTTTCATTGCTTGCGAAATATCAAGTTCTAAAACCTCAATATTTTCTTCTTCGTGTTCAACACCACCACCATCGGTTACCTTCATTTCTTTTGCATATTCCGCTATAAAGAAATATAAAATCTCGGTTACGGAACCTGGCGACATATACGCTTCAAATATTTTCCGTACTTCTCTAATTTTATATCCTGTTTCTTCTTCGGTTTCTCTTCTGATACAATCTTCCGCATTGTCTTGGTCCAACAAACCGGCGCAAGCTTCAATTAACATTCCTGTTTTATTTCCATTTACAAATGTTGGAAGTCGAAATTGTCTTGTGAGAATTACCTTCTTTTTCTCTTTGTTGTAGAGTAAAATTGTTGCGCCATTTCCTCGATCATAAGCTTCTCTACTTTGGACTGACTTTGTACCGTCCGGTTTCGAATATTCGTAAGTTATTTTTCTAAGAACATACCAATTGTCCGAAAGGATTTGGGAGTCTAAAATTTTTATATTGTCTATCATTTGCAGGGTGTTATTTCAAATTGCAACTAACAATGTTTGTGTGGAACCAATATACAAAAGTTTCGAAAAACAGTTTCTACAGATGCGATTCGTTTTCGTACTTTCTAATTACCTGTAATGATGCTTTTTGCAGTTGTCTTTTGTTTATTCATGAATGGCAAAGATCGATAACCAGATTTCGGATTTGACAACAAGAGAAATGCTAGGCCAATTGTGTTTCTATTAATTCTGAGGCGTCTATTTCGCACCGCAATGACGAAGAAATCAAACAAGAGTTATCTTTCTCAGAAGAAAATTTGGTTTCTTATCTTGTCAACTGCGCAGGGGCACTTCTTGTGACTGAAAAAACTAATAGGAAATAATTTAATGACGGCTCCGATCAGTTTAAGTCGGCCAGAAAAGAATCATTATTAACAGACTTTTGATACAAATTGTCGATTTATTGATACGATGCTGTAACAATAAGCAATGTTAGATGCAGTATCTTTCGACTATCTATTTTTTTTAAAAATTTTATTTATTCTAATCGTCCTTAATGAAAGAAGAGAACTCTGCGACACCAACTACAAAGATGCATTTTAACGCTCTGGACGGACTCCGCGGAATTGCGGCGATCGGAGTTGTTCTGTTCCATTTTATGGAAATTGCCACTCCTGACTACCGGGATAATTTCATTCCTCACAGCTACCTAGCCGTCGATTTCTTCTTTTGTTTATCTGGATTTGTCATCGCCTATGCCTATGACAACAGGTTGGGAAATATGACAAGGATGGAGTTTTTTAAAAGAAGATTGATACGCCTTCATCCCTTGGTTATTATCGGAGCCATTATCGGTCTCCTAGCATTTTTGTTTGACCCTTTCAGTAGTTTAGCCCTTTCTTTTGATGAGACGCAGATATTGTTCATGTTCTTAAGTGGATTGCTACTTATTCCTTATCCAGCTGTTCCCCAACGGTACTTCAATTTGTTTCATCTCAATCCCCCGACATGGTCGCTTTTCTGGGAGTACATCGCGAACATTGTTTATGCTCTGTTTTTGGTTCGAGTTTCTAAGCGTGTGCTCTGGGCAATCGTGATCATATCGGCTGTAATCCTTTGCTTGGAATCGTACAGGTCTGGCTATCTAGCTGTTGGTTTTGGAGGCGATAATTTTTGGGCAGGTGGAATCCGTCTTTCTTTTTCGTTTACAGCGGGCGTATTATTGTTTCGTACACGGTGGGCAGTATATCAACGTACACCTTTCTGGGTGCTGGCTATCGCTTTGTCTCTTGTTTTCTTTATACCGTACTCCGAAACGATAAGCCCAATCATAGATCCTCTGCTGGTCATTTTCTATTTCCCTGTTCTGATAGCCCTTGGCTCAGGAAAAGAAAATATCGGCTTGGGAACGAAAAATCTTTGCAAATGGCTCGGAGATATTTCTTATCCTCTCTACGTGATACACTATCCTTTTATATGGATATTCATGAGCTATGTAGAAACAGAAGCACCTCCGACTCCGCAGGTAGCTATTATTATCGCGCTTGGAATGCTACTGCTTATCGTGTTTGCACACGTTGTGCTACGCTGGATTGATGAACCCATTAGAGGGTATTTAAGCAGCCGAAGTAAAACAACCGTAGTAAAACAGGCTATAGGGCAGGAATAGCAAACGAAATTACAAATTAAAAGAAAAATATTTTATATCGAAGATGCAGAATAACCAACTAACTCCTAGACCGTATTTTCCGGTATTGGACGGCCTTCGGGGTATTGCAGCTATTGTAGTTGTTACCTTTCATTTGTCAGAACCGCTGGCGACAGGCCACCTAGATATATTGGTCAATCATGGCTATCTTGCCGTGGATTTTTTCTTTCTGCTCTCTGGGTTTGTGATCAGTTCAGCCTATGATGACAGATGGCAAAGGATGAGCATAGGGACTTTCATTAAACGAAGGATTGCACGGCTACAACCGCTGGTCATACTGGGAATGACCCTTGGGGCTATCGGTTTCTATTTCACAGATTCAGCGATCTGGCCTATGATCCATACTGTGCCCCTATGGAAAATGCTACTGGTAATGTTAATCGGGTACACCATACTCCCTGTTCCTCTTTCGCTTGATATACGGGGATGGCAAGAAATGCACCCACTAAACAGCGTTGGCTGGTCATTATTTTTTGAATATATTGCCAATTTCCTCTATGCGATCTGGATAAGAAAATTTTCAACGAAAGCCTTATCCATATTCGTGGCCCTCTCTGCCGTGGTACTCGCACACATGGCAATAACTAGTCCCAACGGCGATGTGAGTGGGGGATGGACGCTCAATGCAGAGCAGGTAAGAATCGGCTTTATCCGTACAATGTATCCTTTCTTTGCTGGACTTCTTCTAGCGAGGGTGGCAAAGCCCGCAAGAATCAAAAATGCATTTTTATGGTGTGGGCTCTTACTCCTGCTCGTTTTGTTTATGCCTCGCCTCGGTGGTGCTGAGAAGCTGTGGATGAACGGAATATACGAGTCCGTTTGCATCATATTTTTATTTCCGCTCATTGTTTATCTTGGCGCGGGTGCCGTGAAACTCACCGAGTCCGAGAACAGGATGTGCCGGTTTTTAGGAGATATTTCCTACCCGCTTTATATGGTGCATTATCCCCTTGTATATTTTTATGTTGCATGGATCAGTAACAACCAAGGGATTACAATTGTTGAAGTCTGGCCATATGCACTTTGCCTTCTTCTAGGGAGCCTGCTTTTGGCATATGTGAGCCTAAAAGGGTACGATGAGCCCGTCCGGGAATGGTTGAGAAAAAAAATGGCAAAAAATAACGGGGTATAGGCGAGTCCGTCCTCGCGGATAACGTCGGTTTTTAAAGCTGGAATATATGAATTTAGGACTTAAATATTTTATATTAAGATATTTGCATTTACAATAGGATACACCGTATGGTAACAGAAAGATTGAGGCAACAACTAGACTTTATTAAGGAGATCGATAAGCTAAAGTATATACAGCGCAGGACAAAGCTTTTTAATAGCGACAGATGCGAGAACGATGCGGAACATAGTTGGCATTTGGCAATGATGACGCTGGTTTTAGCCGAGCATTCGAACCTGGAAGTTGATGTTCTTAAGGTATTGAAAATGGTGTTAATTCATGACATTGTGGAAATCGACGCTGGAGATACGTTCATTTACGATGAGGTAAAAAATCACACAAATACAGAAACAGAACGTTTGGCTGCACAAAGGGTGTTTGGCCTCTTGCCGGAAAATCAGGCAAAAGAGTTTATAATGATTTGGGAGGAATTTGAAGCGGGTTTGACCGAAGAAGCGAAATTTGCCAGAGCAATGGACCGTATCGAACCATTACTTCAAAATATATCCAATAACGGGGGGACGTGGCGCGAGTTTAATGTCGGCTATGAAAAAGTTTATGAGAAGAAAAAGGTAATTGATAAGGGATCTTCTTTTCTATGGGACTATGCTAAGGAACAGCTAAATGAAAGCGTTGAAAAGGGGATTTTAAAGAAAAATCCTAGCGACGGTCAAGAGTGAAAACTGGAATATCGCAAACCCTACTTTTCCAGAGATAGGAGAGTCTGCTTTTTTTGACACCAAAGTGAAGGTATATAAGTATCATCCTGTGTCTAAATATTGACTAGCTTCAAGGTTTGATTTGACATGACAAACATAATCTGATAAGAAGAGAATCAAACTAAAATAATGAAAAGTGAATCCGTCAAAACGTGATCGAAAAATGATAGCGAATTATTTAAAGAGATTTTTTCGTGTAAAATATTGTAGCACGAGCCATTAAATGTTTTAAGCCTACATTATTCTTTTAGCCGGTAGCGTTATTATTTTGATTTCGATAATTTTAATTCTATGTTTATGCAATAATATAAATAAACAATCTTTGTTAAAAAGAGAGATTTTAAAATGACGTTGATCTATATACTTGCCGGAATAATGCTGTTTTCTGCAGTCGTCGTTAACAGTAAAAATGCTCATTATCTTCTAGCGGGCTATAATACTTTGCCAGAAAGTAAAAAAAGTACGTTCGACTTGGTCCGCTTTTTAAAATTTTTTAGGAATTTCCTATTCTTGCTTGCCTTGTCTTATTTAATTATCGGGTTAATTCTTCACAATGTAGTGAGAAGTGAAAATGGGTTGATAGTATTCTCCGTGATGTACCCATTATTTGGTTTTCTTATATTGATATTTAACTCGTTAAAATTTTATGGCAGTACAAGAAAGTCCACTATCCTTCTGATTTTTATAGGGGGTGGGGTAATATCGGCGGTTATGATATCAATTGGAATAGGGATGAGTAAACCTAATATAAAGGTTGAAGTCGAGCAACTACACATTTCAGGACCGTATGGTACTAAAATCAGCTACCAAGATATCGTAGGAATTGAAAAGATATCCATGCCAACGCACCTAAAGAAAATCGAAGGGTTCCAGCTCGGCGCTGTACGCAAAGGAAGATTCACATTATTTAATAATGAGATGGTTACTATTATTTCTACAACAGATAACGCTGAGCACTTAATGATAGTTACTCATGCGGGGAAATATATCATTGAATATGATAGTGTTGTTGAAAACCAGATTATTGACAAACTAAAAAAATAAAAAGCGACACAATTAGCGATACACAATAGTGGATTGGGGATGATGATAGAATAATGCTTCGGGTTAAAATGAATACCGGAAAAGCGATTTCTGTCAGAGAAACCATTTGCATTAGATGTTTTCACCTATATTTTTGCGAAATTTTCAATCTTGTGTTAAATTATATTTCCAACTTATCGAAATCTTCAATTTCTGACAGTTTGATGCGCTGATCCATTTCAATATCAGTCCACGATTCTTCAAAAACCTCATCTCCAGATACTTGTGTATCTTTGTTTGTATTTATACGTTCCAGTTTCCGCTTGGTCAAAAAATTGATACTGATTTCCTTGTTAACGATCGGACCGAAATCGTCGGATTGGTCATACCCAATCAGTTCAAAATCTTTAGATTGGAATTTAAAAGTATACCTCCAATAGCCATATCTGCCATGACCGTAATTGAAATATAGGTTTCCTTTTTCGATATAAACCGACAAATCGGGGGCGAAATAAACGCCGCCATCTTCATTCTCAGACGAAAAACAATCTAAGTTTTTTACAGCCAGTTCGTATCCGTCATTTTTATGAAAGAGTACAATGATGCCACGGCGATTCCTATCAACGATTTCCCCAAACCTAGTTTCTGTAAATTTTTCTTTGTCTGTTCCTTTTACTATTAAGATACAATCTTCCTGTTCGTCTTTGTTGAGGTCGCCGTAGACCTTCTCGAAAAGGACATAGCCTTCAGGGATAAAGGCGTCAATCTCTTCATCGGTTTGACTGAGAGTAACTTGGGGAAAGGTAAACAAACAAAAAAGTGACAGTAAAGCTGGATGAATCATTTTCATTGACAATGATGTTATATAAAGTTGCGGCGACCAAAATTTAATTGAAAATTACGGGTTTATATCAGTGTTTTTTAAAAAAAAGGAATAATTATGGGAAAGAGGTACATACCAAAATATTAAACCTCTTTACGGTCCATATAGCACTAAATACGCGATAGAAACAAAATAAAATATATCTTTGCAAAAGATCCAGCTCAAAATGTCGACGCTTATGGCCTAAAGAATAGATTTTTCTTACGTATACTCTGAAATTGTAAGAATCCATAACGCGAATTAATTCAACTATAATAATTGATTTTGGTCATCTTTTTGTCCAATGAAATTGCATTCTTTATGAGTTAACTATAATTGATAAGATTCCACACCTAGAACTAATAAATACCCTATGTGGAAAAAGCCTTATTCAACCGCCTTTTATTCTGCGTATTTCGTTGTGAATTTCGTCTTCTAGTTCTCTCATCCCATAAGAAAAAGCTACGTACATACCTCGAATTTCGTTTTTTAATGACCAAAACCTCTCGACAGCATCTTCTGTCGGTAGTGCTCTCATTGCTAAAAAAATTTTTTCAAGGCTGTCTAAACGCATTTCATTATATTCAAGATTCAGTGTATTGAAATTTCCGTTGGGCCCCTCTTGACCACCTTTGTTTTTATAGGTATTAGTGCTTCCTGAATTTTCGACAAAAGGCGAGAATGTAGAGAGGTAATCTTGGAACGACCAATCCTTAGTATAAGGATGAAGTTGTGGATAATTCTTGCTTAAATATGAGAAGGCGTATCTCACATAGTTCAACTTTTCCAATAGAAACTTGGATAGCGTAAATGATACACTTTTTGTACGACTATTTAAAACAAAACTGGTTCGTAAAAAAGCGAGCCGATCATCTGTAGTGTTACAATTAAGAGAAAAGTCGAAATTACTCTTTTTTAGGTCTTTTTTGGAAAAACTATAAACAACCATACTCCGTCCCGATTTCCATTTTGGTTGGTGCCTGCATATTATTTCATGTAAAGATCTCATCGCCACCTCAACCAGCAATTTTTCATCCCCCCCCTTGTGATATAAGTTATTTCGCACGTCGTGGCAGAACGTCAACACATTTTTATCTTTAGCGGTGATTAGGTTTTCTTTAACAGATGCGGCTAATAGCTTATCATAGTTTCGTGGTATCACTTTTTTTTGAGCGTCAGTGTATTTATTTGATTTTATATAAGAGGATGGAGAACTGAAAATTTCACTGATTAAGCTCGATAATTGTAATTCTATAAAATTATCCATAAGAATTACCGCTAACCGGCGCTTCGAAATAGCTCTTGATCTGGCGTATTTTGACGCTTCCTTAAGTTGAGTTTTTAGTTGTTCTATTCTTTCCATAAAATTTGCACTAGGGTAAGGGCGTGCCGCGGTACAATTGATAGTCTTCTGGTATCTGGCAGTAAATTTAGAGCTTTATCATATAAATCCAAAATCGAATGATGACAATATGGAAAAATCAGTTTTTTAATAAGAGATATAAATTTGATACTTTGTACTAGAAAATTAACATATAGCTAAGGCTTTTCTTGCTTGCCAACGAATGTTATAAATATTGTCGAGCTTAATACCACTACCAATACTACTGTGATTTTTTGTATAGGTTTCCTGATGCCTTTACTGGGTTTTTCGTAATTTGAATCGACGAGTCCATTCTCTTTAATGCCACTGATAACGTATTTGGGTTAACATCCCAATTGAGTTCTGTTTTTATAAATCT